>JAKAON010000043.1 GCA_021812185.1 Microcaldota archaeon
TTACGGTTCAGAAACAGCGCGCGCCATTGAAAACTTCAGAATATCCGATGTGCGCATGCAAACAGAACTGATAAATTCCTATGCCATACTGAAGAAGGCGGCAGCCCTTGCAAACATGAAGCTTGGGAAACTTGACAGGAAGATTGGCGAAGCTATAGTCTATGCATGCAACGAGATAATAGGAGGCAGGCTCAGAGACCAATTCCCGATAGACGTGTTCCAGGCAGGCGCAGGGACAAGCACAAACATGAACGTCAACGAGGTTATAGCAAACGCCGCGATACTTAAGCTGAAAGGCAGGAAAGGAGATTACTCGATAGTGAGCCCGAACGACCACGTGAACATGTCTCAATCTACAAACGATACGTTCCATGCAAACACGCATCTTGCCGCATACAAGAAAATAAATTCCGAGCTGCTTCCATCCCTAAGCGGGCTTAAGAAAGGGATTGAAGCCAAATCCAGGGAATTCTCCAGGATAATCAAAGTTGGCAGGACGCATCTGCAGGATGCAGTGCCAATCACTCTCGGCCAGGAATTCTCAGGGTATTCTGGTGCTATTGGCATCTGCATCTCCGAGATCGAACACGCATCCGCGTCCCTCCTCGAGCTTCCGCTTGGCGGCACTGCAGTGGGCACTGGCATAAACGCCCCAAAAGGCTATCCCGAGGAGGTTATCAGGCAGCTAAATTCAATCACAGGGCTTAAGTTCACGAATACAAAAAGAATGTTCGCGCAGATGCAGAACCAGCTTGAAGAGGTCATGGTGTCAAATTCGCTTAAAATTGCTTCCATGGCTTTGTCGAAGATATCAAACGACCTAAGGCTCCTTGCGTCAGGTCCGCGCGCGGGCATCTCAGAGATAACCCTTCCTCCAGTGCAGCCTGGCTCGTCAATAATGCCAGGAAAGGTCAATCCAAGCATTCCTGAGATGGTGAACATGGTGTGCTTCGAGGCGAACGGAAGATGCTGCACAATAGAGAACGCGGCAATGTCAGGCCAGCTCGAGCTGAACGTGTTCATGCCTGTCATAGCATACAACATAATGTTTTCAATAGGGATACTCTCAAATGCCTCGTCATCCCTTGCTGGAAAATGCATCTCGGGTATAAGAGCCAACAAGGCCGCAATAAATGCTTATCTGGAAAAGGACGTGTCTGTGGCTACAGCGCTGAATCCATATATAGGATACAAGAAGGCAGCGGAGATAGCCAACGAGGCTTACAGGAGCGGGAAGAGCGTAATGGAAGTCTGCATCGAGAAGAAGATCCTAGACAGGAAAATCCTGGAAAGGATATTAAATCCAAAGAATTCCATAAGCGATTGATGATTCCGCAGGCAATCCAGGATTAGGGCTGCAAATGCTGAATGCTGCTCTCAGAATCCAAGCACTCTGTTCACGAATATTATGCTTATCCTTCCCTTCGTCTTGTCCCCGTACATAATCAGCAGCTTATTCAGCGCTGTGCCTATTCCGTATGCTGCCATCATCCTCTTGTTTTCGAGCGGAACAGTGTGCTCCTTTATCCTCTTTATTCCTTCTTCTACGCTATTCACTATCTTGTGCGTCCCTGCCACAAGCACTACCCTCTCCGCAGTGTATACATATGGCGCAAGCTGGCTTCCGCTCATAGAAGCTGCAATAAGCTCTCCATCCTCCGTAACTGCATGCACGCTCCCTACTGCGAACTGTGCGATGGTAGTTTTCCTCCTAAGCCTGTCCCTCTCTGTCGGATCGTTTATTTCGCGGACCTGCTTCACAGCATCTACATATCTCTTGCCTTCCTTCATTATGTCCGTGAAGCCTATGCTCTGCAATGTTGTTGAAGTAGCCTCGAACACTTCAGAGCCCTCAGGTATGAGCTCTAGCATCTTGTCAAGCGCCTCCTTCCCGTCTTCTGCATAGTATGCGTTAATTCCCTTTGCATTAAGCCTTTCCATTACCAAATCCACTTTTTTCCTGTCCGCAAGCTTTTCCCATTTTTCCATAAGAATACCTACAAGCAATTCATATAGTATATCCTATATACCGTTTGGTTTATATATGTTTTTCCATCAAAGATGTTACTTAATATGGCATCTATATCATCAAAGCAAAAGATATTCGCAGAGCTCTTCGGCGCATTCATACTTACTTTCATAGGCGCAGGCTCTGTTGTAGCTGCGCAGTACTATCTTGCATCGTACGGAATCGTGCCTGAGCTTCTCGTCATAGCTTTGGCAAACGGCCTTGCGCTTGCCGTGGCTGTAACAATAGCCCTCGAGATATCCGGCGGGCACATAAACCCTGCTGTCACAATGGGTTTCCTGGTCACGGGCAGGATAAAGCCAAAAGATGCGCTTGCATATATAATAGCGCAGGTCCTAGGCGCTGCAATAGCTGCATACGCTCTTCTCGCTTTCATGCCCATCGCATTTGTAAGCTCCGGCAATCTTGGCGCTCCATCTCTTGCGCAAGGCATCTCGGTTCTGCAAGGGATAGGGATAGAGGCGCTGATAACATTTATACTTGTATTTACTGTCTTCGGTGTAGTGGTAGGCAAAAAGGATCTCAAGACTGCTGGCTTATGGATAGGCCTTGCGCTTACCGGAGGAATCCTTGTCGCAGGCCCTTTCACAGGAGGCGCAGCTAACCCTGCAAGGGCACTAGGCCCAGAGATTGCTGCAGGCTTCTTTGCGAACTGGTATGTATATTGGATAGGCCCGGTAATAGGCGGCATAATAGCTGCGCTCGCATACGAGCATCTAGTGCACAGAAAGTAGCATTCAGCTCACAACAGCATGGCATTATGCAGTATGCGTATAAAAATCTGATAGGTGTAAAAAATGTTCGAATTTTTGAAAAGGAAGCAGCAAGTAAACATAACTGCGATAAACATATTGTGGAAGGGAAAGATGCACTCTATGGAGGGCATCAAGCTGGATAAAAGCAGCTTTGAGCTGAAGATACCTTTCCAGAACATACCTGACGACGTGCTTCCGATGATCTTCAAGGCCCAGCAGCCCAAGCCAGTCAAGATACTGTCGATATCTGTCCCAACGCCATTCAAGATAACGTCAGTGTCTCCAGCGCTTCCTGCGAATGTGATGCCAAACAACAAGATAGAATTCAAGCTTGGCATAAACGCGCCTCAGTTCAAGTACAACGGACCGATGAACATAGAATTCAAGTCCGTAAATGAGGATATGGTGCATATAGAGCTGACGAAAGTCATATACAAGGTCAATGGGGAAGAGAAAGAGATGCCTGATGCTGCAGGAATTCTCGACGTCATTAAGAACCAGATATTCATGCAAAGCGCGCAGCTGAGAAGAATACTTGACGTAGGCGTAAAGATAAATTCCGTAAGCATCTCCGAGCCTTTCAAGCTCGTTGGCACGGATCCCAAGGTTCCCGTAGTTGTCGAAAGCAAGGAGAGCATGATGATGAGCTTCTACATACTGGCCCCTGGCTTCGACTATGCCGGACCGATGGTGATAAACATAACCTCCTCTTCCGATTAAACAGTGCGGATTTTGCGCCTACACAGATGATACAAATTGTATACGTTTCAGCGCCCAGATCATATCGAAGGCTGCGAGTATTAATAAGAGTATGCCTATTAGCATATCATCTGTTTCTGGCAATATTATCATTGCCTGGCATTACGTATGCGTTCTGTAAAGCAGTTTGCCTTCAGGCTCCGTGGAACCAGAATTCTTTGTCCTTATTATCCTTTATTGGTCTATTATTTTAATAATTGATTCATGGTTCTTGTAATATTTATCTCGTAATAATGATATAAATAAATCAACACCATTTAAATTATTGCAATCTTTTGCCCTTAACTGTTTTATTAAAATTTCATCCATATTGAGATAATTTATAACTCCACCAGATTTGTGTATTTCCTTTGAAATAGCCAACTGGAGTTTTCTTTCATTATCATCATAATTAAAAAGAGATTCAGTCTCTTTTATTAAATATGGG
Source organism: Microcaldota archaeon (assembly GCA_021812185.1). Lineage (GTDB taxonomy): Archaea > Micrarchaeota > Micrarchaeia > Micrarchaeales > CABMGC01 > JAKAON01. Next base: position 3,971 of record JAKAON010000043.1, read on the forward strand.
ATATTGTTTATCATAAAACCAAAGTTAGGTAATTTTCGTTTTTTTAAACAATATCTAAATTCGCCAAAAACATATTCATAAAAGATATGCAAAAGCTTATAATCAAAGTTACTTAATTCATCTTCAACTTTTTTTCCAAATTTTCTATAATATATTTCTATAAAGTTACATATAAATTTACTATCTAGAGAAAATTCAATAATATCCCGATAAGTTTTTCTTGTTTCATATGCACATATTAAAAAATATCTTTTATTACTCTTGTCCGGATTCTCATAATAATCAAAATGATGATTGATAAAATAATTATCATTAAGATTATTTTCAGTGCCTTCAATAATCGGATCGAAAAACACATTGCCAGTATATGTTGCTTTATCCTTCTTGTATAATCTCCTCTGGTATGAACTGAAAAGAACATTTCCCTTTCTATCCCTCTCCATTTTTCTAACTAAAAACGCGTCGCATTTTGAAGTACTGATTATCTCTTTAATATCTCTTTTTAGGTATTCATTTGGCCTTTCATCTGTATCTATATAAAATACCCATTCATAATTGCATTTGCTGAGTCCATACATTTGATAAGGTTCTGGATGACCAAGTGCGGTAACAGGATATATATGCACCTTTTCCATATTTTCCTTATTTTTTTCTTCCGCCAAGATTTCTTTATTTTTTGGAGTACTTGAATCTATTACAATAATCTCTTCAGAGATGCCATAAATCTCGTTTATCAAGTTTACTACATTTTCTATTCCATCTTTGCAGAATATAAGTGTGGATATCCTTTTTTCCATCAGATCATTCATATCGCCAAGGATTCAAAATACATTTTATGCCAACTATAATTTTGCTTGTCGCACTAAGGAGGTGTGTTTTGTATCCCCATTTTATAGTCTTATCAAAAATATAAAAAGTATATTTATCCACGCTTAATTTGAATTCTGTAGCTCTTATAAAGGAAGCAACAACATCTTTCATAAGCATATAATGTTTATCTCTTCTCTCCAGCTTACAGATATCCTCATATGCATCAACCAAGTACTTTCTCACTGTCCTATTTGCGTTCATGTCATCCCTGAGAACTTTTTCGTATATCTCAGGTATTTTCCTGATTCTTACAAAAGGTTTAATAATCCTAGATACCACAATAGCAATATCAGTTAGTTCATTTACAAAGTCAACTTCCTTTAACAACTCAGCAGTTTTTTTATTTACTAACTTTTCATTTTCTAAAGCGTCTTTTTTCTCACCTACAAACTTTTCCAATTGCTCTATATCATGTTTGCATCCTGGACATGGTTGAACATCTGCGGCTTTTTTTAATAACCTTCTAACATCTGATAGTATTTTTATATCTTGTTTTGTTATTGAATTTTTCATATCCTCATCATCATTTTGTATTTTTAAATTATCTTTTCTTTTGAGCATAAATAGATCTGTCACATTCCTATTTGTTAATACATACATAATATATCTTTTAACCTTGGTCTGCATAATTTCACCATTCACAATTCGGCTTTAGATAAAAAAGTTGCCTCTATATCCTTCCATTTTTTATACAAATTGATAAGAGTGTCAATTTCATCTCTTGATAGCATATGTACATTATTCTTGCTAATCTCATTATGTGTTGTGGCCCCTTTCAAATACCAGATATCTATCGGTTCACCAACGCCAAATGCAATGGAATTTATTGTATCTCTAATTGTTCTATAAATTATAAGTTTTCCAGAATTTATATTAGAAGATGATTGCATAAGACTTTTTAATAAAGCATATCCAAAGGTTTCACCATTCCCGCTACAATAGCATCCCACAGCATCTATGAATTCATCATGTGTATCAGCCCCCATATGCCACATTTTATGTTGTTTCTCTTTATCTAACCCACACAATAAAATGTCTATCTTGGGTATGCCTTCTGTTGTATTGTTATACTGGACATAAGAATCCCTCGCATTTTTTACTACTGGAAATATATTACTTTTTATACTTTCCAATGTTTCATAAGTTAAACCAAGATCAAGTTCTGCAGAATGATTATTCACTATTTCTATACATTTTTGTATCAATCCTATTGTTCCACTTGCTGCAAATATTGTACCATTCCCAATCTTA
>JAKAON010000044.1 GCA_021812185.1 Microcaldota archaeon
AAAAGGATAATTAGGATGCGGACCATCCGATATTTTGGCCGATTTTGGTGAATGATCATGAACGGAGAGATAATCTACCTTTTCATATACAGCACAGGGACCAAGTTCACCGACGAGCAGCTAAAGGGCCTGCTCAAGAATCCAGAGAACTTTTCGAAGTATGAGTACGCAAGGCCAAAGCCTGAGGAGATTGCATCATTTAACATGCCCACGATATTCAATTTGAAGGAGGACACGTACATAGACCAGGAGGAGTTGCTCAAGTTCAAGGTGCAGGTCGCAGTGTACAACAGCGGCTCGTTCTCATTGAGATTTAGGTGCCAGGTGCTAAGTTCAGACCTCTCAAGGGTCCTTGAAATAACGTTTGACAAGAAGATAAACGAGTTCCTTACGGTTGCTGCAGCAAGGGAGAAGGCTAAGGTGGAGAAGGCCCTTGCAAAGATAGCAAGCATAAGCCCAAGCGAGTATGACGAGAGGTACAGGATATATTACATAGAGGGGGAGAAGCAGAGGATAGTTGACAGGAACAGGAAGCTAATAGCAGGGCTTTTGATCGATGAGCCAAATCCTGCATCGCTCTCTGAAAAGTACACCGAGGAGGTGCTTAGCAGGAGCATGTCGTATAGCTCCCTTGATGCAGTGTTCGTAGGGTGGGAGAGTTCTGTCATGATAGACAAGTCTAGGAAGTACGAGCACGAGCTGCTCGTAGGCGAGATAGCAAACGTGCAGCTCCTTCAAATGCGCATATCGCATAGGGCGACTTCCGAGAAGATATCCGAGACGGAGGCGAGGATGATAAAGGTGCTCGAGGAGAAGCGCAGCCCGGGAAAATCGCTAAAGGAGCTTGATTTGCAGCTGGGCAAGTTCTACGACGAGACGCGTGACATGGTGAATTACGTGGACGACACGCTCTCAGGTTTTGGGGAGTGGTACATACTTAAGCTCTACGCGCTCTACGATGACGTCTTCAAGATAAGCAAGTGGAAGAAGTCTGTAGAGGACGACCTTGACATAATAGACAAGAGGTGGGAGTTCGTGACAGAGATGATGAGGAACAGGAGGTCGGATCTGCTGGAACTCGTAGTGATAGCCCTCATAGTGATAGAAGTAGTCCTTGAGATCATACTGATCCTAAAGCCAGTGTGAAGCGCTGAGCGCTATTTTTGCTTGCTATCCGCCAAATGGGCATCCTTTATCGGTGACGTAGAATCCGGATCCGCTATTTGCAAGGGAGCTCGTATTTGTCAAGGCCGTGCTTGCCGTGCCGTTTGTTGACATGTCTATCTTGATTAATTCGCCAATGCCGCTTATGCCAAATTGCTCAGCACCCTTAAGCCCTAGGAAGGTTGTCTCCATCCCTGAGGACTTGAACGTCACAGGGTCGAAGTTGGGCATCTGGAAGAAGGTCTTTGCATTTAATTGGTACGCAGGGCGCTCCACCACCCACTCTGTTGAGAGATGCGGCACAGCGTATCCATTTGAGAGAGGGTACTTTAGGGTCTTCTTGAAAGATTTGCCGTTGCTCTCGTCCTTTAGGGATATGGTGAAACTGTCTTTGGTCTTCCCTGACTTCAGTATGCTTGCGCTTATCTCATCTCCAGGGCGCATATCTAGCCCGTGAAGGCGTACTGGAGGCAGAGGGAGCATTTCATAGAAAGGAGAGATGTGAAGATACGATAGCTTTTGCGAAGTCTCAAGGAAATTCGAGCTTTGGAGCGATAGGACGCTGTACTCTGCGATTATGCCAGTTTGCACAAGGGAGTTCTCCTCTGTCCCGCCTATGCCTACCCATGCTGCCATTTCATAGAAGTGCAGGGGACTATATGCGGATGCGCCCTTTGCAAAGCAGCTGCCAGATATCTTAGGTATATTGAAGGTGCCTTTGACCCCTACAGCGCTCTGTGCAAGGACGCTTGAGATATCAGATATGTAGCCTGACCAATTCAGCGAGTATATCGAGAAGTCTGCCTGGCGTGAAGAAGGCCTTGTGGCCCCTGAGGCAGAGCATGTGAATATGCACATCGCAACTCCCATTGCCGATGCACGCATCACCTTTGAGAGGACCTCCTTCATGGAAGTGTGCTTCTTGTTTCCTTTTGGCTGGCAAAAGCTCTCGCTTGGCAGTTTATGCATGATGTAAGTTTTTGGAGGGCAGTTTATATGTCTTGTCTCCAACAAGCCGCAATTTGTATGCGAAGAGACCTATAGGAAGGGTCTTTATTAGGGTCTTTTAGTTTCCGCTTGGAGTGCACTTGCTATCGTACACATTGAAACCCGATCCTCCCTGCAAGAGGGACGATGGAGTTGCAAGGTCATAGTTTTTGTGCAGTGCATCTATCCCGAAGATATGGATGTTGGTAACTTCGCCGTCAGCTATCCTGTTTTGCACAGAGACAGAGTCTCCAGGCGGAGAGATTGAGGTCTTGAATCCGGAATTTCTGAACTGGATGTCGCTAAAACCAGCAAGAGGGTACTGCGGGGCGTTTGGGGAAGTGTTCGTTGAGACCTTCTCGACTATCCACTCAGCGGACATGTGAGGAACGCCATACCCGTCGCCAATCGGAGAATTGAGCGTTAGGGAGAATGGTTTCTCATTTCGCGATAGGTCTTTGAGCGAGACTACAAACGAGTCGTTTGTGCCCAAAACCTTGCGCACGCTTGCAAGCATCTTGTCTCCAGGGCGGACTGCCAATTGGGGTATTTTGACGGATGCATAGGGCAATGTCTCATAAAAACCGTAGTACGTGGCCACTGGGCGAATCGACTCCTTGAATATGCTGGCATCGCTATTGTTTACTTTCCGATACGTTATCTTTCCATATGTTGCGATTACGCCTACTTGGACAAGAGATGCCTCGTCCACGCCGCCGATGCCTACCCAGATTGCCGACTTTGGAAGCATGCCGCTGTCCTTTGGCGGAGACATGAACGCATCGCACCCCTTAGTCACCGTGGGAATTGTGAATGTCCCTTGCACCTGCACCACGTCGTGCCCTTTTTGCTCAGTTATATACCCTGCCCAGTTGCCGCTTGACTGATAGGTTATGGAATCGTTGCCGCAAGAGGTAAATGAGAGAAGCTGCATTGCAATTGCAGCGCAAAGGATTGCGGACCTTGCAATGTTCATTGGAGCAAGAGGCCTTATGATTTCCTTTAGCTGCCTGATGCGGCTAGATTTATGCTCGCTATCATGGGTGGGCTCCTTATGCATGATACACTCTTGATTGTGGCAGGTTTATAATTCTAGTCTGCAGGTTTGCTTGCGTTCCGTCGAGAAAATTTGACGGGAAAATAAGTGGTTTTGCATATTGGGTGCGGTGAATTTAAGTTTCCATCAAAGTATGTATGTATGTTTTTATGTCTTTAAGCATTATTGACGCAGAAGGTTGGCTTAACACTTCTATGTGTTTTTTTTCGTAATACTCAGAATTTGATAGCATGTTATGGATGTGGAAATCGGAGTATGCAACAATGTCTTTTATTTTTCTCTTTCTTGCAATTTCTTTTAGGTAATTGGCATACGAATCTCCATTATTGAGCAATCTTGTTCCGACCCACGTATCATATATGTCCTTTAGTTCGTTTCTGTCGAGCATAGCAACGGTTTTCTCTGCAAGAAGATAATCGATAGTGTAAGAGGGTACAACTACAGGAGGTACTAGTTGATTGTAGAAATAAAGAAGGTCATAAGCCTGCAGTTTTTTGGGATTTTCTTTTAAATCTTTTGCATCGACTACATCTAAGATTACATTTTTGTATTGCATTCTTGTGGCAATTATTGTTTTGCTTTTTGGGAATGTACCAGAATATGAGATCTTTGCTCCATGGTCCAAAAGGATTTTTATTGCATTCTTGTAAGAATATGCAAATATGTCCAAATCGTATGACAGACGCTGCTTTTTCCCAAAATAAATCTTGTTTAACGCCGTATCTCCGAAAAGACCTGCCTTACACCCTTCCACTTCCAAAACCGGGAAGATCTCTGACATTACGCCATAAGTAGATAGATTAGCTACAAGCCTGTCTGTACTTATCCCTAAAGTTATTGAGAACTCATCTAGGTTTATATTATACGCCATTGTACCAACTTTTCATTGATAAATCATCGAATATGCTCCATTTTGAACTATAGTTTTTTGCTTTGTGTTTAAAGAAAAATGATGTTCGGTATCCAATTTTGCTTAGTTGGTTAAGTTTTTTTGTAAGCCATTTTGGTGCTATGCCCTCTGTTGCATATCCTGCCCGGCGTATTGTTGTGATATTGGCAGATTTTACATAAAATAGAAATTCTTTCCATTCGATTCTGCTTAGGGGCCTTATCGTCATTGCTCTATACATATCAAAATAGTTTGCATATTTTGGTTTTGCGAGCATGTCAAAGATAGTTTTGGGGTACGTAGAGACTATTATATCTTTTCCGCTCAAGTCTACGATTTGGGTTCCGTATTGCTGTTCGGACATGTTTATCGGTTCGATTATTTTATCAAGTATTTTCAGTTTTTTTTCTGAAGATTTGGTGCATACATATACTACTGCATCAAGTTCATTTTTGAGTCCGTATAGGTATAGTGCGGAAGAAAAACCTATGTATCCGCCATACACTCTATTTGCTATGTAGAAAACGTCGCCCACTTTTGAATACGTGCCGTTTTTTACCTTTATAAGTTTCTTCTCTTTGACGAGTTTTGCTATAGCGTAATTCAGCATCCTTTTACTCGCTTTGCCGTGCATCAATTTAGAGAGCCCGTTAATATTAAATGTATCGGGCAAATGTTCTAAGTTGATAAAATTGTCCATTTATTACACTTTTTGTATTATATATAAATATAAATCAACAGGTATAAAAACCTTATTACATACATATTCTCCTCGTCATAATAATATTTTTATGTGAATACTTGCAAATAAAAGAAGAAAAGCGCCAAGAATGGGATTTGAACCCATAATTCCTCACGGAACGGGATTAGCAATCCCGCGCAATACCAGATTATGCGATCTTGGCACATAAAGTGCAGCGAAAGCCGAAGTTGCAGTGAATATGCACAGGGAGTTGTCCAGGTATTGGCTCAACCCTGTATCTTGGGAGCATAGCTTGTTTGTACGGCGCAAAGCGAAAAGCTTGACGCCTATATACTTAGGGCTGCTCCTTCCGGCCTCGCCCGATTCATAAATAAAGCTACCACCCTAGGCAGAGAATCATCACTTGATCCTGGGCTCCAGGTACACATACACAACTCAGCCGGCATATGGCTCGCCGTGAAGGGGATTTGCGATTTAGGAAACCCCTAGCTTCCCGCCTATCCGCTGCAGTAATTATTGTCCCGATATACTTAATATGTTTTGTGCTGTATTATTTCTATCTATTTTTCTTGCTGTTTTGTCGCGTGATGCGATGTTGGGAGACTTGAGATCGAAAATTGGAGATTTGCTTGGATGAGAATGAATCGTTCTTCGAGAGGTTTGCCTACAAGCTGGTGGAAAAGCACATAGCAGGCAAGACCATGTCGGCAGCGATAGCACGGGCGCTTGTCATGAATGAGAGGGAGCTGCTTGCAGATCTCACGTTCCTAAGCGATGTCCCAGACAACAGGGCAAAGATAAGCTACATAACAAACACGTACATGCAGCTTGCAAGGCAGATGGGCAGGTTTGGCATAAAGGGGAGCATGAGCGTGCCGATAGACCAGCTTGGCAGTTCCATGTCAATAGACGTCGCATGCGAAAGCGTGGCGAAAATACAAAAGACGTGCAATCACTACGACACATTCGCATGGTACCAAGTAGGGAATTCCGATGCCGATTTAAAGGTCGCGTCTGGCCTGGAGAGTTCAGATAGGTTCGGAGTGGCGTTTTGCGACTTTCAGATTCTCGCAAAATTCATGAAGACATGCAAGGCCAGGAACATTAAGCTTGTAGTGGAAGGGGAGAGAGACATGAAGGAACTTCTTGGGGAGAAGGGTGCACGCAATAGCGGCATCGCTGCTGCGATATCCAAGGCAAGGCGCGTAGCCATCATGTGCCCTAATGATAGCGTTATGGAGAAGGTGGCAAAGGGGAGCAGGGACGAGGGCAAATTCAGATCGG
>JAKAON010000045.1 GCA_021812185.1 Microcaldota archaeon
CAGGCGGAGTGAACGGTATTGCGGAAATAAAACCCACAACAGAATCTGCACCACACAAACCAATATCAATGTATGGGGCTTCAAAATCTGCTTCAGAATCTCTTATAACTGCCTTTTCTAACCTATTTGGAATAAATTATTACATTTATCGTTTTGCAAATGTCGTTGGGAAAAATCAAACACACGGAATAATATTTGATCTTTTGGCAAAATTGCAACATCACAAAGACAGTGTAGAAGTCTTAGGCGATGGAAAACAGAAAAAATCATACATAAACGTGCAAGATTGTGTAAATGCTATGTTATTTGTATTACAATCATCAAACGAAAAAAGAAATTTGTACAATATAAGCAGTGATGATCAAATAAGTGTTCAGGAAATCGCTGAACTTGTTGTTTCAAAAGCTGCTCCAGAAGCTACCATAAACTACACAGGAACAAAAGAAGGTTGGCCCGGAGATGTTCCTGATGCTTTTTTGAGCCCAATAAAACTCAAATCTCTTGGTTTTTCTGTAACTATGAATTCAAGACAAGCAGTGGAAAACGCAGTGGAATTGGCGCTTACTTCATACTATTAGTTGACTATTACATTTTGGCTAACTATAAATTAAATCAAGAAGACCTATAATTTAGAATATTTACAAATTGCATCATAATCTTATTTTTATTATATCTAAGTTTAATCTGATTGGCTATTTTTCGTTTTAAATCCAAATTCATCTTATTTTCCTTCCATAATTCCATATATCTAATAATTCCATGCGAAAATTGATATTGATCAAAAGGCCTAGCCAACTCCCCCTGGTATTTTTCTTTCAATATTCCTTTTATAATCTCCACATCAAATGCGACTGCGGGAAGACCATAACTCTGTGCCTCTATAAGTGAGAGTCCGAACGATTCGAATCTAGATGGAAGGACGAACAAGCTTGCCTTAATGTATTCGTCTTCCAGGTCCGAACTATCCAAAAATCCTAATTTTTTAACGTGCCTAGGATATTTTCTTGCAAGCCCTGTGATTAAGTATTCTCCGTCTCCACCGCTGCCAACTATATGGAAAACCACATTATCGGTTGCCTCTAACACGCTCTCTATAGTCTTGTAAAGAAGGTCTATTCCCTTCTGGTTCTTATCCAGCCTGCCTACAAATAGTACAATGAACTCTTTCTTATTTACTGCAAGTTTCTTGTTTGGGGATTTAACGAAATTCGGGATACTATAAACAGTAGCCTTCTTGTAGTGTGCTTTGATTAATCGTTCATCCCTTCCGTTTATGACATGAAAATATTTTATGTTTCCAATCAACATTTTGTATATAAAATTCAACATTTTTTGCCCTGCTCCTACGTCTTTATCGAACAATTTGAAAAACGTCGGATTATGTATTCCAAGTATGAGCCTTTTTTTATATCTTTTGCAAAACAAGATCGAGTAAAACAGTATCATCGGGTTGAAACTCAGCAGATATACAGTGTCTGCTTCCTTTATTTTTTTCTGCATCTTCAAAACGTCTTTCGGGTAAGGCAGCATAAAAATAAATTGTTCGGTTCCAAATGCAACGGATTTCACTCCAGCGCATTGAATATCTGCGATTTCTATTTTATCTAGATCATACTCTCTTGATATATTCTCCTTATCTCGCCTTATGATTGCATTTTTAGAAATAGGATTTAGGATCGACACGTTGAAAATCTTTTTTAATTCAGTAGCTACCTCTAGCGTCCACCTCTCTCCTCCCCCAAAAGTCTCGAGCGTATTTGGTATAAATAATATTCTGGTTTTGTTTTGGGCCATCACTATGCATCTAAAACGTTAAACATTCCTGTTTTCAGGATATGAATAAACTTAGCACGTAAAACCATTTAATAATCTTTCTGGTTAACTATATTTGTACTGTACCACACTTGTATCTATTTGCCACTCAACGGTGCTAAATTGCCTGAAGAAAATAACGAACACAAGAAAGCCCATATTGCCTGGAGCAGCATAATATTTTTTGTCGCAATAGCAATAATCCTACTACTTTCAATATACTACAGGACCACTCTTCTGCAGGATATGGGTTTTTATGAGCCAGACGGATTCTATCACTTCTCGGTGATACGCGCCGCCCTTGCCAATAATTTCATAGTCCCTAAGTATCTGAGCATATCTGGATGGCCACGTGATACGCTTGTTGCAGAGCCAATCGGACTATACTGGGTAACTCTATTTCCATATGCAATACTTCAGTACTTGGGAGTGAATTATTACACTGTGATGCGCCTTATTCCGATACTCTTTGGATTGCTCGATATGGCAGGTGCGTATTACCTTGTCAAATACCTATCAAAAGATAGATTGCTTGGCATACTCGCATTCCTTCTTGTAGGGTTCAGCATGGGCGATGCGGCAAGGACGAGCGCCCTGATATATCGAGGCGACGGGTTTGTCACAATCTTTCTTATTGTTGCACTGATATTGCTCCTTGAAATCTTCAAAAGGGAAGGCAAGGCAAAAGTCTACTTCGCTATTGCTTCAGGCTTCTTCCTTAGCATATGCAATCTGGTATGGAACGGCGGTCCGTTTACCACCATCATCTTCCTGCTCATATTCCTGCTTTCAGTAACCTATTACTTCCTTGAGAGAAACAAGGAGAAACTGCTCGATGTCGGGTACGTGCTTATCGCTTTGGCTGCGTGGTTCATATTCGTGTCAACGTACGTTTTCTCCGGACTGATCTCCCCGCCTACATTTACTGGGATAACGTTTGTCTACATATTCATCGCAATTGCAATAGGATGGTACATATCGTATTACATAACAAAGAACCGAGAAAAATTGCACCTGCACCATTTCAATAGCATATATTACAGGGCAGGGCTTGTAGTCCTATTCTCGCTTGTCTCAATAATTGCGATAATGATCGTAGAGCCTACTTTGATCACCAACATATTCGTGAATAACGGCTTCACGGTCACAAACAGCTTCTCCGCGACAATTCAGGAACTTCAGCCCCCAACTCCAGGATTCCTCTACGCAAGTTTCGGCACTGAGTTATATCTCACTCCGATGTCGATTGTGCTTTTGATATCATCATATCTTCCAGGGCTGCAGGTAATACTCTGGATTGTGATGGCGCTTCTATTGATATTATACCTTTTCATGCATATCGAGAGATCTGATGAATCAGTAAATGCAAGCGAGCGCATATTATCTGAAAGGGCAACGATAAAGTTCAATATGGATTTCCCGATGATTGCGTTAATGGCATACTTCCTAGTGACATCCTACCTGCAGATAAATGCGGTAAGGTTCAACTCTTTGATATCCATACCGCTTGCGATATTTGCTGCATACACCATATTTTGGCTGCTGCTAGCCCTTAAACACAAAAAATTGCTATTTTACGCATGCCTATTCATAATCTCTATCATGCTGATAGACCTTGCATACGGAGACATAGGGTATGCGCAGGGAATAACCCAGGCCGATAACATCAATCCGGCATTCATATCTGCTCTCGCCTGGTTCGGAGCAAACTCCCCTGCCAATGCGACAGTAATCACTCTATGGCCCGATGGGAGCGTGGTGGAGGGCGTAGCCAACAGAACAAGCGTGACTGACAGCGTAGGCGCACAGATACCTCCTAAGGCATTCTTATTCGCATCATGGTTATTCAATTCAACCCCTGATCCTGCGTTTTTGACAAATAATGAGACTGGAAGCCCTGCGTACCTGCTTGTGAGGTATTCATGGCTATATGAGACAAGCGGGATATTCACAGAGGCGAACATCAATGCATCCCAATCAAACTTCTATTCTTACCTACCATTCAACCAGATAAACGGAAAAGCAAACGCGACAACGTCAGTGATAGCGTTCAACAGCACATATAGCTCGATAAGCGCGCAGGCAATCATAAGGAGGAATTCAAACGGGACGCAGAGCGTGGAGGCGTATGCAGTAAATGCAGGCAGGATATCCCCATTCTCGTACATTTCGTTTTACAACATGCAAAACGGCAACTACTCGATAATCAAGCAAAGCGCATTCAACCACACGAACAACCAAGTCTTTTTGATAATATATTCTAGCATTCCAAGATCCGATGGATCCCTAAATGTCACCGCCGCATACCTGCTAAACACAGGGATGGCGCAAAGCAACATGATAAAGCTGATATTCTTCTGCAACAACCAGCAATGCACATGGGACAACAACAAGGCCACATTGCAGCTTGTCTATCTCAATTCTGACACCAAGATATTCAAGATCATCTATAATGCGACTAAGTGACGCATTCTGATATGGCAAACGAACTGCATCTGTCAATGCGACAATCTGCAAAGCATTATATATGTTATCTCTACTTAACATATTATACGAATATCAGTTATATATACCTAACATGATCCCTATGGATAAAGAGCAGATAATACATGCACTTGAAAGTACGAATAGCTGGTGGTATGGCAAGTTTGATCTGGAATTTAGGGACAGAACCATTTATGCAAAAATAAAGAGATTCATGCCTGAGAGACAGATAATAGCCCTGACTGGTCTGAGGAGAACTGGAAAGACCATGCTTATGTTTAAGTTCGTGAAGGACTATTTGGCAGATATCGAAAAAACCAATATAATATATTTTTCATTCGATGACTTCAGGGATCTCAAACTTCGCACGGTGCTCCACGAATATTCCAGAATAAGGAACAAGGATCTTGAAAGTGGCAAATACATCTTCTTCTTCGATGAGATACAGAAGGTTGATGGGTGGGATGAGCAGCTCAAAGCGCTTTATGATGCATATCCAAACATAAAGTTCATAATATCGGGATCCGAATCTCTTTTTATAAGGAAAAAATCAAAGGAGAGCCTGGCAGGGCGAATGTACGAATTTCAGATTAAGACCCTGAGTTTTAAGGAGTATCTTGGCTTCAGAAATCTGGAGTATCGCAATAATTCGCTTTCAAGAAATACGCTCCAAATGGAGCTCTCCAAGTTTTTTGTATGCAACGGATTTCCAGAGATAATAGGCAAGGACGCTGATATCGCTGAAAAATACCTTAAGGAAAATGTGATAGATAGGATAATATACCGGGACATACCGCAGATACTCCCGATAAAAGAGCCTGCAATATTAGACCAGCTTTTCAAAATTATCCTAAGCGGCCCAGGCGAGATAATAAACATTAACAGCATTGCAAATGATCTTGGAATATCAAGGCAGACCGCTTCGTTATATATAGATTATCTTGAGAGATCGTTTTTGATACGCAAACTGTATAATTTTTCGAAGAACGCGCGCAAGACGCAGAGAAGGTCGAAGAAATATTATCCCGCTATAATAAGTCCTGGCCTGCTTGGCAATAGCGAGCTGTTCGGAAAGATTTTTGAGACATTTGCAGTGAACGAATCGGATGCAGAATTTTTCTGGAGGGATGCATATAAAAGGGAAGTAGACATAGTGAAAACGAATCCATTAATCGCAATCGAGATAAAATCTGGAAGGATAAAAGATACCAAGAATTTGGAAACATTCATTAAAAAATTTGGGCCCAGCAAGTCCATAATAATCTCATATGAAATCGAAGAAACGCGCGGTAGCGTAAACGTAATTCCATTTTATAAGTACCTACTTGATGCGTAGGTAATTATCTTCAAGGCTGCACAAGGGAAATATCTGTCCATCATCGAAAGAAAACACGTATTTTCGGAAAATTCATTGCATAAAATGGCGTTCGAATGCCAGTTAAGTATTGTAACTTATGTTCCAATTAAGGGGAAATTCTCACGCCATTCAAATACGCAAAGTTTTAATATTTAAATGTATACAATATCTTCATAATGTATACATATTAAGGTAATGCCATGAAAACCGAAGTGCTATCTATAAGAGTCAAAAAGAATCT
>JAKAON010000046.1 GCA_021812185.1 Microcaldota archaeon
GAAATTATATCGTAGATCGCATAGCAAAATGTGCTGGTGGAGAAGGTCTAATAAAGTTTATAATATTATTCTACTGATTCTTCTTTGGAAATTATGGTGAATTAGATGGCGTTAGGAATTGAAGCTGCTATAGCAGCAATAGGCGCGGGCATCGCAATAACTGGCGGAGCCATAGGAACTGGCTGGGCGCAGGCATCGATAGGGAGCTCTTCCCTTGGCTTGATTGCAGAGAAGCCTGAAGAGATGGGCAAGGCGCTGCTTTTCGTGGTGCTTCCTGAGACTCTCGTTATCTTCGGATTCGTAATAGCGATACTGATACTCCTGGGATTCGGCCTGATCTGATTGGTGTTGGGATTGGCCCTTGAAGAGATAAAGAATAGCCTTGAGGAAGATACAAGGAATGAGGCGGCAAAATACAGGAAAGCCTCATCTGAAGAAGAGCAGAGGATACTGGACCATGCAGAGAAGTCTGCAGGCGAGATAATCCTTGCATCAAGGAAAAAGGCTGAGGCAGAGGCTGAGAGGATAAGAAGGGAAGGCATAGAGAGCTTTGGGATAGAGGGGCAGGGAATAGTTGCCAGGGCTGCAGAAGATGCGATAATGCGGGAGAGCAAGCGCGCGAAGAGTGAGATAGAGAAGGAGATCGGCAGGAAGCACATGGAACGCCTTCTCGAAAATGCAGTATCGTCATTTCTGCCAGTAGCGACCAAGCAGGAGCTTGTCATAACCGGAAGCAGGAAGTATGAGCATTACGCGAAGAAGAAAGGATATGCATTCGAGAATGGGGATATGGAAGGCTTTGTAATAAGAACCCGCGACAAAAGGGTTTCCCTAAACGCAACCGTATCAAAGATTGTAGAGAACAATTCAGACATGATAAAGAGTGTAGTCTCCGGCGAGATGTTCCCTGACAGGAAAGGCAAGGAGGAAAGCCAGAAAAAGAAGCATGGCGTAAATGCAGAAAAGAAGAAAAAGCGGGTTAAAATGGCGAAGGCGAAGCGCAGGAAGTGAGCTAATGTCATACGGCAATGCTGCAAAGTACGGATATTCAAATACTAGGGTAAAGGCAATGAAGGCAAAGCTTCTTGACGGGGCAGCTATTGACAACCTCATGGCAGCAAAGGACGACATTTCCGCGCTGGCAATGTTGTTCCAGACGGATTACAAGAAGAGCATAAGCGATTTTGGCGGCATGGATATCAAGAGCAAGCAGATAGATTTTGCGCTGAACAGGAACTTCGCTGAGAGGGTCGGCAAGGTTGCAGACATGACGCCAAAGAAAGACAAGTGGATAGTGAAGCAGTTGATAAACAAATGGTATATTTATAACGTAAAGACTGCATTGGAAGCCAAGGACCGCAATTACCCGTATGTATCTGTGGAGCAGAATCTGCTGATGCTGGAGCCGTTTACTCCAAAAGTCATACTTCAGGCAATGGGTGAGAGCAGCGTGGATAAGATGCTCGAGAAGCTCATTGTAAGCGCGAGGGAATACAGGAATATGCTGAAAGAAGCGCTCTCTGCATACAGGAGGAACAGTAATATTCTTGATGCGATCTTCACAATGGACAAGATATACTATACAGGCCTCTTTGCGCTTGCAAACAAGATAGAAAGGAGCAATGCCAACATCTCGCACATGATCCGTTACGACATTAACATGAAAGACGTGATGACCCTTCTCAGGGCCAAGAAGATAGGACTCAAGTTTTCCGAGATAAAGGACTACATCGTATACAGGCAGAAGCTAGAGTTCTTCGAAAAGATATTCAACGATTCCAATAGCGTAGAAACGCTCGCAATGCAGATAAAGGCGTTCGACCTTAAGGAGGCTGCGTCAATATACAAGGCAGGAGGGGAGAAGGAACTGCTCCCGTTCGAGATGGAGATGCGGAACAGCATATTCAAAAATGCAAGCAGGATACTCACGGGCAGCATGCTCTCTCTCGACGTGCTTGCAGCATATGTATATTTAAAAGAGGTTGAGATGCTTAATACAAGGGCAATACTGAAAGGGAAGCATTACGGGCTGGGCAAGGACGAGATAAGCAGGTTGATAGTTTGGAAGGCAGGATGAAGACAAAGGATTACAGGATAGCCGCGGTAGGCAGCGACCTGCTTACTCTGGGCATGAAGCTTGCAGGAATAAGCGAGTCGTACCCTGCACATGAAGGGGAAGAAGCGGAGGCAAGGATGCACGAGCTGCTTGGAAGAGATGACATAGGCATAATAATCGTAACTTCAGGCCTCGTGAAGAAGATGCGAGACAGGAAGATCCTCAATGCAGTTAACAACAGCGTAACTCCGCTAGTAGTCCAGATTCCGGACTACAGCGAAGCAGGAGAAGAGGAAGCGGACGTGCTAAACAAGCTAATATTAAGGGCTATAGGCATAGATCTTAGCGCAAAGAAAAAATCTGGTGGTTGATTGGGAAAAATAGAGAAAGTTTCAGGGCCTCTAGTCGTGGCTACGGAGATGACGGGGGCGAAGATGTACGATGTAGTGTATGTTGGCGAGAACAAGCTTATAGGAGAAGTCATCAAGCTCGTAGGGGACAGGGCGGTAATACAGGTTTATGAAGATACCTACGGCCTTAAGCCAGGGGAGAAGGCGGTATCAACCGGAAGCCCCCTCTCGGTGGAGCTTGGCCCTGGGATACTCAAGCAGATATACGACGGAACGCAGCGGCCCCTCGAGGCTCTGGAGAGGAAGAGCGGAGCGTTCATAGGCAAGGGAATAACGGCAAACTCTATAGACAGAAAAAAGAAGTGGAAGTTCGTTGCAGAGAAGCACATCAAAAAAGGCTCAAGGGTCAAAGAGGGCGAGATACTTGGGCACGTGCAGGAAACGGATTTAATAAAGCACTACATAATGGTGCCTTACGGGGTCTCCGGAACCATTGCAAAAATAAGAGAAGGCAATTTCACTGTGGAAGAGCCCATTGCAGAAGTGGAGAACAAAGGCAGGAAGACAGGAATAACGATGCTGCAAAAAAGGTCGGTGAGAGTACCTGGTAGATACAATGAGAAATTCGGGGTAGACGAGCCGCTGGTCACAGGCCAGAGGGTAATAGATACATTCTTCCCTGTTGCAAAAGGGGGAAGCGCGGCAGTGCCAGGCCCATTCGGATCAGGAAAGACGGTAATCCAGCACCAGCTTGCGAAATATTCAGACAGCGACATAGTGGTATACGTTGGATGCGGGGAAAGGGGGAATGAGATGACGGAGGTGCTCACGGAGTTTCCGGAGTTGATAGACCCTAAGAGCGGGAAGCCCCTGATAGAGAGGACAATACTCATAGCCAATACGAGCAACATGCCTGTGGCGGCAAGGGAAGCGAGCATATACACCGGCATTACGATGGCAGAATACTTCAGGGACATGGGATACAGCGTTGCAATCATGGCAGACTCGACGTCAAGATGGGCGGAGGCAATGCGTGAGATATCAGCAAGGCTCGAGGAGATGCCGGGTGAAGAAGGATACCCTGCATATCTGCCAAAAAGGCTGGCAGAATATTACGAAAGAAGCGGGAAAGTCGAAACGCTAAATGGAAAGATTGGCTCTGTCACAATAGTCGGGGCAGTCTCACCACCTGGAGGGGACATCTCCGAGCCTGTATCCCAGGGAACGCTGCGCGTGACTAAGGCGTTCTGGGCCCTAGATGCGTCTCTCGCATATGCAAGGCATTTCCCATCTATAAACTGGCTGAACAGCTACTCATTATATCTTGATCCTCTGAAGGAATGGTACGGGAAGAATGTCGGGGAGGGATTCGTAAAGGACAGGATAGACGCGATGTCGATACTGCAGAGGGAGGCTGAGCTCAAGGACATAGTGCAGCTCGTGGGCGAGGACGCGCTTCCGGATTCCGAGAGGATAATACTCCAGATAGGGAAGATGCTCAGGGAGGACTTTCTCAGGCAGAGCGCGTTCGACGAAATAGACGCATATACAAGCCTGAGGAAGCAGGCGGCCATGCTCTCTGTAATGATGCATTTTTCAGACCTTGCAAAAGACGCAATAGCAAAAGGCGCAGATATCCAGAGAATATCCGGGCTTAAGTCAAGGGAAGAAATATCGAGGATGAAAGAGGCAAAGGAGGAAGGAATCGATGAGACGGAGAAGAGGATAAGGGAGATGATGGAGAAGGAGTTCTCTGGCCTGGCGCGCGAGGCGCAGGAAGTTGAGAAAACCGCGGAAAAAACCAATTGAAAATAGTGACCATATGAAACACAAGGAGAAAATTCCAGGGGAGGCGCAGAACGCAGTTGAAGAAACCGAGTCAAAGCGTTTTTCTCTTGCCGAACTTAAAAGGCAAGGAGTTTCAGACGAGGCAAAGCAGAAGATCCTTAATGAGCGGTTAAGAATAGCTGTAAAGACACGAAAATACAATGCCGTAAAGGCCGAGCTTAAGAGAGGAGCAGATGTAAACTGCAGAGACGATTCAGGAAGGACCATCTTTATCCAGGCTATGCTTTTGTATAATGTAAAGTCAAAAGAGTGCAGAAAAATACTCGAGCTTTTGCTTGACGAGGGCGCGGACATAAGCGCAGGCGATAATACCGGAATGACCGCATTGCACTATGCGACAATGGAAGACGACATACGCGCAATTAGATTTCTTTTAAGAAATGGAGCTTATCCAAGCGCAATGAATAGTTCTATGCAGCAGCCATTAAATTTTGTACTGTCACCCAAAGCAAAGGGCATTTTGGCCATGCATGTAAAAATTTGGGAAAAAGCAAAAGACGCTAAGAAAGACTTAAGGGAATGATATTATGAAAGTAGAATTAGAATACAAGACGATAAAAAGCGTTAGCGGGCCTCTTGTAGTAGTAGACAAGGTAGGCAGCGCATCTTATGGAGAGATAGTAAAAATAAGGCTGGGAAGCGGAGAGCAGAGGCTTGGACAGGTTCTTGAGACAAACTCTACTTATGCCGTAGTGCAGGTCTTCGGGCCTACGAACGGAATAAACATAAGCGATACTTCGGTAAGCTTTTTGGGCGAAACGTTCATGGTTGGGGTTTCGGAGAACATGCTGGGAAGGATCTTCGACGGGCAGGGAAGGCCGAAAGACTTGTCCGCTTCGGTAGCATACGAAGAGAAGAAGGATATAAACGGCGCGCCGATAAACCCGGCATCAAGGGCAATGCCAAGGGACTTCATAGAGACCGGAGTCTCGGTAATAGACGGGCTCATGACTTTGGTGAGGGGCCAGAAGCTGCCCATCTTCTCATCTTCGGGCCTTCCGCACAACCAGCTCGCAGCACAGATAGTGAGGCAGGCAAAGGTCAAGAGCACGAGCGAAGGCTTCGCCATAGTCTTCGCGGGGATAGGGCTGACTTACGATGACGCTACGTATTTCATAAACGAATTCAGGAAGACGGGGGCATTAAAGAGGACTGTCGCATTCATGAATCTCGCAAACGATCCGAGCATAGAGAGGATAATCACACCTAGGCTTGCCCTCACCACTGCGGAGTTCCTTGCATACGAGAAAGGCATGCACGTACTTGTCATTTTGGACAACATGACCGACTACTGCGAGGCGCTGAGGGAGATGTCAAGCGCAAGGGAAGAGGTGCCTGGAAGAAGAGGATATCCTGGCTACATGTATACGGACCTGTCTACGATATACGAGAGGGCTGGCCTTCTGAAGGGGAAGAAGGGAAGCATAACGCAG
>JAKAON010000047.1 GCA_021812185.1 Microcaldota archaeon
TGCCATTTCTTGTTACAAAAGCAAAAATTTTATTGGTGCAAGATTGGCTATCTATCTTTGGCAACTTTTTTAACAGCTTTCAATATGTCTGATATTCTCGCATCTGTTTTAAGCCCGAATTTGTCAAACGATGTCTGGGATACTGCAAACTTTTTACCAAGTTCTGCTATTACATCGTTTGTAGAAACCGAGCTTATCTTCAAGTATTTGGTAAGCATAGGTATTGAATAGAAAAATGGCGTTTCAAGTTCCGAATCTATCTGTCTAATCAATTTCAATCCGTAATCATCAAGCATTCTGCCTTTGTCGTTTGCAATATCCCTCGTAATGCGCTTATCTCTCAATTTCCCAAGCCACATCGGCCCTGCCCTTTCCATATCTGCAGAGCAATATTCGCATTTGCGTGATTCTTCCGGCGCAAGCCCTATCGTCGTTTTGAAATCATGGCATGAGTTGCAGTAGTCAACAAATCCAACATTCCTGACTGATTCAAATGCCTTCTTCGCGCCTCTATCCAACTTTATGAAAACACGCATGTAATGCATGTCCGCTATGGATAAAAGCACATCAATGCCAAAGTCGTATTGTGCAGCGTTTCTCAACACATAATTTATCAATATTCTAAGCCCTGCTTCATGGCATAGCTCATTATGGAGGGGAACTGATGCGTACATCTTGCTGCATGCAAGTTTCTGCGCGCCGCATAACACTGCAGTATCTGTGGCTGTAACCATAATTATGGTGCCTGATTTGCATATTTTTAAGGCATCATAAACGAATGGGGACGGCGTTCCGAAAGGATCAAGGTCTACAACATCAAATTTCTCATTGCACGTGTTTGCAAAGTCCTGAAAGCTTTGGCACGCTACTGTACCTCTTACCTTGTTTGCTTTGATATTCTTTTTCATGATTGCACAGACTTCCCTGTCTATATCAACAAAAGTAATATCTTTGCAACCTGTTTCAAGATAATACCTTATTCCCCTGATTCCAGATGCGGCTGTCGCATCGATCGCCTTTCCCTCTCCAATATCGACCGAATTGAGAAATGATACTGATATGTCTCGTAGTTGCTTCATTTTAGGGTTAAAGAATGTTTCCTGACCGAAACTTATCGATGCTTTACCTTCCTTAAAAGTTTGCATAGCACTACTCTATTACGTGTTTTATCTTCAATATTGCGTCGAGAAGCCCGTGAGCATAAGATATGCTAGAAAAAGAGGTGTCAAGATCGCCCTTGTCTAACCAGCTCTTCGAGTCTTGTGCATACATTTTGGAGAGTTCAAATATTGTCGATTCTTCCTTCGTGAACTCGAGCTTATTCGCCTTGCTTACACTCTCCGTAAATTTTACCAAATCTACTTCTATCCTCTCTCTAAGCGTCTTCATGTCATCGATAAGTTATTATATCAAACTTAGCAATACTATAAATGTTAAGGTTATTCTAATGGCCGATGAGCAAACTGAGATTAAATGGAGCAGGCCCACCGAGGAGATGCTTGCTAAATTGGATTCATCAATTCTTCAAAAATACAAGCTCTCAATGAGGGACATAATGTCGAATCCTGCAGAGTACTCGACAAAACCTGGGATAAATGAGACAATAACTGCAATGGAACAAGAAGTAGACAAATACTTTAGCGAAGTCATGGCTACCCACGCAGAGGAACAAAAAGCACTAGACAGCGAAATCAAAAGAATCGAGGAGATTTATAATAAGTTAGACTCCCTAATAGAAACAAAATCTAAAGAACTAAATGTGCCCTACATTAATCCTATGGGCATAAGCCGAGAGACCACTAACGAAGAGACTGTGATAATATACGAATACGATGACGAAATTGCTGCCTTGGTTGGCAAACTAATACAATCCTCTGTCTATATTGCAGACATATCCTCAGAATACAATGGGCATCCTATAGGCTACTGGTTTTTCTCAGGTCCGAAGGGAAGGGCAATTTCAATAAGCCCTCCAGAAAGCTCTTTAATAGAAATACAAAACAGCCACGACGAGATAAATGCTGCACTTAACAGTGCAAGATCATTGTTCTAAGATGCTTATGCCAACAATAATAGCGATAACCGGAACCCCTGGCGTGGGCAAGACCACTCTTGCTAAAAAAATTATCCGAAAATCGCGAAATAAAATCGTGTTCTTTGACATCAAAAAGATTGCTGAGCAAAATAACCTAATTCTAGGTAAGGACAAATACGGATCAAAAATCATTGACATCAAGAAACTACAGAAAATCATAAATGCCAAAGTCAAGAAGGGCTATGTAGGGCATACTATTTTGATGGAAAGTCACTTACTATCCGATATGAAACTTGATAACGCTCTTGCAATTGTTTTGCGTGAACATCTGAAAACACTTAAACATAGGCTGCTCAAAAGGAAATACCCTATCGAGAAGATAAGGGACAATATTGTATGCGAAGCAACTGACTATTGCGGTATAAATGCCTGCCAAAACTACCGACACGTATACGAGCTTATATCAAGCGATAAGGGAACGTACGGAGAAGCAATCAAGATACTCTTTGCAAAGGGTAAAAAACGTAATAAATTCGTAGAATTAGGTGAAGAACTTAGCGATTTAATCAGCGAAGATGCCAGGTTTGCAATATAACTTATATCCTGAGCGTGCCAATCAAGTTGGCATACGCCTCTTTAGAATCTGTTTCCGAAAGTTTTTTTAATAGCCTAAAACTTGACAATTTAAGATCATCATTCTTTATCTTTGCCCTCTCATTAATTACTGAGGTTATCACTTTTCCCGCATTTGTGTATTCACAGTCCTCAAATGCGTATAACGCACCATTCTTTAATAAAAATCCATAAGCTTTCCCGTGAGATTTGATGAAATTCAGGGCAAAATCTCCGCCAAAAACGCTAGGTCCCTTTGAAAGTCTCGATTTGATCTCAAGCTTAGGAGTCAAATAAAGTATGTTGCCAACAGTTCCGCTAATCCATGTCGAATGGGCTGTCACTGAAAATCCGTACTTATCTATCTTTTCGATCATTATTTCGGAAAGTTTGTTGAGTTGCGGCCAGATCACGTCTTCTGTCTTATTCTTAATCGGTATCTTTATCAGATAAACGTCTGAGCCTGTGGACTCCACAAGTCTTTCAAAGTGCTTGCTCGCTTTTTGCATATCTATTCCGGATCCGTAAAATGCATCTATATTTGGATTTGCCAGGAACATTTTAGATATCAAAGAAAGTTTAGCGATTGCGTCGGTGGATACGATTGCAGCTACATTCCTATTATCGTCTACGGGATCTACAACGATAAACTCTGAACCGAATTTCTTTCGCAATTTTTCATCACTGTACACTTTTCTATATTTCGGCAATATGCATATGGGCAGCTTGATCTTCGAAAAAAATTCCATGGTTCCAATCAATGACCCGAAATTATACACCAAAAGTTCGCATAAGTATCCGGAAAAACCCTTTATTCTTACTTCAGCTCCATATATCCTATGTGTTTTAAGAAGGTACTTAAGCAGTCTTACATCATCCCTTTGTTTATCTGTCAGGTTGTTATTTACAAAATCAGTGTGGAGCGGCGTCCTGTCAACCGCTGTACCCTTCTCTTCTATACTCTTAAGCTTGTAAGCTGGTACAAGATCTAATTTTATCCCAAATTCATCAAGATACAGCCTTGCATACGGGTGTTCGGCATACCGTATCTCATAACGTGCATGCTTTATCTTCTTGGAAATAGTCTTAGCATATGACAAGCCTTTTTTTACAATCTCGTCTTTACTTAATTTTTTTTCAAATAACATAAATATGTCGATATCTGCCGTGCTCTTTAGATTTGTCGCACGGGCTATGGATCCAACTACGCGTATTTCAACATTCTTATCTACAACACCCTTAAGCAGTCCCATTATCTGGTTTGAACGGGCTGTAGTCTCTTCTATCTCCTTCTTGCTTGGTTTTATTGTGCCTAAGACTCGCTCGAATATAGCATCAGCCTTCTTATTCTTCGTCGAATCCATATATGTATTTATAATAATAAACAGTTTTAAACATACTGTTAAAATGAAGTGCTTATCCCTCAGGTAGCCATTTGCTGAGCTTGTGGTAATTGGCAGAAAATCTATAGAGCTACGGAACTGGAACACTAGCTATCGGGGCAGGTTCCTAGTGCATTCAGCCAAGCAACAATACGAGGGAATATGCAAGTACATACGGGCTTGATCAAGAAGAACTGGCAACCGGCGCAATAATCGGGTACGCTGATATATATGGAGTGAAGAGTTATCGAGACAAGGAAGACTTCGACAAGGACAAAAATAAGCACCTTGCTTCTGGAAAATTCATGTTTTCAAAATACGCATTCATGCTAAGAAATGCCGGTAAGTTGGAAAAACCTATAAAAACAAAAGGCAAACTTAACTTTTTCGAAGTCAACATCGAAGTTTAATAATTAAACCGTAGATATATCATATGCCTAAGGGCTCGTGGCGCAGCAGTAGCGCGTTTCGTTCGCAACGAAAAGGTCGCGGGTGCGAATCCCGCCGAGTCCACTAGCATTCCAGCGACGACAAAGCTTGGGTGCGTTTGCGGGGATTCAATGAATCCTTGTGGCGGGTCTGGGTGCGGCACAAAATCGCAAACTGCACACATAAAAGCAGAACTAGCACAAGTATTGCCATACTTGCCGAAACATGACTTAGTGGATATTCGGAAGATCGTCATGCAGCAGTTCAGGAAACGCTTCAAGTGGAGCCGTATTCCTAAGTACGGCTCGCTCAATAAGGGCTTTACTGAACAGGAATTAGTCAAGTTCTTCAAAGTAATAGATAACGAGAAATTCAGGTTATTATTCTCGTATCAGTCTCAGCTTGGCCTCAGGATAGGCGAAGCCGTCAGGATCAACGTGAAGGACATCAAGTTCGAAAGCAGGGAGCTAGTGGTCAAGACAGAGAAGGCACTGACTCTGGATACCTTACTGATACCTGCTCCGCTCTTCCAAGCGACTTTAGCCTTTATCGAAGCACATAGCGAGGCCATAGAAAAGGCTCAGGGCTGCGTCTTCTTCAAGGAAGAAGGCAAGAGCAGGCTGGATGAGCCGCACGTGGCTGAGAATTACGTGCGGAACAGGTTCCGGTACTATGTCGAAAAGGTCGGCCTTCTGGAAGTCTACGACCAGAGCGATGAGTCTAGGCCAGAACGAGCCGTAAGGAACCTGCACAGGCTGACAACGCACAGCCTACGGCATTATGCAATAACGCACTTCTCGGAGCAGACAAACGGGAACGTTTTCCTCACGAGCAAGTTCGCGCGGCATAGCAAGCCCGCGACCACCATGACCTACATAGCCACGAACAAAAAGGACTTATACGCTAACATTGACGGCGCGTTCTCGATAGGTCAGGCGGTCAGCCTAAAGGCCAAGCTCTCCAAAATGCCCTGACTAAAGACCTCCGGCCAGCTAAAGACCCTAAGCTGAAAAGGTCTTTAGTAAGCCTTACGACGACAAGCCTCGAAATAGCCTAAGATTTACGAGGGACTTCTTACCATTAAAGAATAGCGCAACCTCTTAAGTTGAGGTCTTTAGTAAGCCTCCGCCGCCTCACGCCCTTCACCTGCTCTGGGCAGGTTCGGAGATCGGA
>JAKAON010000048.1 GCA_021812185.1 Microcaldota archaeon
ACTCCATTCACGAAGTCCTTAACAGTCATGCCTTTTTTCCATTTGAAGTCGTGAACATTTCCCATTAAAATCTTTTTTTATATTATATTTCAGCGTATATGATTTTCCTGTGCCCAATTTTAACAACAAATATCAACAGTTGTTTGTTTTTGATATCTAAAATAATTCTATATTCTCCAACTCTTAGGCTATATAGAGGTATTCCGACTAAATGTTTGATATAGCTAAATGGCTGTTCTTTTATGCTTTCTAGCTTTGCAATTATCCTATTGCTAACCTTAGCGTCTAATTCGCTTAAATCCTTTCTGGATCTTTCAGACCAGATGATTTGATAGGTCATTTGAGCTCC
Organism: Microcaldota archaeon; assembly: GCA_021812185.1. GTDB lineage: Archaea > Micrarchaeota > Micrarchaeia > Micrarchaeales > CABMGC01 > JAKAON01. Next base: position 350 of record JAKAON010000048.1, read on the forward strand.
AACTTCTTTTTTAATTGCTTTGTGTTGTATACCTTGCCAGATTTTATGTTTGCCAATCCTTCCTCAATTCCTTTTATTTCTTCGTCTGAAAGCGGCTCACGATCTATCTTGCTTTCAGCAAGGCGCTCTATTAGTTGATCCATAGTTTCGTTGGGATACACCTTTAGTCCATCAAGCTTCTTCTTGAGCTCTTTTTTAATTTGTATTGTTGTCATTTCCATACTAATTATATAGTACTATAGATATTTATAGTTTACTATAATTATGGTGATTTGGTGTTTGTTGTCAATATGGGCCCGCGGAGATTTGAACTCCGGGCCTCTTCCTTATCAGAGAAGCGCTCTAACCAAGCTGAGCTACGGGCCCCTGTTTACAGTTTTATAACATAGTAGTTATCCCAATATATATCTACTTTTCTAAAGCACTTTTTGGGGCGTATGCCCCGTAGTTTATGGGATTTATTTGCCCAATATTCTCTTGAAATTAATAAAATCCTGCTGCATCAAAACTTCGATCCTCTGAAACCTAAGTGCAGCTGCAGGATGGAAGGTAACAAAGTAATTTCTACCATCTCTTTCAAACGTTTTGGAATGATTCGGGTCTATTGCATTTATATCCAGCATTGTCTTTGTTGCCACAAGGCCCATTAGCACCACATACTTAGGGTTTATCAAGTCCAACTGACGTTTTAGAAAAGGTCTGCATAATTCTATTTCCTCATCAGTTGGGACCCGGTTCTTCGGAGGGAAGAACTGCACTGTACTAGTTATGTATAACGCACTTCTTTTCAATTTTGCATTATTTAACATCTTATCGAGGAGCATGCCACTTCTCCCGATAAACGGGCGTGCTGCAACATCTTCTTTTTGGCCAGGGGCCTGACCTAAGAGCACAACTTTGGCATTTAACGGACCTTCTCCTGGGACGAAATTTCTACTTAAATCCCATTTTCTTGAATTTGAAGGCAAATTGGAATAATCTGAATTTATCTTTTTCATACGATCTAATTTTTGAACATATTCATGTGCGTCAGATATGAATGCGCGTGTTGCCGTGTACTTGCTGCGTTTGAGGGCATCTGCCATATTTAGCCACACATAACCTTTGTGTTCGTGAGATATTCTTATTTTGTCATCTTTTGACTCTCCGAGGAACATAGTGAGATGTTTCTGCACTTTATTCTTATTGTTATAGAAAAAATAGCGTGTTTGTTTCTTGAAGAATGGCACTATTGTAGGTATTGCGTTGCACTCCTCCTTTGTTTCCCTCATTGCCGCAACAATTTCGCTCTCGCCTTTCTCTATATGCCCTTTTGGCATGTCTAAATTTTCGTCGCGCTTTATTAGGAAGAGGAATTTTAGCCCTTCTGGAAAATGTTTATAGACGATTATTCCAGATGAAAATTCATTTCTCATTTAGGCACCTAACCAGTAGTTTTTATGAAAGAATCAGCAATGCAGAATTGGGGAGATAAGTTGGATTCATTGCCATAAAAGTCGCCGAACAGAGAATATGCATAACTATCTAGCCGGTTATAGTTGCAATTTGCATTTGTTACAGTTACGTTTTCGGGCATTATGACATATGTGTATAGAACATTTGAGCCAGTTTGTGAAGAATTTAACAATATTGGAGAATATGCAAGATAAAATCCGTGGCCATTTGAATCAATTTTATATAGATATATCGAATTCCCCATTGGGTCGACATAATAGTTACTCGATACTATTGCAGTCCTTTGCAGGAAATTATCCGAATAATTGTTGTTTATTGCAAATATCACTATTATGGGGCGGCTGTAGTTAAAAGTATTATTGATTGCGAAAAGTGCGAGCGAGGCAGAATTTATCGGTTGAATACGCAAAGTGTAATTTGAAATTCCAGGATTTGACGCGATGCTTGATAATTTCGCTAGATATGGTTGGGCATTTATGCTATTCGAAGCTGCATGTTGAAGGGATAAGGGCGATAGGTAAGGGAGATCTGCAAAGGGAGATGATGCATAAATATACGCCATTCCAAGTGCGAGGACGAGCCCATAACAAAAGATCGTGTAGTTTGATACTTCACTTTTTATGCTTCTTCGTTCTTTGGATTTCATTGCAGGATAAGATATATTGTAGCTATCAGCTTTTATCACAATTATTAACACAGTCAAGTAAAATAGGGTGATACCTGCGAACAAGTGGATAAAGGATGCAGCTTGGGCCATGCCGTAATATATCCAAAGTGCAGATATGCCGAGCATCCGAATTAAGTTCAGGACGAATAATAATATCACGCCTGAGATAAGCCAGTACACTTTCTGTTTCGCTTTGCCATCATAAAAATATGCTATCGGGAGCATGAACATGACTAATGCTATAATTGCACCTATTCCGGCGCACGCCTCCCCTATGCCGATTAATGTTCCGTTGAAGTTTATGGTTATCGGAGCAGAGTAGCTTACATTCTGATAGAAGATGTTGAGTAAATGGTAAATTACTTGTGTGTTAAGGCTTGAAAACTGCAAATTCACATTGAACAGAGGCATTAGAAGCACAGGAGAGGCAAATATAGAATATAGCATCATGGGCCAAAACTTGTGCACGTTTTCCATACCGAAGAGGATTGCCGCAAAAGATCCTATAGCAAGCGGGAATAATACCATATTTGCCTTAAAGCTTCCTGCGGTCACTGGAAATATGAAATTGATGTATATTGACCCTGCAAGGAAAAGTGCAAACCCAAAAATCCCGATAATAATATCTTTGTTGTCGACTTTTGCTTTTATGTTGCTCTTGTACATAAACAGGGAAAACGGAATTAGCATCAGCATCGGCACGATGATGTATGTAGATGGGTCGGTATCCGATATTGACATTGGAGTTGATATCAGATTATTTAGGAGCAGCAGTGCAATGGAGATTGAGAGTATTATAAATGGAGTTATTCTTGGAGGGAAATTATCCATAAACCAGTACCATTGTAATTATTTTATCCTCAGTCGAAATGGGCTTCATCATAAATCAGCAGTTACTCTCATCGTCATAGGATATGTTTATTGGCGAAGCGATATATATAAATTTACCTTTTAAGTTCTATTATGTCTATTCGATTTAAGTATATTCCGCATACTGCGGACGTCGCATTCTTCGCTTACGGAAAAACCTTCAAAGAAGCCCTAGAAAATGCGGGCTTGGCCATGTTCAATTTGATGTTTGACATAAAAGCCATGCAGAAAGCAGATGGAAAAATAAAAAGAGTTACCTTAACAGAAACTGCAAAAAACAAAAAAGAACTTGTATGGTATCTCCTGCAAAAAGCACTATCTGAAGTAGATGCGGACGGAATGCAGGTTCTTGACTTCAAAATAAAAAAAATAACATTTAAAAATAAACTTTACGAAGCGAAATGCACAGTCATTTGCAAATACACAAAAGAGTACCTTGCGAAATTCGATGTAAAGGCAGTTACCCCTAGCGAGCTTGAAGTTTTTGAAAAAAAAGATTATTGTAGGATAAAAGTAGTACTTGATGTTTAGGCATTATGAAAGATAATTCAGAATTGTTTTTTTGTATATCTCTCTTGATAGATCGAGTTCTTTTATTGAAACGTATTCGTTATAGGTATGTGCATTGAAAAAATATCCTGGACCGTAAAGCACAGTAGGGACATTTAATTTTCTGTAAAATACAGCATCCGTAGAGCCAGTGTCGAAAACCAGTTTAGGATCTTTTTTCTTTATAAATTTATATGCATTTGATATTGAAGAAACCAATTTTTCGCTTTTGTCTGTTAATGTTGCATTATTGCCTTCCATTTGCACTATCTTGATTTTGTTTCCATATTTTCTGGAGTTGTTACTTATGAATGAAGTAATTGAAGTATAGTCTATGCCATAAGGCACCATTATTATCATGTGGGCCTCTGCTTCGTCTGGAACGATATTAAAATTGCGGCCAGATTTGTAGTATCCAACATTTATAGTTATATTACCTGCAGGATTGCTTGAAATAAAATTTTCTCTTTGCTTCCCTTTCAATGCAAACTCATCAGATATTGCAATAGTAGAAAATTTCAGGAAGTTTCTGAATTCTTTGCGCACATTAATTTTTTTATTTAGATGTATTATTTCATCTTTGAGCTCGTGTATGAACTTATCTAATATAACATTTGCATCTATGCCAGATGCAGGAGTGCTTCCGTGCGAACTTGACCCAAAAGCCTTCAATTTTACATCTATTTCCCCTTTTTCTCCTATTATTATGTCATCAAAATGGGGTTCGCCCATTATACACGCAGTTGCATTTGTGCGTTTTATTATTTTTGAGAGAGGTTTTGTAGAATCGTAATCCTCCTCTTCGGGACAAATCAACAGTTGTAATTTACCCTTAAGTTCTTTTTTATGTTCGGATAGGTCAATAAATGCAGATATTGCAGCAGCAAGGCCCCCTTTCATATCCGAAGAGCCGCGTCCGTAAAGTCTTCCAGATTTTATTTTAGGCAAATACGGATTTGACGACCATTTTTTAATGTCTCCAGCTACAACGACATCAGAATGAGCATATAGTACGATATTTTTGGTCCCCTGTCCGATTTCAGAAATTAAATATACGCTCTTTTTATTGTTCAATAATTTATATTTTATTGATTTGTTTTCTAGTAAATTACCGATAAATTTTGAAATTGCTCTGGTATCTGCAGGTGGATTTTCAGTATTAAATTTTATTAATTCTTTTGCAAGATCAACAGTCGTTTCCATATAAATTCCTTAAATAAATGATTTGAGTTTATTTTGCATTTTTTTTATAAAAAATACCGAAAAAGCCCTATTTTATATTCAAATTATATGATAACAGATATATATTACAATATGCGTACTATGGATGGGCAAATATGTTTATTTTGACCATTGAATTTCAACACCAAAAAGATATCTTGTAAAGGAATATGTAAGACAAGTTAAATGTTGTAAATATCTATTAAGAAATTTAACATACGCTTTTAAGCGTATGTGTTGATAAATTTTTACATCATTAAGTGAAAAATGAAGTTTTGTTTACAAAAAGTGTAAAAGAAATGAATAATATAGTAGAACACACCGTAAAACATTATAACAGCGGCAACAAAATAGAAGAACACAAAAAAGACGAGATCATCCAACTATACAGAGATGTATTCTCGGCTGATCCTTGGAATTACAGTAGCAGATC
>JAKAON010000049.1 GCA_021812185.1 Microcaldota archaeon
TTACAAATTTGTGATAGTGGTAGGAGGAGGGTATGCAAGCAGGCTGTATATAGAGCATGCCAGGGAGGTTGTGTCCAATAATTTGATACTTGATGAGATAGGCATAGCATTCACTAAGATAAACACGCTCCTTTTCAAGAACTTCCTGAAGGATTATGTTGATGTTTATTCTAGGGAGATAAAGGATATTGATGAGCTAAAGGAAGCATTGATAGAGAATCGTGTTGTTGTGCTGGGAGGCTTGATGCCTGGGATAACTACCGATTCGATAGCGGTGCTTGCCTGCGAGGCGACCAACTGTAAAAGGCTAATCAACGTAAGCAGGGAATCCTATGTTTATACTAAGAACCCTAAGGAGAAGGGTGCAAAGAGACTGGATAGGCTTACCCATGACCAGCTAATAGAGATAGCATTCCGCTCGGATGCACGCACTGCAGGATCAAATTTCATATTCGACTTGGTAGCAAGCAAACTCGCAAAGAGATCCGAGATAAATCTCTACTTCGTTGATGACGATGTGAAGAACATGGAAAGAGTGCTGCTTGGAAAGCCGCATGGAGGAAGCACAGTGAAGGACTAGGCCTTGAACTCCCTGTCGAAGAGGGTGTTTATGGTGCTTATCAAATCGTTGAACTCGTTTATGTCATTGAAATGCAGTACGCAAGAGAATACATTGTAACCGTTGAGTTTCTGGGAGAAGTATATTTCCGGAACCTTGTATTTCTTCTTGTTATCTTTTGAACGGAAGTAATTTTTCACGTTCTCCATTATCTCTTGCGAATCCTTCTTTGTATTTGACGGGCCTATCACATCCGTCTGATATCTGTACTCATCGCCGAACTTTATCCTTGAAAAGGTGGAATTGGAGAGAAGCATTGTGTTAGGTACGCGCTCTACTATCCCATACGTGGTCATGAGATCCGTGTAAAGAAACCCTATTTTTTTAACCTTGCATAGCATGGGGCTTTCCGAGCCGAGCAGAAGAGATTTGATAACGTATGTGCCGCCGTTTGTGAGCGTCTTTGACGATGCCACCATCACTCCAGACAGTATTACAGGAGTTATTGACTGTATTGCAAGGCCCAAAATTACCCCGCCCACAGCGCTTCCTACAAGTATGTTGCTTATCTGAAAGCCCATGAGATGGAATGCCGCAACTATACCGATGACATATGTTAGCGCAACCAGCAAGTATCTTGCAAATTGAGTAACTGGATGTGAAGAGAGAACCAAGGGGTTTGATTCGAAATATCCTGAGACGATTTTTCCTATGGCGAATGCAAATATTAGTATGGACACTGCGAATATGTATCCTGAGACATTGTATGCGGATAGTATTTGCAGGTATGGCACATTTGCATATGATGCAGATGCATATGACACTATGAACCCTATGATGGCCAGCAATATGCTCAGTGATATTCCGTTTGCAAATGCAGACGAGTAGTTCTGTTGCGCCATACTATCAAATAAGACATGCTTTAATATAAATTTTTTATGTGAGTGCGCTTTAGCTTAGACCAAACTCTCCTGCTATTAGCATTGCGGCTTTTTTGGCAGGCATATTCGTATTGTCTATGCTTAAGGACTTGGCAAATGGGAGCTTTTCGAAGAAGGCATTCTTGCCGTATGCGCGTTTTAGCACTGAGACATCCACTATCTTCTCGAACTTTCTCCTTTCCATATTTACAACTCTTTTGTATAGAGTGTTTTCCTTGCAGTAAAGCTGGACGAAGTGCGTTTGTGCGCCAAGTTTTGCAAGCGCCCTTGTCGCGCTCTTGATAGTAGAGTTTGTGCGTGCATTATTGCGGTACATGAAGGTGAATATGACGCCGTTTACTTTGGCTTTTGCAGCTGCTTTAAGCATATCTGTCCTGTATTTGACGACCATTTTCCTATATGTTGGGGTGCCGTGATCAAATACGGATCCGACGAGATCTGCAGCGAGGTGGTTGTGCATGAGCTTGTATTTGGTAATCTTCTGCAATTCCTTTGCCACAGTGAGCTTTCCTACGCCGGGTGGGCCATATATTGCTATTATTTTCATCTATACATCTTTTCGTTTCTAGAAATTATTTTGAGCACATTAGATTTGTGAGATATCTTTAGGATTACAGCAACGCCCCGAGTATCTCGTCTGTGCTCCTCACCCTGCCCATCCTCTTGAATGCTATGTTTATTGCGGCATTATGCATCTCGGCAGACATCGAAGTCATGGCATCCTCTGCGAATATCTGCTGGAAGCCGTACTCGTACGCGAACCTCGATGTGCTTTCGACGCCGTGGTTTGTAGATATTCCTGACATCACAAGCGTCTTTATTCCTCTTCTTCGCAGCTGGAGTTCGAGATCTGTGCCGTAAAAAGCGCCCCATTGCTTCTTGGTTATTATTATGTCTGATTCCTTGCGGCCTAGCTCTGGAACAAATTCGGACCAATCCTTCGGAAGGTCGTTATTGTTCCATCCCTGGTCATCGGTTATAGTTATTAGCCTTTCTGCATTCGACATTTCGACGTGAACCAAGAAAACAGGCATGTTGTTCTTTCTAAACGATTCGGCTAGCCTTGCCGCATTTGCGATAACTGAAGATGCGCTATGAGGGGCAAGGGCCCTGTCCATTGAGGCTACCCCCTTTTGGAGATCTATGATTACTAGTGCAGTAGTAGATTTGTCGATTTCTAGCGATGCCATGATAATTATTATGAGATGATATTTTTATTACTTCCCAAGCAGTGCGCAGTTGCCCATTTATTTTCTCTTGTTTAATTGCCTTTTGAGTTCCCTTAGCCCTTTATTTACCGATTTCTCCTGCTTGGATAGCTCTTTTTCGAGTGATTTTGCATTTTTCTTGGACAGCTTGTTTTTGTTAAGCTCTTCCTTGAAGGTTTTTACTCCCTTTTGTGCAGCAGCGCCCAGGACAGCAACTTGTTTTTTAGCTTCTTTCACTCCCCTTGCAAGTTCTCCGTGCTCTTTGTCGAGTTTGTTGAAACATTCAACACACACTACATTTTTTTTGGATTTATTTATGCCAAAATACTCCTTGCTCTTCGTAGACCCGCATAACGCGCATTTTTGTACCATGATATCACTAATGATTTGGTTGCTCTAATATAAAAGCAGGAGAGACTTAGGCTTGGGAGGTCGATATTGCCAACATGTTTTTAAGGATGGGCTTTGTTTGCGTGTGACGCACAAATGAAACATGCATAAAAATTAGGTGTTTGTCATTGTATATGGAGATATTTGATTGGAGATATTTGATTTATGGTTTGGAGAAATACGTTCCAAAATTATGGTTTAAAAAGGTTTAAATAGATTGATAGAGGAGTAATATTAAGTGTGAATAACATGGCAAAGAACAATGAAAGCAAGACATGGGCCTTTATTCTGACTTTGGTGGGTTCATTAGTGTACCTATACATAGTCTGGAACTGGCTTGGAAATCCAGTGGCGAACGCCGTATTTGGCGGAGCTGGAGCAGTATTCTACCCGCTCGTTGTGGGTCTGGCAGTAGTAAGCGCGGTCGGTCTCTTCTTGATGAGCTTCTCCTTCCTTAGGACAAGCTCTGACGAGTTGGCGATGCATGCAGGAAAGTCATCGATGATCGCGGGAGTCACCCTAGTCGCATTAACAGTAGGAAGCGGCATGGTGTGGTGGGCAATCCTAGGCTTCGCATTAGTGAAGATAGGACATATGGCTGCAAAAATGTAAGCATTGGGCTTACATTTTCCTTTTTTTATTTTTATTTAAATTGATTGAGAGCGAGAGCAAGGCTCTTGCTAGGCGGATCATTCAGGGGGCAATATTATTTTAGCAAGGATGCGGACTTATTGTCGAGCATGAAAGTGACGTTTGCATTGCGCTTGAGAGATGATGCAGGGATCTTTTTGTTTGGTTTGCAGGTAAGTGCCTTCTTGACTATGCTAGCCTTTGCCTTGCCTACCGCAATTACCACAATCTTATTTGCGCTATTTATTGTCTTGATCCCCATAGTTATTGCGGATCTTGGCATCTTGCCATTGCCAAAGTATTTTGAATTCTGCCTAATGGTGGATGCGGAGAGCCTCACCACGTGCGTCTTTGATCCAAATGGCGTCCCTGGTTCATTGAACCCTATGTGGCCGTTTTGGCCTATGCCCAAATACTGCAGGTCTATTCCGCCCAATCTCGATATCTTGCTCTCGTATCTGGATGCTTCGGCCTTGGGATCCTTTGAACTTCCGTCTGGCACGTTTGCATTCTTTTGATCGATATCTATCTTTGAAAATAGGTTTGTGCGCATGTATGTGAAATACGAATGCATATCGCTTCTTTCCAGTCCGACATATTCGTCAAGATTGAAAGTGTTTGCCTTGCTAAAGCTCGTGCGAGCAATTTTGTATTTTGACGATACGTATTTGTAGAAAGGCAAGAATGTCGCCCCGGTGGCGAGCCCGATATTCGCGTCTGGTTTTCTCCTTAGAGTTTCAAATAGCTCATTTGCCGCATCCTTGAATAGGTCAGATGTGTTTTTGTATACAAGCACTCTGGTCCCGTGCACATGGCACTCTCTTTTGCGCTGCAATCTTGCCATCGTATCGCTTCAGGATTTATTTAGGTTTGCAGCAAAGAAGGACATTATCTCTTTCCATGCCTCTTGCGAGGCCTCCTTGTTGTGGTGAGGCCGCGTATCGTTGAAGAATGCATGATGTGCACCTTTGTATATTCGATACTCGAATGCCTTGTTTGCCTTCTTCATCTCATTTTCAAGTTGAGGCACTTCTCCAGTTATCCGATGGTCCTCTCCGCCATAGAGACCCAGAATTGGGCACTTGATGTTTGGGATCTTCTCAGCAGGAGGATTCTCTCCGTATAATATTACAGCTGCACCTAGTGGCACGCCTTCTGCAGCAAGCCTTCCGGACAGCGTTCCGCCCATGCAAAACCCTATTGAGGCTATGTTCTTTTGATTTACGAAATTCTGGTCCGAGAGCCAGTTGAAAGCCGATTTGAGATCGTCTAGGTTCTGCGTGTAGTCCCTGTGCATTAGCCACTCCATTGTTTTTTGCACTGCTGCCTTGTCGCTTGCTGAGAGCTTGTCCAGGGCTTCCTTTTGGGCATTTGGATCTCTTTGCTTTTCAACCGGGATGGACATCATAAATTGCATTCCCTTTGCTATCTCTGCCTTGCTCACTGGCATATTCGGCCTGCTGAAGAGGTCTGGGGCAAGGGCCACATATCCTGCGTTTGCAAATCTTCTTGCTACATCTTCAAAATGAGGGTCAAGGCCGAATATTTCATGTATTATTATCACTGCTGGAAGCCTCTTGTCTGTTTTCGGCCTTGCGATGTAGGATTCTATGTTCGCATTTGTTGCGGGGTACGAGAAGTGTTCTGATATTATATTGTCCATTTCATCACTTTTGTGTATTGATCTTTATGCGCCTTGCGAAAATTACTTGGCCTGTTTTGCTACCTTACTGGCCCTGGCAAAG
>JAKAON010000007.1 GCA_021812185.1 Microcaldota archaeon
ATAGTGGGAATATACGCGCTACTCTCTCTTCTTGGAAGCGTTGCCGTGATACTGAGCGGGCAGGCGCCCGTGGCATCGAGCGCTGGAGATTTTAACATGCTTGCAAATGGCGCTAACAGTTACTTATGCCAAGTGCAAGACAACGTGGCAAATAACTTCAACTTCCTGATTGCAATATCAAACGGCGTCGGATTGCTCCAATCGGTAAAAGTGTATTATGCTCTTGCAATACCCACGCCGTGGCAATTGGTGTACGAATCCGTAATAAACTTCAATCCTTATGCTGCCACGCTCTTCCTTAATGTGAAGGCGATCATTAACAATCCTTTTGCATACCTGCTCAACGAGCTTCTTGTAGTGATATCGCTCCCTGTGATATACATAATCAATCTTGAGTCGTTCATTTTGCCGTACATGGTGATACTTGGGCTTGCGATCCTCATACCTATGGGGCTAGTGTTTAGGGCATTTCCGTTTGTTCGGGGGATAGGCGGGACGCTAATAGCTATAGGGATAGGGATTGCGATAATATACCCTGCAGTACTTGTGATATTCAACCAGAACGTAAGCAACGTTGTAGGCCCTGCGCTCTTGCAGGTACCAAATGCGACGTATGCTTCCACTGGAAATTGGTTCTTTGATGGACTTATAGATCTGTTTAACAGCATAATCGGACAGGTGGTTTCGAACTTGATTGCGTGGTATGCGGTTCTTACGAGCATGGTCAACATATTTACGATGATAAATGTGGTGATGGGATACAACATTTACGTTATTATACAGTTCCTGCTCTTTATTCTTGATTTGGCGATAACTGTGCCAGTAGTTAGGGCAATAGCCACTGCGCTTGGAGGGTCAGTTAGACTTGGACTTGGGAAGAGAATGAAATTGGTGTAAATTATGTTTGGCGATTTCATTTTTACAACTGTTGCATCCGCGGTTTCGCAGACGTGCGCTCTGGGAGGCGGATCCGGGCTTTTCCAGCAGCAGTGGGTCGGCATAAGCGCACTTATAGTACTCGTCGCATTTGTCATATCGGCTATGATGTATGCACTTGGTAACACGCTTACTTCGTCATTTAGAGAGAAATTGAAGCAACTTGCAAAGGCTGAAGCCGTGCAGGCACTGCTTGGATTAGTAATAATATTTGCACTTATCGCATTTTCAGAGATAACATGCACTATAGGGAGCTCCATGTCGCAGCAGATAACCGGAAGCACACTTGCCCCGTTTGCATTCGCCCAGTTTTATATAGGCAATTTGCTATTTGCCAACGGATTTGGGCTTGTTGGAGCAATGTATTCTACAAGCATACAGTATACTACAGTAGGTTTGGTTGTGAAGTTCTTTTCGGATTCTTTAGTGCTTCCCTTTTCAAGCGCGGCAACTGCGTTGCCCTCACTCATTCCTGGAGCAGGCAAGATCGGAGCTCTCTTAGGAGGTTGGGGTTTTAGCGTAGGCCCGTCTGCGAACCTTGCCAACCTCTACAATTCTTATGCATCAGTCTTATCTGGAGCATATACAGATCTTGTGATAATATCATTTGCCTCGTTGCTAATAGTGTTCCTTATGCTGCCTTTGGTGCAGTACGCCTCGCTTACTTTGATTGTGCCGCTAAGCATAGTGATGAGGCTCCTTCCATTTATGGGACCAAAGCTTAGGGATACATCCGATACGCTGCTTGCCATAGCAATAGCTTTCTACTTCATACTTCCGCTCACAATAGTGCTAGACAGCTACATAGTATCATGGGCATACTGCATCCCCCCTATGACCTCGGCAAGCGGAAGCTGTAATCCATATGTTGGGTATCTTGGACAATACACTGAAAATACATTGGTGATAAACAGCTTGCTTCAAACCAGTACCAATACAATAAGCAACGGGTTCATAGGGGGCGGAGGGTACTCAACATTCACTAACATATTTACCGGAGGGCAGTTCCTGTTTTCAGGATTCAACTTCCAAAGCCTGATGCAGATAATATACGCCCCAGGAGTAGTAGCGAATTACACAAACCAAGTAGCACAGTATATGTTCCAATCTACGATACTAATAGCCCTGGATTATGTTATAACTCTCGGGTTTGCAGTAGCGCTGATGAAGTCAATAGCAAGAGTGAATGCGCTATTTGTCTCTGGGCCATTTTGGTAGGTGATTATTGAATGCACGAAATATTTTTATCGAATTTCCACATCATCGCTATTGCCTTGCAGTTCATAACAAGCTATAGCACATTGACCAATTGGTTGCCCATCGTCTTCGTTGCACTTACCGCATCGATGATGATAGTTGCGCTCTATTACATGGCGGGGGTCGTGATAAACAGCAAAAAAATGCGCGACACTGCAGTATATGAATTTGGGCAGGCTATAGGCACAGGAATAATGGTAATAATCATACTTGCAGCGATGGTTTTTGCAAGCTCGTTATTCATACTGGTAATTCCCCAATCCACGACTCAGAATATATGCAATACGCTTGCCGGATCACAAGTTATCCTTCTGAATTCTCAGTTCTCCCAAAGTAGCGATGCAGGGGTCCCGGTTTCGCCAAACGGACCGAACGCAGGTAGTTCCCCGACCCAGGTAGTATGCAATAATATCATTGAGTATGCAGGCTCTGTAGGATCGGATATAACTGCGAACATAGATTACGGCCTTGGTTCGGTGTATGCAATAGAGGCAAATGTTACAAACCAGAGCATCGGCAACATGAACTCGCTATACGTATTTAGCAACTGGATAGGCTTCCTTACCTCATTTAGCGCAGGGTCAGAAATATGTGGCCCTGATTCGTGCGTTGCGGGCAGCGCTCCGGCGCTGCGCATCGAATACTCCTACATTCCGCTTTATGGATATTCTTTCATCACATCAGCCGCCATCACGCCTCTCCAGACACAGTCGCTATTCATGTTCGAGATGGACATAATGCAACTGATAATGATAGTATTGATGCTCTATGCCTGGCCATTCTTACTTGCAGGAGGACTTATACTTAGAGCCACAATATACGGAAGGAGGATAGGCGGATTGTTAATTGCAATAGCAGTTGCGGCAGTAGTGATATACCCGATAGTTTTCATGTTTGAATACGCAGCGCTTAACAGCAATTCCTTAATCCCCATAGGCATACCTGCAAACCAGATACCTGCGACGTTCTTGAATGCCGGGGCCATTAACTTCCTGGGCACTGGAACTAGTAGCAATACTTTCAGCGACCTTAACATAAATGAATTGCCTACAAGTCATTATCCTATAGATGTTGGGAGCGCCATCGTAAGCTACAAGCCGGACACGGCAAATTCAATGACGTACGAGTTCAATGCATTCGTATACCCAAAGCTTGACGAGGTTATTAATTATGACGGGTGCTGGCCAGGTATTTTACTCCCGAGCGAGGGATTATTTGCTGCATACTATCTCATACCACTTACTGGACTTGGAGCAGGACTTGGAAATTTGCTTGGCACAGGGCTTGGATACGAGAGTTCTGTACCATACGTGCCGACAACATGCACACCGCCGCAGGCGATGCAAACTTTCTTTGATATAATAAATGTTTATGCAGTAATGTCTGTGGAAGGCGTAATAATGCCGCTCATTAACATACTTATTGCCTTAGTTGCAATCAAAGGGATATCTAGCCTAATTGGAGGAGATACAGATATAATAGGACTTGGGAAGTTGGTGTAGAGAGATGGATGCCATTGACCTTATAGGAAGCTTGCGCAAAAATATGCGCAGTGCAAGAAGAACAATGCTTGTGCTTTCAATTGCATTTATGTGCGTGCTTGGCCTTACTGGGGCAGCATCTCCAACAGCAGCGCCTTCGGGAATGGGATTTTGCAATTTTCTTTATGGACCTTCAATTATAGGACCTACAGGAAGCAGCTTAAATGGGATAAGCCCTTCGCAATACGATTGGTCAGCATATACGGGCCTGCTTGGCATCGCGCTTGTGATAGTGCTTGCTGTGCTTTCGGTAATAGGGCTTGTCTACGCTACAGGCAGGGCACTTGGGATAAATGGAATGGTGGAGTTTGCAAAGACAGAATATTTCGAGAGTTTCGCGAACGTAATATTGATAGTTGTCATAGCAGGGGGTATGACTGCAGTGTTTAGCGTCATGTTGCTGGTATCTAACATGCTGGCCTCCGGACTATCGAATGTGCCTAACGTGAATGCGCCTGCAGTCAGCCTTACGACTTCATCTCAGATGTATAGTGCACTATGTTCAAATTACATGGGTGCGCTCTTCGGAGTAGGTTTGCATATAATTGTAGTGTATGTGCAGGAGATACTGTTCAATTTCATTGGAACGCTTTCAATTAGTCTTGCACCTGGAGGGCAGGGAATTGCACCATACGTACCGGGATTTTCCTTCTCTCCGCTTATTGGATTGTTGATTATTCCGCAGGCACTTGGGATAGTTGTTAGCTTGATGTTCTTCATAGGGCTGGTAAATTTAGGGATGGTACTATTGCTGTTCATAATATACTACCTATTCCCCATCTTCCTCTACCTTGGAATATTGCTTAGGTCTTTCCCGTGGACCAGGGCGGCCGGAGGAGCCTTCCTTGCACTGTTCATAGCTTTTTACATAGTCATGCCAGCCATACTCTACCCGTTCTCACTTATTAATAGCAGCCCTTCCATATACAACCTGAGCGCGGGGAGCGGAAACATAGATTCAATAAACACATTTTTCACCCTTATAACTGGAGTGGTGTCATTGAACTTTATCAATACAGTCCCATATACAATAATTAGCTCCGATATCGCGTTTTCCATGGGCACGATACTGCAGATGATAGGATTCATAATAGCTCTTATGGTATCTTTTGATTTGATGGAAGCACTTAGCGATGTTCTTGGAGCTCCGTCGATGACGAGCAACAACTTGCTTAGGAGGTTTATTTGATGATGGACGCTTGCACAAGCAGCATAAACGGATTTCTTTCAGCGCCGTACACAGGATGGTTTCCTGCAGTGATGGCAATAGCGCTGGCAGTCATTGCAGTGCTTGCGCTTTTCTACGTGCTAAGCCCGCTCTTTGGCAGGAACGATATAAAGACGTGGGTCAAGATAAAGATATTTGACGTATTCATTTCGATAATATTTATCATCATATTTGCAGGATTTGCTACGGCTACATGTTCATATAATCCGACGAATATATACAATCAATATGGGCTGCTGCCGACATTCTGCAGCAGCGCGCAGACGATAAACGGCGTCTATGTGCCTGCTCCGAATAATATATACTCCATTGCCCTTTGCGATATGTACAACTTCAACTACAACAGCTATGACATACTTAACAAAGCATTCTTTAGTGGCTTTGCGCTGCTTTCATTTTGGCCACAACTGGGTTTCGAGAACAAATTTGGGGTTGCAAAGATAGGTGCATCGGTTATGATGCCCGTAGCGTTTGGGCAATCTCTGAATTTGATGCTTAGCAGCATTTACGTGCTCCAGATAGTGAATCAGATACAACTAATCTTGTTGTCTGCAGCTCCGCTGATATTTGCAATATTTATGTCGATCGGATTGATATCTAGAATGTTTGGGATAACCAGGACATTTGGAGGGGCTATGATCGCCTTTGGTATAGGCCTTGGTTTCATTTATCCACTGCTGGTAAGCATAAACTATGGATTCGTGACCACTGTAGAGTCTACAGTTTGGGCGAATGTTTCATTGAATTTTACGCAATTTTACCAGGCTATTTTTGCAGCCATGATAAACAGCCTGGCAAACCCAGGAATTGCAGGATCTGTAAGCGCAGATATGATTTTGGGCACTGCATTTGCGACGAGCGGCATAGGCACATTTTACGGCCTGCTTGAATCGATCGGCCTAATGTATGCTGGAATGCTCTTTATACCTATATTGAATTTCATTATACTTGACGCATTTATAGTGGACTTCTCACAGGCAGTCGGAGAGAGGATGAGCTTCATGAGCCTTGTTGGCAGGCTATTATGAAAGATGATAAAATGAGGATTATTTACGTAGCATTTGCGGCTGTGCTTGCCACACTCATAGGTACAGGCTTTGCTTCACCTGCATCCTCGTCTTGCTCGGGCTTCTTGAGTTCTCAGGCGGTTCAGCAGGCGGCTCCGTGGTATTGCAGCTATGTGAATCAGGCTGCGCAAAGCGCGTGGTCGCAGTGGGCACCAGTTGCATTTGCGGTGATACTTGTTTCGGTGATGATAGGAGTAGTCCTATTCATGTTAGGCATAGTGATAAGAAACGCCAAGCTTAGGGAGTACGGGATTGGGGAATTATACGAATCGATGGCTACAGCGCTCATTGTCGTCTTCTTCCTTTCCGTATCAGCAGCGCTTTTCGGAATAATACCGAGCCTTATAACGGGCCCGGTGAACCCTTACATGACCTCTCTTAACTACATAAACAATCTGATAATAAGCACACAGACGCTCGATGGCACGATGTTCAACATATATGTTGTTGATTCGTATTACCTTAGCACCGCCATAACAATAAAGGGAAGCATCGGAGTTTTGAATGTCATTACTAACAATGCGCTAAACACATTTGCAGCTGCGCTAAGGGATGCACTTTTGCAGACGGTGATATTGCCTGCGCAGGCGTTAGGGGAGATACTTACAGGATCCCTAATTGTACTGCACATAGAATTTTATCTGATCATGTTTGCGATGTATGCAGCCATACCCGTATTCCTAATTCCCGGAATAATTTTCCGGGCTTTCTTGCCGACTCGAGGGGTTGGAGGGATGCTCATGGCTACAGCAATCGGATTTTATATGGTCATGCCAATACTATTCTCGGTGGCATATTTCTTTACCAACCAAAGCTCGTTGCAGCAGCTCAACTCCCAAAATTCGGCGCTTCAAAATTACGGACAGGGCAGCGGTGCACAGGTCAATGCAGCAACCCCAAGCGGGGCGCTTGCAGAGGCATTTAGCAACATAGGTTCGGACTTAGGAGGCTACTGGATATCGGTATTCTTCTTCCCTGACCTGATAATAGCGCTTACGTACGCACTTATACTAACAATGTCTGACTTTATTGGAGGGATGAGCCAGAGCACTACGAGAATATTAAGCTTATTATAATTTCATTATGAGATATCCATAAGTGTGATGTTTTGGCTTCCCTCGATTTGCGAACCTTGCTGTTTGTCATTTTCATATCAGTGTCGCTGTTGTTCATGGTATTTGTAGATGTGCTTCCAATATCGCCAGTGTGGAAGATACTGCTGCTTGTAGTGGGGCTCTTTTTTGACGTACTTGCATTCTCGGTAAGATTCTATTCCTACATAATGCTCCCGATACTCAGGAACAAGAAAGGCGTTGTAGAATTGAACCTTGACGACCCATTCATATTTGCACCATCGAATAACGCGATAATAATTAGGGATGCCGACGCCATATTTGCAAGTGTGTACATAAAGATACCAATATACAAATCGGCTACAGAGATGCTTGACCAGGAGAAAGAGGCATTTGCTAAGGTCTTTGGTAATTTGGTAACCGTGAGCAAGAACCCAGTAAGGTTTACGTCACAATTTTATATAATAAACAAGGATGGCTATGTGGATAAGATTAAGGACAAGCTTAATGAGTCAGAGGAGAAGTTCAGGAGCATAGAACTAAACAAAGACGCAAAGCACGAGGAGGTTGATAGGGCGAAGGGAGAACTTACTATGTGGCACAACATGTACGACAACATAATAAAGACGCAATCTTACTCGCTGGTGTCTTATGTTGTTGTCACTGCAGAAGGAGGAACAAACGAGGAAGCGGTAAACCTCGCACTTCAATATGCAGATGAGGCAGTAGCAGGAATAGGTGCGATACTTGGAGTCACTCCGAATATAGTCTCTGGGGAGGAGATGCTGCTGTTTATGGAACCGGACTACTCGATTCCGCTCTCGACAATAACAGAGCAGATAAAACAGAAAACGCTAAGCGAGGGAGGGGTGTAGGCATGGACGAGGAGACGATATTTTATATAGCTGCCACGTTCCTGGTAGGGACAATAGCGATATTTGGACTTGGAGGGCTTGGCGCATTTGCCACACTTGGTTTCCTGCTTGTCGCATGTTCGTGGATTTTGATACTTATAATAAATTATGCAGATTTCCTTGTATTCCCGCTTGTAACTAAGCTATTCAAGTTAAGGATAGTTCCGGCGAAGAACTATTACATCCCGCCTGCGCAAACATGCATAATAAAGAACGCAAACGGGATCTATTACGCACAAGGATACCTCACGGCAAACATATACAACTATGTTTTTTCTGCAGAGAGGCCTGAGAATGATGAATCTTCAAATAAGGCAGAAGGACCCGAGAGGTGGGAGAGAATTGTGATGAATGTCAAGTTTCCATTCAAATACCACCTAATCTCGGCTGCTGAGGATATACAGCAGTATAGGGATGACCTGGATGCACGCAGAGGGGCTCTTGAATTTCAGATGTCCAAGGAGATGATGACGGGAAATCCTAGCCAGATGGCAATAGATGATTTTCAGAGGAGGATCAATATACTGGAATCGCGAATAGACAAACTATCTACTGGAGAAAGGCCGATAAATACGATAATGTACATTGAGACAACAGCATTTGGAGTCAGCGAGAAGGCAGCTATGGATGCACTTGACGACCAGATTCATCAAATGGAAACGGTGTTCAACAGCTTCAACCTTAGCATAGCGAGAGTTGTTGGCAGGGAGGTATATTTGCTCTTCAAATTTAATTATGCAATTCCATCGAACATAGAGGCGATGAAGAAGGTTTTCCATGAGCAGTCTTGATTGATATAAATAGATTTGTTGAGGTATATTAGTGATTTTATGACACTTGTCAGGTTCCAGCGAGTTATGAACAATGAACTAGCTAAGAGAGTGTTCATAACAAGGCCTCCGGAACCGCCTTTTGAGTTCCTAATAAATGACCCGCTAAATTCTATATTCATTGGGGTCACGAAGATATTCAACGCCCCATTCTCGTGGACTTTTGACAATCTTACCAACCCCCATGTTGCCATCGTAGGTATAACAGGGTCTGGTAAGAGCTTCTTCGTGAAAACGTTCCTTCTAAGAGCGAGCCTTGTATGGAACACTAATGCAGTGATAGTTGATTGGGCAGGAGAGTATAAGGCATGGGTAAAGCAATCTGGTGGCAAGGTAGTATCTTTTGCAAAAGGAGATTATCTCAATATTATGGACCTCTCGGGTATGAAGCCTCTTGACAGGGTCAAACAGATAATAACGTCATTTGAAATACTGACAGATATTGCAAGCTACCCTGAACAAAGGAGGCTCACGGGGGAAGCTGTTGAGCAGGCATATTTAAATGCTGGATTCAACCTTGCCGAAGCGCCTACAGATAATAAGGATGCGCCAACGCTCAAGGATGTGATATACCTGCTTGAAGAGAAACTGCAGGAGGGCACGTACTCCTATCCTGCAGAGCTAGAGAATGCCCTTTATAGGCTAAGGCAATTTGCAAGGGAGGGACAGGATTATTTTGCAAAGAAGAGCACGATAGATTTAGGAAAACTTGCATCTTCAGGACTCGTTGACCTCGACCTTTCGAGCTTGCCTGATGAAAAGTTCAGGGCTCTTGCAGCCTTGTTCATTCTCCAATCTCTAAAAGAGAAGATGAGAATGGAGGGATGGAGCGCTACAAAGGGGCTTAAGGCGATAGTAGTGCTTGACGAAGCGTGGAAAGTTGCAAGCGATGATAGAAGCGATGCAATTATGGTAGTGAGAGAAGGTAGAAAATACCAATTCGGGCTTATAGTCGCATCACAGAATCCTACAGACATAAACGAGGCCATACTCTCAAATGTAGGCACGACAATACTGCTAAGGATAAAATTCGAAAAGTTCCTTGATTATCTACAAGGATCGTTAAACTTTTCAAGCTTTATACGAAATGAGATTGCAGCATTCGGGGTAGGGCAGGCGGCAGTAGATATGTCTTTCCAAACCTCTGTGCAGTTCCCGGAGGTATTCATAGTGGACAAGATAATAGGGGAGGTTCCTTTGGATTCGTACACTCTAAGCGTAGGTGAGATACTTACACAAAGCGAGCTTTCAGACCTATCGATAAAGAGAGATTACTACTTTGAGAAAGTCGAGCTAAAGAGCAAGATGATAGAAAATAATATAGGGTCAAAAACCATAGATATGGTGTTCAGTGCGCTTGATAAGCAAAACAGAATAAGCGACATACGCGTATTTGTTGGAGTGCTTACGAAGCAGGGAGTTAACAGGGACATAATAATAAAGCTGTTGAGGAGCCTTGGGATAAGCGAAACTGTAATGCTGAAGGTTCTTAATGGGTAGTTGATTTGGGAGAAACGTTTGCAGTCAATAGGATAGCTCTTAGGAAGATACTCACACTGCTTGGAGTTGGAGAGAAAAGCATAAACCAGATGGAAAGCACATTGAATAAATCCCACAAGCATGTGAATGCCGTTGCATTTTCTGGTATTCTGCAAAGAATGGGACTTAAGCAAGATGAGATTAAGAATGTGTTGAGGAAGATAGGGATAGATGACGTAACCATAACGAATATACTAGATATGCTAGACGAAGAAAAGATCAATGAGACATTTGGAAAAGTAGTGGATTTAGACATACGGTAGATTAGATGGATGGAAGACAAAAGACATATTGCATCGTGTGCGGCAATGAAAAGAAGGGCATAGGGATACGCAACGATCGCGTCATAGAGGGCATTAGATGGATCAAAACCAAGATAACAGGCGCAAAGAGCAACAATAAACTCGTAGTCTGCAGGGACTGCTACAAAAAATACAGCGCTTCAAAGAAGCGTTTTGACTCAAGAAAAAGGCTTTATCTTGCATTGGGGTTGATATTCGCAGTCCTCATTTTGATAGCCAAAATGACCGTAATTAGTTTGGCGTTCGCAATATTCATGGTGGTGTTGCTATACCTATTTGCATTCTTCAACTATGTTCCTGATCTGGACGTTGATAGCGCAAGAGGGGGCGGAAGGTAATTGCATTTTTCAGATTGAAAACATATATATATTAAGTTAAATACCCTATTTTTTAGGGAGTGTTATCTTGCCAGAAGACGAGGAGATTGTACCTAAAGTTGAGGAATCCAGATTTCCGGGGAAGCTATTGACTTCATTGGAGAGCATTGCTGCCAAAGTCGGAACGCTGCCATTCTTCGAGAGCAAGATAGTAGACGGTGAACTAGATATAGTGATGGTTGAAAGCCGTAACATAAAGAAGAATCCATTCCTTTTCTATATAATAAAGTTCAAGCAGGACGCAGTGAGCATTACGTATTCAATAGCGCCTGACACGAGTGAGAGCATGCGCAGGCTCGTTGTGATAAGGAACCTCATTTCAATACTTTCTATGATATCTACTGACTTTTCAATAAGTGAAGTTGAATTCTTCCAGAATGTGGACTCAGCCATAGATAAAGTAGTGACCGGGCTCTCGCAAAGCTATAGCAGCATATTCAACAAGTATGATTCTTTGGTCTCTGAATACAGAGAGATAAAGAAGCTGAATTTTGAGCTCAGTGCCTCGAATAGGAACCTTACGATACAAACTACGCAGTTGAACGATTCCATGAAGCAGCTTAGGCTGCAACTAGATGCACTGCAGATATACTCTGACGATGCAATAATGGTCATGATACAGGACTGGATAGAAGCCCATGTAAACTCAATAGACATCAATGAATTTGCAAAGACGTACAAGATGCCGCCGCCTAGAGTCGAACAGGTGCTAGATAAGATGGTGTCCCTTGGATACATAGAGCTCAAGAGCTGATGATAATGGTGTATTACGTTCACATAAACAAGAAAGTGCGCAATGTGAGATCGTACATACTTCTCAAACGCACGAAGGAAAGCACTAACGTATTCTCCAGATTCATGCAGAATATATTCGACAAATATATTTTCAAGAACAAGGAAGCTTAAATTTTTGGTTTAATGTTTATATGGTAAATTTCAATAGCGATCTGAGCAAGATTGCAATTATAGTAGTGATTTCGCTAGTGATATTGGGACTGATATTCCTATCTGTGGAAAATCAGCTGAATTCACTCAAAGGGCTACAACAGGGCAACACTTCGGCTACAACAGGAAAACTCGGACTAAGCCTAATAGGAATAAAAAGCGCAGGATTTACTTATAACAATTCGAGAAGTTACGTAGGATATGCATATTTCTACTATGGCATATACAACGCATCAAGCGCCAATTTCAGCTTTAATATGTATTCCAAAAACCCGATATCTAGGGTATATCTACTAAATGTTGGGGACTACTGCTATAGGTGCTTAAATGAGGCAGGGATATATCAGAATCTGACCCAGTATATGTACTATTACGGCCTTATGTACAATCAGAGCAGTCTCTCTTACATAAATTACAGCCAGCTCGGAAGCGTGGTCAATGGATCAATTGTCATCATACCATCCGGCCTAATACCCATAGTTCTGCTTCCCGGTGCCTCTCAGAGCACAACGATACTTACGCTCTTAGACAGGGGAGACACAGTAATTTATATTGGAGATAATTTCACCAACAGCGTTGGACCAGGGGGAGTCGTGTATACAAATTACACAAAAACGCTCAATGACTTCGGATTGTATGGGATAAATGCAAGCCAGGAATATTTCCCTAACAGCACCAATTATCTTGGACTTCACTTCAGTAAACCCCTATTCAACTTCACGAATGGGCATACATTCAGCAGGCTTAATTATGTTAGGTCGCACAATGGGACCATAATAGCATTCCCGAATTTCGAAAATAACGTTTACAACAACACAGGCCAAATAGCAAGCGATATAGCCAGGGTTCTCTTCTCAAGGTTCTGGATTCCGTCATACGCCTACTACAACGTGAACAAGACAGTGAGCCCAGTTTATGCAGGCAGAACGAGCATGCTCACTTTGAACACGTCATTTAACACTTCGTCGCTTAATTTTTCACAGGAGGTTAATAGCGCCTATCCTTTCCTGACAACGCTTGCCCATAATAGTACGTCAAGCATTGGGAAATCCCTTTCCTTCCAAATAAGATTTGATGACAATGGTACGCTTGGCATACCAAATAGGATAGCTGACGGACAAAACTTCACTCTTATGATGACGGTAAATACTGCATCGAGCAGGGAGATAGAGCCAGTGATAACATTCTATAACTTAAATTATACCAATATATTTAATTTCGGACTTGGGCATTTCAATATATCTGTAGGATTAAATTCATTTGACAAAGGCATTGACCAGCCGCTTCCTCCAGGCTATTATCTGATAACTCTCTCCAATCTTAACGGAAGTTATATATCCGGAGCGGCGATGGACATATCGAACATCTCAATAACTGAGAATTATTCTGATTTTTCTTCCGGGAAATTTAATTTCGATGTTTCAAGTGCGGGCCGAAAGATAAACAACGTTGGATATTCGATAAAGATAAATAATGCATTCCAGCAAAATGGCACCATAAACCAAGGTGTCATACGTTATGTCCTCCCACAAGGGACTGTTGTTCCTTACGGAAATGAAACATTTACTATAACCATGTTTGGGACCAACTATTACTATCATCAATACTACAACGAAATAATATCAAGCATACCGCCAATATATGTGGAATTTGCAATAGCAATAATTCTTGTTGTGATAATAAACCTGCTCGCAAAGACGCCTGACAGGGATGAGTTTTATATAGACGTGCAGGATTTCAGGCACATAGATAAAATAAGGATCGAAATTGACAAAGAGGAACTACTTGGAATATTTGAGAAGGTCAATTTTTACTACAGATGGAAGTATATGCCACTGACGGTAGATGAGATAAAGAGCGGTATAAGTGAGAACGTTAAGCAAAACAACATGCCGATAGCAATAACTTCCCGGAACACCATGGCGATTATGGATAAATTAAAGGCTAGCGGAGATATCTTCGAAATTGGAGATTACTACGTGCCTAGGATCTGGACTGAACAATCTGGACACGATGCAACATATCTTACGATATTTAGGCGGCTAAGAGACTACTGCGTTTCAAACGGGATGCCGTTCACGGACCTTGATAAGACAGATGTTGCCGATATGATAATCACGCGAAGCGGAGTGCAAGCATATGTGACTATATGCTCCGAGAACAAGGATTTCAAGGGGTTGAAGATATCTAAGACGTATAGAAACTTCCTGGTATTCCTCAGCGAGGACGACCGCATTTCATTCCTAGAAAAACTCTACAATTCTTATGGAAAAGATGTTGAAATAATTAAGATGAGCATATATTATGAGTACGTAAAGCTCATTGACACAGATAACTTGGGAGCCTTAATCTTCTAGGCCTTCTGGTGTGTTTGCGTCCTCCTGAACCTCTTCGGATTTTGTATCGTCATCGAATACGGATTTGTACTTGTTCTTTATTATGGCATTTAGAGATGATTCTATTTTCTCTTTCTTTGCCCCAGTAAGTTCGCTTAGATCCCCTGATAGCTGATTTATGTATCTCATTATAGTTTTATACTTGGATTCCTGCATGTTTCTGTTTCGGATGTGGCTTACATATTTTTGGAGGCCTCTTGCTGCATCTTGCACGGCGAGTTTTATCTCTTCTATTATCTCCTCTTCCTGCGACACTGCCTGCTTGCCTACGCCTGAATAAGGTACATAGACAGATGAGACATTGACTATGACGCTTATTGGCTCCTCATCGAAATTGTTTATTCCATACCTCTTCCACTGCACGTTCCTGACGGCTTCGGTTATGGCGCAGTTTGTGCTATCAAAGAGCAAAGGTACCTTATTTGCGAACCTTAGTATATTTCCCCCTACTACTTCCTTGCCCTGTTTGCCTGCGCCTCCCCCGAATGCTATGCCCGCTTCTACAACAAAAGGCACTCCTCCCCTAAACACTTTGGGCTTGCGCTCTATTATTTGGGAGAATTCTGGATCGAGTATGTTCTTCACAGCCACCTTGAGCTGTTCTTCGCCGATTATTGAAAGTGCATCCATCTCAGGAGATATCCATTTTATTTTCTTAAATGACCTGATTAATTCTTCTGCATCTGCCCAGCTTATCTTCTTTGGATCAGAATCGAAGTTTATGTTTGGGGCAATTGTTTTTAGCTCGTCTATCTTATTGTATGTGACCCTTGAGAAAGTGTCAATCAAGAACGACGAGAGCTTGTTGCTTGTAGAATACTGCGCAAAATCCACTAAATCGTTTGTCGTTAGACCCAGAGGGTGCGGTTTTATTTGCTTGGGTCTCTTTGGCAGGACTTGCGTGTGACGCGGAAATGACACTTCATTACCTGTCGGTTCCTTGAGCTTTATACTTATATGGGGGTTTGACAATGCAGTTCTTTTCAGATATTCATAGACCCCATGGTCGCTATTTTCATATTTGATCTCTCCGAATTCACCGTTTATCGATACTCCTACTATAGAACCCTTTTCCAGCGTAGACATGTTTGTGACAATAGGCTTGTTGGACTTCACATCTACGCCTATGTCACATTCATACGCATCCTTGCCCGTTCCTGATTTGATGTGTATAGGCTTATTTGTAGTTATCAGTGCGTAGAGGGTGCAGCTTGCAGCACCTATGCCTTGCTGGCCTCTTTGCTGCATATGCCTATTGAACTTGGTTCCGGCAAGTATTGTTGCAAGTGCCTTGCCAGCCATGGCCTTTGGTATTCCTGGCCCATTATCACTTACGGTTATCTGGTACTTCTCTTCGCCGACTTCTTTTATCTCAACAGATATGTCAGGCAGTATGCCTGCTTCTTCGCATGCGTCAAGTGAATTGGTGACATACTCATGTATTATCGTAGTGAGTGATCTGACCTTGCCCGCATAACCAAGCATCTGCCTGTTTTTCTTGAAGAACTCTGCTATTGAGTGTTCCTTGAAGTTTTTGAATATCGCATCAGCATCCTTTGTTTCCGCCATTTACACCACTCATATCAAGATTCTTGATTTGCGCCTCATCTTTTCCATTATAGTATATGCCTTCTTATGTGTCCCGCCCTCCAGTAGGACGTCCACTGCGGCATTTGCAATCTTTATGTCTTCCACATTGCCTATGAAGCTTATAGTATTTCCATATATGCTTATGCTTACCCCGCTCACTTCCTCTACATACGTCTTTGTCTTTCCATCCAGGCCGATCAATCTTGCCTTTATTCTATGTATGCTCTTTGGATTCTTGAATTCGTCCTTTAAGTTTATGGAGGTGAAAAACATGTCGTCCTGTAATAGTTTTAGGGCAATCCCAGTATCGAACCCCCTTCCAAACGCAGTCATCACGTTTCTTGCATTATATTCGTCATATGCTTCCCCGTCTATAGTAACTTCATTTTCGCCGTTTATTGCGACCTTGCACCTCAATTTTTCTTCAAGGCGGGCGAGAGCCTTAGGGTCTTTTAGCAAGAGCTTAGTGCGCTCTTTTGGTATAAGAAGTTGTTGCATTTAACCACGCGATGACTTGTAGGGATTAGGAACTTGATAAATTAAATATCTTTGCAGAAATTTTGGATTCTGATGCTTTATTATTTGTCGTCGGGTACACACTATTTGTTCAAAATACCCCTCTCGGAGCATTTGGTAGATAATTGCTAGCAGGATCATTGATTCTTACGGAATAGCCGTTGAGCCGGCATGAGAGGCACCGGGAAGCATGGGTATTTAATACCTTACGGGAAATTAGGGTAGATACAGACGGTGGCTTGGTGCCGAAATAGAGATTCTTCGACGTCATATCCTCTGCTTTTTGGAACGGAAGTTCCGTGAAATTGCGATATATTTAAATACCAGAAGCTTCACTGGATATGTGATTCAATCATGATTGTTTCATGATAGGTTTGGAATAGAATCATGATTGAACGAAAAGTGTATCGTATGGCATCCAAAAACCCTAAGGAAATAAGCAGGGAGATCAGCAGGATGAAAGACGAGATCACCGAGATGAAGAAGATTACCGAGAAAAGCGGGAATCTAAAGACAGAAGACGTAGATGCGAAAACTTTGATAAATGTCATGCTTTTGCAAAATGAGAGGACGGATAAGATATTGATGGGCATGATGGAACAGCTAAAGAGGCTCGAGGAAGACCTTAGGTATGACATGGAGCCTGAGATGGAGTCTGAACAGTTTGCAATGAAGCCCGCAGAACAGGGCAGTGAGATAGGTCTTTCACACGTTGATGCAAAGATAGTGAACTTCTTGCAGACAAGGCACAACGAGATGGCTTGCGCCGAGGATATATCGAAGTTCATGAATTACAAAGGAAAGAACGCCGCATGTGCGAGGCTAAAGAAACTTGAGGAGAAGAAATTGGTAAACAGGTACCAGCTCGGGCACACGGTTTATTACAAGATTGATACTGGCAAGACGACCAACACGCTAATTGTATCACCCCCACAGTAAGGAAATAAGGATGCCTACTTCCCCCAAGTAGGCATTCTTCTCTATTATCTGGGTAACAATTAGCGAATTTTTAAACCTGGAGCTAAGAGAAGCTCAAAGGAGGCTTTCATTTTCTGTCGCACCTAAATATCTTAGGCAGTATGTGCCTTAGCATTGGTATATTTTGGATAGACGATGTATCTTCTGGTTTTTTGTTGATATTTGAAGCATGTTGGCTTAGGCCTATTGCGGGAATGGCAGGTGCGGTTATATGCTGGGCGCCCAGCACTACACATCCGCTGCTGAATTTATTGCCTACTCTCCATTTCCAAGATACCTCAAAGGAGATGCTGCTGCGGGATGGATACACTATCGGAGCGTTACCAATGACAGCTGCATGAGCACTGCCGGCAGAAATAATCAGCGCCGCAAACGTGGCTGTCGCAGTCTTGCTTGCAATTTGTTTAAAGTTACTGCCCAAAATGACCGTATTATGTCTTGTTTGGCCGTATATTAAGTTTACTACCTGGTTCGTTAATCTCCACATTATATTAAATTGTTTCTGTATTCTAAACAGATGCATGGATTACCAGATTTTTGTACTCACACATGGGAACGACCTTGATGGATTAGGAAGTGCAGCACTGATAATGAGGAAATATTACGTCCCCCTTAAAAATATATTTTTTCTAGACTATGGAGAAAAGAAATTGAATTATGCCATAGAGAATATAGTTAGGATGTCAGGACGAAAAAGCATTGTATTCGTTGCAGACACAGGGATGAATGACAGGCAAGTGTCTCCATTCAAACACCTTGTATTGCATATTAGGAAGAGAGGGGGCAAGGTATTTTGGTTCGACCACCATCACTGGAAGAAAAACCAGATTCGCGACATAGCACGAATATGCGACCTTGCGATTGTGGGGGAGAACGAATACGCATGCGCTGCTGAAATAACGTTAATGGAACTTGGATTAAAGGATAAATTCAGCGTGATGCTAGCCAAGATGGCGCATGAGACGGATTTCGCTCCGATACTGCATCCATATATAAGAGATGCAAAAAATCCTATAGAAGTGTATGGGCTTGTCTTCTCTTATTATAACACGATAGATGACATCGAAAAGCAAACAGCATCGCTACGCAGAGTAGTGGGTATGCTTTCGTCTGGGAAGTTTTTGAACACAGATATAGTCAATCGGGCAGGAAAATTCGAGAGCAAGACAAAATTGGAGCTATCTCGAATTGAAAGACAGATATACTCGGTAAACAAAGATTTTTCAATAGGATTTGCGCAGTCAATCAACAGCAATATAGCTTGTGACCAGATAAGAAAATTGACAAATAGCGATGTTGTGCTCTACATTGACACCACGCATAACAAAGGACATTTCAGAAGCACAAATACGAACATTATCGAACTGGCTGCTTCATTTGGGGGAGGAGGTCATCCACACTCCGCTGGATTTGATATCGACAAGAGAAAATTTGCGGATTTTAGGACTAAGAGGCAAAGACAGAAGTTTGTAGATATGATATCCAAGAGCGTAGAGAGATCTAAACTATATTGATTATGATGTAAGTTTGTAGTTTAACTTGCCAAAATGCAGGTGATGTTAAAAACTAATTTTCCGCCCATAAGATCAAATAAAATTCAAAGAATTTTGGCATATCGACCAAACGCCGGGAATTTTCTAAGAAGCCTTATGAGATAAGCACGCCGTATCCGGAGAGTCTCCATCTTTGCTGGAAATTCCTCAATATTGAGATCTTTGATGTCTTGTCAGCGCATATGGGCCTTTTTAGCTGCACAGTTATCTTGTTCTTCTTTGCAAGAGTCACATACCCCACTGTAGTCGCAGTTCCGACTCCGAGTATTATTGGTTCATTCACGGTGAACGCTGCCTTTCCCATGTCGGGCCTTGCTATTATGTGATATTCAAGAGTTATATTATCCAGCGTAGGCGGCAGTTTACCTACCTTGCCCACAACATTTCCCGTAAGCCCGTCTGCCTTTGCAAATGAAGGGTCAATATTTGTTGCAAGACCAATTAATCCGCCTGCAAATGCATGCTCAAGTTTTCCAGTACTTGTAGAAAGGCTTTCTATCTTAGTTATGATCGGAACGTAAATTTCCTTCTTTCCTTTCTCATTCATTATGCTAATCCCTGGCCTGATTTCAATCTCGTCGCCTACCTTAAGTTCTCCCCTGACTATGGATCCACCTATTACTCCACCTACCAAATCCTTTATTGGAGTACCTGGCCTGCTTGAATCAAACGATCTTGCTATATACATAAGAGGGTCCGAGGTAAGGTCACGCTTTGGAAGCTCCATGTTTGCTATGTATTCGAGAACTTCGTCCACGTTTATGTTCTTGTTTGCCATTACAGGTATTATTGGAGCGTGCTCAGCAACGCTTCCCTTCAAAAACGCCTTTATCTGATTATAATGCTCTACCGACTTTGCTTTTCCCACTACGTCTATCTTAGTCTGGACCACCAGCACGTTCTTTATGCCCAGGATATTTATCAGCATTAAGTGCTCCTTTGTCTGTGGCATCGGGCATGGTTCTGTTGCAGCTATCACGAATATTATAGCATCTATAATGCTCGACCCGGCTATTGCAGTTGCCATTAGCGTCTCGTGCCCCGGTGCATCCAATATGGAAAACCGCCTGACAGGTTTTGGTTTTGCCTTTGATTTGCACTGTTCGCATGAATCTGCGATTGTGTATGCCTCTGCGCCGCTGCACTCCTCGCACTTCTTTATCAGCGAATCAGCATATCCGAGCTTTATGGTCATGCTTCTCTTGACGCTCTCGCTGTGCTTGTCTGTCCACACTCCGGTTATCGCCCTTGTAAGAGTCGTCTTTCCGTGGTCAACGTGACCCAGAGTGCCTATGTTTATTTGTGCCTGCTTGAATTCTTCTTGCATCGTTATTCCTTCTTTGATTCATCTTTCTCCTTTGCCTTGAATATCTCCCCAAGAGGCTTTGATCCGTACTCTTCGATCACAGTATTTATCTGTTCGGTGTCTGCGCTTACTGTATTTCCGCGTATCATTCTCTTGGTTCTATATCCGAGCTTGGCTTTCCTTATGCCTGCGCCGCTCTTTAAAAGAGGCCATGTCTTTCTTGTACCTTCCACTTCTCTCCTAGATGGCGCCCCGGTCTTGTCGCTAAGTCCGGTTATCTTTAGCTTGAACCCTGGCAGATCCACCGCAGCTCCGTCAAGCACTTCATCCATTCTCTTTCCAAGAACCATGCTCACATATTCCTTCTTCACTTCTGCTTGCGCAGTCTTTCCGGTCTTTTTATCCGAGTAAACGATTTTCATAAAATCACTAATATTATTATTTTATCTGTTATTCCCTTTTTAGTTCTTTCATTTTATCAGCATCTTTTTTGACTCCGATCACCACCGAAGATAAACCATCAAACACTTGTGCCTCGAAATCTATTTCCCAATCACATCTGCTATCAGGAACCACGACAAAAATTGCTGTGCCACCATTTTTATTTGCATAGAACCACATTATTTTTTCCCCTGTTTCTTTGCAATATTTTTGAGCCTCGCTGAGCAATACTTTACTGTATGTAGAATCTGCCTGCTTGTGAGTCATTAGTTCGTAGCCTGATTTCTTAAGTAAAGTTTTTGAATCAGAATCATTTTTTCCGCTCATTATTATGAACATGGATTCTGTTTCACTGACCTTGATTTCCCTAAATCGCGTTTCTCCTAATATTTGCTTTTTCAACATTTTTAGCACTTTTTACCTATACATGTTCTCAGGTTCATCCTTAAATCTCTTTATCCTCTCCGAGAATTCCTTGGGGATTGCCGGCTTTACCTCTTTTAGTGCACGCGTGAAGTCCTCGCCCTTTACCACTTCCCTCTTTGCCCTTATGGCGTTCATCCCTGCTTCCCTGCAGATGTTCTCTATTTCTGCTCCAGTATAGCTGTCTGTGATGTTCGCAAGTTCCGCCAAATCCACGCTCTTGTCAAGAGGCATGTGCTCTGTGTGCACCTGGAATATCAAGAGCCTTGCCTCGGCATCCGGCATAGGGATAGTTATTATCTTATCGAACCTTCCAGGCCTTAGCAGCGCAGGGTCTATTGCATCAGGCCGATTTGTCGCGGCTATCACTATCACGTTCTTTAATTCCTCAAGCCCGTCCATCTCGGTAAGAAGCGTGTCGACAACTCTTTCGCTTGTCCTTGAATCATTATCGTCTCCGCCCCTCACGTTTGCTATTGAATCTATTTCGTCTATGAATATTATGCATGGCGATGCCTGCATTGCCTTCCGAAATATCTCCCTGAGCGTCTTCTCGCTTTCTCCGACAAATTTGCTCAGGATTTCAGGCCCCTTTATCGATATGAAATTGGCTTCTCGTTCGGTAGCGATTGCCTTTGCAAGCAACGTCTTTCCTGTTCCTGGAGCCCCAACTAGAAGAACTCCGCGTACAGGCCTAATTCCCATCTTCTCAAATGCCTCCGGATGCTTTAGAGGCAGTTCAACAGTCTCCTTTAATTCGTCCTTTACCTTGTCAAGGCCACCCACGTCATCCCAGTGTATGTTTGGCCTTTCCACAAACACTTCCCTAAGCGCGCTTGGCCTGATGTTTCGCAAAGCCTCCATGAAATTATCCCTTGTGACTGTAAGCTCTTCTAGTATTTCATCAGGTATCTTCTGTTTGTCTATTATCTTTGGAAGGATCTTTCTCAATGTCGCAATGGCAGATTCCCTTACAAGCGCAGTTATGTCTGCTCCAGTATATCCGTGAGTTATATCTGCGAGCTCGTCAAGATTCACATCCTTTGCAAGAGGCATGTTTCTTGTGTGAATCTGCAGTATCTCTTTTCTAGAATTCCTGTTAGGTATCGCAATTTCAAGCTCCCGATCAAACCTTCCAGGCCTTCTTAGGGCCGGATCTATTGCATCAGGCCGATTTGTTGCAGCAAGCACTATAACCTGCCCCCTTGCCGACATTCCGTCCATGAGCGTAAGGAGCTGTGATACCATCCTCCTCTCAACTTCGTTTGTGGCCTCCTCCCTCTTTGGCGCTATGGCATCAATCTCATCCATGAATATTATTGTTGGGGCCTTCTCATTTGCATCCTTGAATATCTGCCTTAGCTTCTCCTCGCTTTCTCCGACAAATTTGCTCACGAGCTCAGGACCTGAAATAGATATGAAGTTGGCATCGCTCTCGTTTGCAACAGCCTTTGCAAGCAATGTCTTTCCCGTTCCTGGGGATCCGTAGAGAAGTACGCCTTTTGGAGGTTCGATCCCAAGTCGTTCGAACAACTCAGGATATCTTATTGGCAGCTCGACCATTTCGCGTATTTTGTGCACTTCTGACTTTAATCCGCCTATGTCCTCGTAGTGCACTTCACCTATCTTCACCATAGATTCCGAAACCGGCTCTTTCTTTACGACCAAGATGGTGTTTTTTGTTACCCTTACTATTCCGTGAGGGGTTACTTGTACAACCAGGAAGTTTAATGTGAGCCCGAACATGGGTATCGGGATTGCATCTCCTTTTGCGACAGGCTTGTTCTCCATCTTTCTCTTGGCATATTCAGTAAAATCGGGAGAGATGGGAGGTTTTTGGCCTGCAGGTGGAGCTATTATTATCCTTTCCGCATCCTTCACTTCTGCCTTCGTGACAAATACCTTATCCCCGATGCCCACGCCTAAATTCTGTCTTGTGTATCCGTCTATCCTTATGAAACCCAGCCCTTCGTCGCTTGGATGGGCCTGCCATACAGTAGCTGCAGTGGACTTTATCTTGCCTTTTATTTCTACAATGTCACCAGATACAAGATCTAGAAGCTTGCGGGATTTGGAATCCATCCTAGCTAGACCTCTGCCAGAGTCAGTTACTAGAGCGTCAGCGACTGTTAGCTCTATTCCATTGGTCATCGTTTCACGTGATTTTGATTGATATTTTTGCCAGAAAATTATTTACGTATTCTTTCCTTGCTTAAATCTTAAATAACTACCGACTAGTTAAGAAGAATACCCCTTGAGAAAGCAGAGAAGACGTAGGCAAGGCCCAGCATCAGTATTAATGAGAAGATAAGGCTTATTAAAGGTATTATCAGCAAAAGCAGTGCAAATATCACTGCAATTACAGCTAGATATATGCGGCCGTCCCATGCAAGCACCTTGCTTCCGTCAAGAGGGAAGATGGGGAGCATGTTGAAAAATGCAAGAAGTATGCTTATGAAGAGCGTGATGCTCAGCAAATTCTGCAGGTATGGGGTGCTGTAGAAAGTCGGACCCGTAGGATTTAGGGAATTAAGAACATTTGGCAAAAATCCATGATATAAAAGTGTGCCTATTGCAAACGCAGCTGCAAATACGACGAAATTTGTCATCGGACCGGCTAGTGAGACAATCCCATTTTGCCTCTTTGTGAATTTATCAGTGAATATGAAAGTAGCACCGGGTATCCCTATTAGGAACCCGAAGAACCCAGATATTAGGGTTATCGCAAGCCCCGTAAGAGAGGTCTTGAAGGCAGCTATGGCGCCGAAGCGCTGGGCCACGAACTTATGCATTAATTCGTGCAGCACAAATGACAAAGAGACCACTATGAACATCATTGGCAGCAGGTATACTAGCAGGCCGGGAGATGCTATCGCGCTTTGTATTCCACCAAGCAAAGTCAATGTGAAGGCTAGGCTTAAGACTACGTCTGCCACAAGCAGGTTCTTTACCTCATCCCAGAGTATCAGATTCTCCCTAAATGGTATGCCCAAATCAAACGCCCAATTAATTCTAATCAGTTATGAATAAATTAGTTTTTATATGCGCAGTTAGGCTTTTGTTTTATTGGGAGCAAGATAAAATGCTTTTAAACTTATTAGGTATATGTTTAGCCGATAGCTCCATAGTCTAGTGGCCAAGGACATCGGGCTCTGAACCCGGGAACGCCAGTTCGAATCTGGCTGGAGCTACCACCTATTTTTATGATGGTAAACAGAGAGCGGAATGACGCATAGGCGTATGACTAAACTAATATATCTTACTCTGAGAATATTAGATAGGTTGAATGGCAAAATTGCAACAGTACAAGAACCACGTGATAGTCTGCGGATACGGACTTGTAGGAGAGAGGATTGTTGAGATACTCAGCGAGCATAAGGTTAAGGTGCTTGTCATAGAACCAAACCCTAAGAAAGCAGAAGTGTGCAAAGA
>JAKAON010000050.1 GCA_021812185.1 Microcaldota archaeon
CTGCTTAACGGCGGATTTGATTATGCTATCTATATGACAACGGCCCATGACACCTCAGGAAGCCAGAGTGGCGCTACAACTGAAGAAGCAAAGAGCTGGGGGAAAATAAATGACACTTCGGATGTTTGCACAGTGATCGGGGATGTGTCGATAAACTTCCCGCTAGCCATGATAAAGGCCCTGGAGGAACTAAGGAAGAAAGGAATTGTAAAAGGGGATTGAATGCCTAAAGAAGCGCATTTCGTACTTAGCAAATCAAAAATGCTCAAGCAGTATAAAACAGTGGCAGGCGTCGCAGATAAAGTATCGTATAGTTTCAAAACAAATCCTACTGTAGGGGCTCTTCTAGAAAAATTTACGGACTGCAGCTTCACAGTCCAATCCATAAGATACCTAAGTTCTATAAAAGACAAGAAACGCGTATGGTTTTTAGTGCAAGGCATCGACAAGGATGAAATGAAGGCATTAATCAGAAAAGGCGTTAATTCTTTTATAGTGGACAACAAGGTTGATCTCGACACGGTCCTGGCATACCTGTCAAGGCACAACTGCAAAATAAATCTGATGCTAAGGATGAGAATGAAGGAACGCACTGTCAAGACAGAAAAACATTACGTATATGGTATGTTCTCAAGTGAAATTAACGAGCTTATCCCAAAATTAAGAGAAAACAAGAGCATATCTGCACTAGGTGTGCATTTCCATAGGAAAACAGAAAATATCGGGGAGTGGGACATACAACAAGAGCTTATGGAACTGCTCCATCCTGCTACCCTTAAATGCATAGACTTAATAGACATCGGGGGCGGGATACCTGTAGAATACAATAACTACAGCGCCCAATCCCTATCAGATATATTGGTCAAGATAAAACAGGCAAGAAAATGGGCAAATGGGCAAGGGATAAAGCTGATTGCCGAACCAGGCAGGTTCATAGCTGCTCCATGCATCGAGCTCAAAGGCGGTGTTGTAAGCGTAAATGGAGGTACTATAATATTGAATTGCTCTGTATACAACTGTGCAATGGATACGATAGTTGCAAACATAAAGCTTCAGGTGAAAGGAGAGGTCCCAAATGGCAGAAGATACCTAATAAAAGGATGCACCCCAGATTCTACAGACATATTCAGGTATAGGGCATGCCTAAGAGAAGTTAAAGCGGGGGACACTATTACATTCCTAAATGCCGGGGCATACACGTATTCTACTGATTTTTGTGCATTAAAGCCGCTAAAGACGCTAATAGTAAAATGATTTTTAGCAGGCCTAAAATAGAACAACCTATTTTAAATTATACTATCTAATTAGTAACGATATCATGGCACAAAAACTCGATGAGCGATTACCAGATGAATTCATATCCAAAACAGCAATCCTGGACTACAGATCTCCTGCCAGTGAAGCTCTATCAAAGATACATGCTTTCGGTGCGGTTATAGTAGAGAAGGACAAAGAATATTTCGGGATAGTCGATTCAAGATCCCTTACCCACAATAATCAACTGAAAATTTCAAGCACCACTCCGATTGGAAAGTTCGCCGACCACGTACCTGTACTAAACAACTCAACTTCTATAGAATCTGCAGTGCTACACTTCTATAATACTTCAAAGAAGGCCCTGCCATACACTGCAGGAGACAAGAAAGTCACCGGAATAATAAGAAGGGAGAAAATACTGAGCTCCATACTCTCAAGGCACATGGTGTCAAAATACTCTGTGGCAGATGGTATGTCTGCTCCACTTGTAGCGATAGACGAGAATGCTACAGTTTCACAAGCCACCAAGACGCTGCAAGATCACAAGATAAACAAACTTGTAGTGCTTAGCAAAGGCATTGTGATGGGCGTTCTTACTGCAAGAGACCTGCTTGTGACAAGATCCGCGCCATCCCAACGCGCCCCTGAAAAGAAAGAGAAGAATGTGCTTGCCAGCAATACTCCTGTAGGGAGCATATGCGAAAAGAACGTATACTCGATAGACAGATCAAAATTGCTGGATAATGCAATAAGATCGATGCTCGAGAATAAGGCGTCATCATTGCTCGTAACGGATAAAGGCAGGCCGGTAGGCATCATATCAATGCGCAATGTCTTTGAGAAGGTCATTGTAGATTCGCAGGTAAAGGAAAACAAAATAATATTATCTGGATTGGAAGGATACACGAAGGATTTCGAAGGCGAGATAAAGGACGATATGAATGCGCTTGTGGATAAAATAAGCAAGTTCCACAAAATAGGCGTTGATTACCTTGCAGTCAATATAAAGCGGCCAAAGGCGAAGAACTACGAAATAACGGCAAGACTCATATCTAGCAAGAAAGGAACAATAGCTGTTAGGGCAACAGGGTACTCGCTTGAAGAAGCACTAAAGAATGTATCAGATAGACTCTACAATCAGGTTAAATCCGGTAAGGAAATAATAGTGACTGGATTAAGGGAAAGAGACGCTGAAAATTATGAATAGCGGAAAAAATAGCAAGGCGGCGAAAGGGCAATCGAGCTTCGAGCTCCTCATAACCCTATCATTTGGCCTAGCCATACTGCTTCCAATAGTGACACTCGCATTCATCCAGATATCAAATGCGAACTCATCACTTGCCGCAACCGAGGCCCAGCAGGCTGCATCTAAATTATCAAGCACAGCGACGCTAATAGCAAGCGAGGGCGCTCCGGCCAAGCAGGTTATACAAGTTCAAATACCTCCAAATGTCCAGTCCATATTTGTGGGCAACTTGACAAACGGAATAGGGCACGAGGTGATATTCACTGTGAGATCTCCAACAGGGCTAAGCTATATAACCTCATACACGCCAGCTAACGTGAGCGGCAATCTTGGGGGGATAAGCCTTCCAGGCACGTATCTTGTGAATATATCTGCTAACTCCGCCTGCCCATATTCAAACAATCCAATCCCATGCGTGTATCTTGCACCTGTGGTGCCTTAACAAACAGTGACATTCATGAAAGCTCAAATCGCACTGGAGTTCCTTATAATGCTCTCCTTCGTGCTCATAGTATTTACTTTCCTCCTATATGTGATATCAAGCCAAAGGGCACTGGGCCTATCCAGCCAGTCTTTCTCGCAGCTGCAGCTTGAGGCACAGAGCATATCGATGCAACTAACCAAAGCATCCTCTGCCGGAAATGGCTTCACCGGGCAGATACCTACATACACGACTCCTAACACAAAGACGTACAACTTAACCATAACAAAGAACGGTCTCGTAATACTTCAGCAAAAGATCGGCTCACAATTAATAACTGCCTCATCTTTCAGCTATGTGAAGGGCATAGCTTCAAACCCTTATTTCCTTGTGCCTGGAAGTTCTACTGCATATGCAATACCAATATCAAACGGAACCATAAACTTGCAGAATTCGTTTGGCACAATATGCATAGACTATCAATGCCCAAATATCAATAATACTCCAAGCCAGATAAGTTTGTCGAGCCAAAATACGTACGCAGCGCAGTTCAACGGGCAAAATAGCTATGCATATGCATCGTTGGGTGCATACTTCGGTAACAATAATCCTCTAACAGCGTCTGCGTGGGCGTACATAAATTCTTCAACAAATGGCCCTATATTTGGTGTAGCAGATATCCCACCTAACGGTGGCTGGAATATGCCATTTTTAAGTGCAGATGGGCTTACAGTATTTGGCTGGATCTGGGGAGTTAATACCAATGCACCTCTAACAATAAGCGTCTCACCTGGATGGCACATGTTCTCAATCACATATAATCCAAGCGGTTCGGGAACTGAAGTTTTTTATGTTGATGGTAATGTGGTGGCTTCTGGAACAGGCCAATATGCTTCTTCAGGCGCAACAGATTATTGGACTACATCTATTTCAGGTGCAAAACCTGCCGGAGTAAATGCAATACTAAATGGAAAAATAGCCAATGTTCAAGCATATGATTCTGTACTCTCACCAACTCAGATATTTGATCTTTATCAAAGCGGCATCTCGGGCCCTCCTATGGCATCTGCAAATATTGCCGGTTGGTGGCCGCTCAACGGTAATGCCAATGACTATTCGGGAAATAACAACAACGGCAACATAGTTGGGTTTGTCCCTTTTGTTTCAGTATCCGAGGTATTTGCCAAGGTTCTAAGTGCTGCTGGGTTGCCTATTAGTAATCTTCTTGTAGGTTTCACATCAACGTTGGGCCAACTCTCAAACGATGGAAATGGCGTGTCATCATTCAATTATACAAATCCAAACGGAATTGCCACGGCTTTTCTAAACTCAAATTTCACAAATGGGTTTGCCAATGTGCGCGCCACTGCATTCAATGGCAATTTATCAACACAATCCAGCCTGGTTGGCTGGTGGCCTATGAATATGGGACAGGGAAACGTCATACCTGACATAAGCCATTTCCTTGCAAGCGGTATCGCGACAAACGGCGTTTCATGGAACTCACCAAACTATGCTGCAACGTTTGACGGTTCAACTAGTTTCATTGCAACCCCAACAGCTAATGATCTAAATCCTAGTTCACTAACTCTTTCTGCGTGGATTAAGCCATCAAGTTTTGCACAATGTGCAGGGCCTAATTGCATAATACTAAATAAAGAATTGGAATATGAAATTGCTATTGGAACAAATGGCCTTTTCGAATCTGCAATTCAGCCAAATTGGGCATGGCATTCATCAGCATCTACTGTACCGTTGAATACTTGGACACTAGTTACTGTGACATGGGATGGAACGTATGAAAATCTTTATATAAATGGCGTGCTTTCAGGTAGTTATGACTTAGGTGGGGGTTCAGTGATTTCGGATACTAATTGTCTTTATATCGGGGCAAGAGGATGTCCAAACCCTGCATCTTTTTTCCCAGGATCAATATCAAATGTCCAGATATACAATACTGCACTATCTGCCAATCAAATAGCAACATTATACAGTAAGGGCATAGGCGGCGCTCCTGTATTTCCAAATAATCTTGTTGCATGGTGGCCTCTCAACGGTAATGCCAACGACTACTCGGGAAATGGTAATGACGGTTCCATAAATGGCAATCTCAAATTTACTGAATTAAATTTGCCTTCGCCTACGCTCATAAATCAAAGCGGCGTAACTGCGGCAAGTTTCAACGGAGTGAGTAGCTATATTAACGTAACTTCAAGTCCATCTCTAAATTCACAAAGCAATTACACTGTATCAGCATGGTACAGCGCACCTCCGGGATCATCAGGGTTAATATGGTCCTCATGGAATGGGGCATCAACAGGATATCAACTTTATTTGCAAGGCGGGCAGCCTGCATTTTGGGCAGGCGGCACTACTTTAATTGCTCCAAACCCTATAGCAACTCCAAACAATTGGAGCAATAACCAATGGTACCAAATAGCAGGTGTGTTCAATCCAAATGGGGAGGGGACATTATATGTTAACGGGGTTCAAATCGCA
>JAKAON010000008.1 GCA_021812185.1 Microcaldota archaeon
TGCGTATTATGGGCAACCAATGGCGTTTTATCAAAAGCACTTTCTTGCGGTATATTAGGACAGCGCACACACCATCGTTCCCCGGAAGGAAGCCGCTTGTTTCAACTTTCAATGATACCACCAGATAATGTTTTATAATCTGCAAGCTTAATTAATATTAGTGCTTATTTTATGGTAGACTATGAATTTGAAGTGAAGAGATCTGCAGTTGCATACAGCAACATGAGAGATCCCTCTTTGCTCAAATATTATTACAAGAATAGGACAGTAGAGCTTATGGACCGGACCGAACTTCGCGGTTCGTCGCCTCCTGACATATTCATAGGCCACTTCGATTATCCAAATGTGTACATAGGACCACTGATACCGCCGGAATTCGGAGACACTTCGATGCTTGGGACCCCTGAGAGATGGGTGGGCAAGAGCATGGAACAGATAATCGAGATGCGATCGAGCCTTGTGAGGGGCATGTACAAGAGCAGTGTGTTCAACGTTGAAAATGGAAAGGTAGAGGATTACATAAAGGAGCTGGGGCTTGCAGAAAGATGCGTGGACGCAAATATATCATTTGCATCAAAGCCAGTGCTAAGGCTTAGGGCAGATGATGACTCGCAGCCGTATGGGCCTAGCGCGAAGCTAAAAGATTTCTCTATAGACACGAACATAACGCCGAACAAGAAAGTTGAGAGCGCATATAGCGACATAGATATGTTGGCAAGCGACGCATTGGTAGAGCTTTACCATAAGGGAGTTGAGATATCAAAAATACAAAAAGCGCTTTGCGCAGGATTGCTTGGAGTGGGCAAGAACAGGAGATTCGTGCCCACAAGATGGAGCATAACTGCAGTTGATGATACCCTTTCGAAAGATAACTTAAAGGAAGTAAAGGCAAATGAGAGCATAGACAAAACGCGGGTGTATGAATACTGCGCACTTGACAACAGGTGGATAGTTATGATGATGCCAGGGCCATGGAGCTACGAGCTTGTAGAGGCGTGGTATCCCAAGACTGTTTGGAACGAGAACGGCAAGGACGTTTCGATATTCTCGTCATACGAACTATTTGATGGTAGGAAGAAGTATGCAGAGATAGGTGGTTGCTACTATGCAGCCAGGCTCGCGACATCAGAGCTCCTTAAAAAAGAGGGGAAGCAGGCAAGGATAGTGATATTGAGGGAGGCGCATCCTGGATACATACTTCCAGTAGGGGTTTGGAATGTCAGGGAGCATGTGAGGGAGGCGCTTAAGACAGTTCCTACGGAATTTGACACTTTCAAATCGGCGCTTGAATATGCAGGGACAAAGCTTGAAATACCGATGAAGAGCTGGATTACAAACAGCAACATACTAAGGTACACAATTTCGCAAAAGACGCTTGGGCAATACAGCATGAAAGTGGCTGCGAAGAATTAAGGATTTGTGTTTTTATTTGCTGCTTTTGATCTCTTTTTGAGTGCCTTTTTGATCAGGCAGATTATGGAAAGGTAGTAACTTTTTGGATGCTGCACGTATTTTGCCTTGGTCTTCTTGCTTTTGATGTCGTCACTGAACTTTTCAATGGGAATGAATTTCACTGCTGCGACCTCTTCCCTTTGCAGCTTTGTCGGAAGTTTTTCGTGTTTTAACAAATACACGTAGCAGAATTCGCGCTCATAGAATTTTATGTCCTTTATGTCCATACTCTTTTTAGTTGTAAGGACGTGTTTTAGGTTCCTTGGATCGGCTTTGATCCCTATTTCCTCCTCAAGTTCCCTAAGTGCGCTCTCTTTTGTTTTTTCCCCAGAAGACACGTGGCCAGCTGCAGATATATCCCACTTGCCAGGCCCTGATTTTTTCATTGCGGCGCGCTTTTGGATCAGCACCTCCCCCTTTGAATTGTATATCCATACATGCACTGACCTATGCCATAGCTTACTGCTGTGCGCTTCGTCTTTTGGTTTGACAACTCCAGTCAGCTTACCCTTGCTATCAAGTATGTCTACCATTTCTTTTTGCATATTAACGAACCTTTCTTTTGGCAGTTCATGCCAAATTGCTGTTTGAGAGATTTGCTTAGTTGAGCAGCTTGTCAAGTCCAGGATAGCCTTCAATCATCCTTTCCTGGTCCAGCTGCTTGAAGACCATATAAAGTATTCCCACAGTAAGTAATATACCTGTGCCACTCCCTATTGCTGCAGTTAGGGTCGCAAATGCTGCAAGGATTCCGACAACCACGCTTCCAAGTACGATTATGTGAGGTATGTATCTGTTGAGCACGCTCTCTATTGTCCTTGGATCTCGCCTAAATCCAGGTATCTGCCATCCCGTGTCCTGGAGTTGCTCGGCTAGAGCCTTTGGATTCTGCCCTGCCATCTCTGTCCAGAACTTGCCAAATATTATGCAAAATAGCACTAGCACTAGCATGTAAAATATTGCGTGCAGCCACTCAGGTATTAGCAGGGGAGCAGCGAGAAGAGGCACATATAGTGGAGATGACTGGGTAAAGAAATATGAGAAGTAGTTTGCATATCCCCCTATCCCCCCGTATTGGGCTGCGTATGGAAGAGGGAATGATGAAGGAGAGAGAAGATATACAAGGCCGCCTACCAGATTTGCCCTGCCTCCGGTTGTGCCGTTATAGTACGCTATGAAATGGATCACGTTTGGGAAAGGTCCGCTGTAGTGAGCGAGAAATCCCGACAGTATGACGAGGTTGAGTATGAATGCAGTAGCTAAAACTACAGGAAGAACGCTTACATACAGCAAAGGTATAGGCAGCCTTCCTCCCACTCCCCTGAATTGGCTAAATACAAGTGGTATCTCAAGGCTCGTTTCATACACGTATATGCTGACGAGCAAAACTATGGCAGCAAAGAAGAGAGGAGCAAAAGATAGTATCGCATTTGGTATAGCAGCTGCGGATCCTGCGGCTATTGCTGCAATAGCCTCACCTAGAAGTATTGTTATTGTTCCTGCTATTATCGAATAGGACACGTTTGCAGATATGAACATGTTTATTCCGGAAGTTATACCGAACTTGCTCATCGCCTCGTCCAGGTATATTATGCACAG
The DNA here is from genome assembly GCA_021812185.1 of Microcaldota archaeon. GTDB lineage: Archaea > Micrarchaeota > Micrarchaeia > Micrarchaeales > CABMGC01 > JAKAON01. The sequence goes on from JAKAON010000008.1 coordinate 3,052, forward strand.
CGCACCAAGGAAGAGCTGGAATGCTACAATACCGAAGAACGATGCAGATAGCAGCGTGACTTGACCTGTTGCCACGAATATGAATGCTTCGAGGAAAGCTATGACTATTGCGACGAATTTCTGCATGCCCTGCATTCTTGACCTTTGAGCCATATCAGTTTGATCGACTTTTATTATGCCTGCACCCGAAAGGAAGCTGAATATTATTCCTGCAACCACTATCGGGGATATACCTACTGTGATAAGCGTTCCGAGCCTTGCGGCAAATACTATGCTTATGAGCTGCAGCGCACCTGTCTGGCTCAGCGATGAGGCGTTGACGCCGAATGCAGGAACGCTAAAGAGCACGAAGTAAATTGACATTATTATGCCTGTCCACTTCAGCTTTTCTTTTAGTGTGAGAGGCTTATCTGGCTTTTTGATACCTGGAAGGAGCTTGATTATAGGATCAAATGAGGCAATATCCATGGTCATCAACTTCCAATTTCACTTCACTGGGTTTAATTGAATATAAAGTATATAATTGTTCTTACTTCCCAGCTCCACATAAGATGTGGCTTTGACATTTTTCATTCCATCAACCAAACCGTGCAGGAATGATTGGGATAGCGATAGAAACTGGGAACTTGATCCCAGATGAGCGTATTCTACAATTATTGACTTTGGGGTCTTGCCCTTGTGCTCCTTCACTAACTTTACGCTCCTAAGCCCGAAGGATTCCTCGATCAGCTTCATGTTGTCTTCGCTTAGCCATGTGGGGCTTGCGCTCATGCTCTTTGCTGCAAGATACATCACTTTGGACATTCCTTCTGATATTGGAGGTACCGTGAGCGGGAGGGAGTAGAGCAGGAAATATTCTTCAGACACATGGCCGTTGTGATTCTTGTTCCTTATACCGCCGATTATAGAATTCAGCAACTGGCTTGAATCCATGTTGCGGTTTGCAGGCGCCTGGCTTGGCAGTTCGGTTATCTTGAATTGGCACATCTCATTGCCGTTGTATATGCAATGGGTCTCGTATACATTCATGTTATGGTGCGCAGATGCCCCCAAGAAGCCTGAGATCATGCCTGCTTCATACGTGTGAATGCGTTCCTTGATGTTGGGCTCATTTATGTTTGGCTTTGCTGTTATCACTCCAGTATTCTCGAATAGGTGGTATAGCACTTGTCCCAATCCGGCTTGCTCTAGAATAGTCAGCAGCGCATTCATTGTCTTATCCGAACTCTCGTACATCATCCTTCCTGCCGAAAGGCCGTTTGAGAATGCAAGCTCCCTTAGGTTTGTACTAGAGGCATACATTATTTCAGGGATGAAAAGCGCCTTCCTAGGTATCCTGAGCTCCGATTCGTTCCTTGATATCCTGTTGACGAGCAATTGTTCTATGTCTATCGCAGGTATCTCAGTCACATTGCTTGATCTATGATGCCTTGCTGAACTCTTTGGAGCTTTTTTATTTTGGATATTTGAAGCATGAGCATGCGGCCTTTTTTTGTTATTGTTCTTGTTGTACTTTGCACTGCGGCTAAGCGGCTTTTTGATAGTTTTTGCAACTTGTCTCTTCTGCATTTGAAATACCTGATGCCATTCTCATTAAAAGATTAAAACCATTTCTTTTTGCCTGCCTTTGCAAGTGAGCTCTTCTTTGCTACAACATTGCCATTTTTTATCATGCAATTTGATGACATTTTGCCTAGGTTGTAGTATATGTACAGTATATTGGATAGCACTAGAACAAATATTATTATTGTCTCGTATTCGCCTACAAATGAGAGCAGAGTGCTTACAGAGATTGAATTGAGGCCGAGATTGTACATTATTATGGAAAGTATCGGGGCTTGGCATTCACATCCGGCTATCAGCGCGCCTATCACAGTAGAGCCGACGCTTATGCCGCTCCCAAGGTTGCTGCGGATGTTATATAGAGATATTTTCAGTGAGTAGGCGCTTAGGAATAAGAGCACTGCAGATGTGAGCACAAGGGAGTATATCAGGTAGGAGGGAGTTGTGAGTATTGGTGCAAGGCCTTGATTGGATATTGAAGTGATGCTTTGGAAGAGCACATAATACATCACTATGAATATCGCAGTCACTATTATTGGCATGGGTTTTGAGTACACAGCCTTTAGAAAACTTATCCTGCTTGGCATTAGGATATCACTTTAATATCGTGGTATTTTCTCTATCTCGCGTATTGCAGGCAGCTGGCATATCGGAGCTGCATTTCCTATGCTGTTGCATGTCATGGCAATGTAGAGATCTGCAGCCGCATATTCACTCCATGCAAACTGGTTTGAAGGAGTTGCGAACTGGTTTAGTATTTGTGCGTGGGTCATGTACACTATTGGCAGTATGCCTGTGCTGTTAGGCTGCTGGTTGCCAAACACTTCGGCATCGGCTCCGGGAACAGTATAATTCCCCCATATAGTGTAAGGCGTCCCTGCGAAGTTTTTGTTTGCAATTATCTTGCTTACCGCTCCCATGTATGTCGAATTTCCAGTAGCATTTATCTGCGCCTGTATTGCAGATAGAGGCTGCAGGTAGAATGCGCCTGTTATCGGGCCTGTGTCTTCAATTGCGATGAAATTCACGTAACTGCTTGTATAGTGGCTCCCCAAATCAACTTGTGATGAGTTGATATCTGCTCGGACCCAATAAAGAGTAGGCACGTCGTGGTCTCCTAACGCGCTATATCCTGCAAAGAGCTGAGAAAAATGGCCGAACCTAGATAATGCCAGGGCCATTGCCCACCTGTTCTCTCCGCAAAATACGCATGTCGTGCTGCCCAGGTATATTATTGAAGTTTTGTTGTCAACTTTGTATTGTGAAGTTATGTTGGTTTGGGCCCCTATTATGTTCTCAAGAGATCCATTTAGCAGCATCTGCCCGGCTATCTCGAAGTAAGAATCTGATGCATTGTTTATTATGGAGAGCTGGGTCGAATTTAAAGGCTGGTTGATGCCCGCAAGAGTGTCCCCGAAAATTACTGATGTGTTGGTGGAATTTGTTGGATTTTGTGCGTGAAGCGCATTTACGAGAGCGAAAATACCTATTGCTATAGCAGCTATTGCGATTATCAAAGATGCATATGTCAGGTATGATAGAGTCTTTATCCTTGATTCCAATTGACGGGTCTGCGGGCTAGAAGCCGGAGCACTACGCATAGGTGATATTGATTTTTTTTGTGCCATTTGAGTCATCTCCATTAATATTTCATTCTTATTTTCCTTATTTATTTAGAAACAGTGCCTTATAATAGATATTATATTGTTCGGTTCAGAAAGATATATATTCAGTGTTGAAATGAGAAGCGCTGCAACTATACAGCACGAATATGAGATGAGGCATGAGGAAGGCATGTCCGATGCGCACTGCCACATAAATCTTTTTGATGATCCGCAGGCAGTGGTAAATAGCGCCAGGGAATCTGGGGTGAAAACCATAGTTACTGCTGGCGGAAACCTAAAGGACAATCTCGCAGTTGATAGGATAACTTCACAGTTGAATATATTTGGAGTCATTGGAATTGGACCAGATGTTGCTGCAATTGAGGAGCATGAGATTGAAAAACTTAAGAAAACCATATCGCAAAACAAGTACATAGTTGGAATAGGCGAAGTGGGGCTGGATTTTAAGATATCTCAAGATCCTGACAATATAGCAGCGCAAAAGGAGGTCTTCATCAAGCAGATAGAACTTTCAAGAGAGCTAGATGTACCCCTGGTTATACATGCTAGGAAGGCGATACGAGAAGTTATTGGCATATTGATTGACGAGAGTGTGGAAAAGGCCATGTTTCATTTCTTTGAGGGAGGTTTAGACGAAGCCAGAATTGCCGAGAAGAATGGTTACCTAATATCAATACCTCCGCTGCACTCCGCAAAGAGAAGGAGAGTAATAGAAAATGTGGAGATAGGCACGCTTGTCGCCGAAACTGATGCACCGGTTGCAGGGAGCATTCCAAATGACGTGAAGAAATCTATAGAGTATATCGCTCAGATAAAGGGCATGAGCATTGATGATGTCGCGAGGAAGACAAGCGAGAATGTAAGAGAGTTTTTTTATATATGACATTTTCAATACATATATCGCGGGCCTGTAGCTCAGCTTGGATAGAGCGGCAGACTTCTAATCTGATGGTCGCGGGTTCAAAATAAACAATGAAAATCCCGTCAGGCCCGTAACAGCCAGGTGTAAAATATGAAGGACAACAAACAACTCAACGAGACGATAACTCAGATAAAGCAGCAAATAGATATGCTGCTAAGCGAACCTAATGTTCCTAGGAACGTGAAGAGCGCTCTCGACGAAGCAAAGAAGGCACTGGAGAGCCAAGAGGAATATGCTATGAAAGCGTCTACCGCAACATACAAAATAGATGAGATAAGCAATGACATAAACCTGCCGCCTTATGCGAGAACTGTAGTTTGGAATATTTTAAGCTTGCTAGAATCAATAAAAGATTGATTTTCTTCGTTTAACCCTGCCTTCTGGATGCTTTGATAACATCTGTTGCTAGAGTTTCATTAGCATGATCGTGAGCATCGGGTTCCTCTCCTTCAATTTCGTAAGTTTCCTTGATTGTTATATTAGGTGTTTCATAAAGTTTGGATATATTTTCTATACCAAAAAGAGCTTCTGCGCACATATAGTACGTCCACAGCAACTTGAACCGCGGATCGTGTATGTCCCATAACTCCACATTAAGCTTCAGTTTTGATTGTGCCTCAGATGCATTTATTAGGCTTGAGTGGAGCAGATGATCCTGTCCGTTTATCATGATATTAATAGTGTTGCTTATTTCTTCATCTGTTCTTCCTTTCATTGCACCGCGTTCGAGTAATTTCCTTGCATCAATTTCGATGGTTTTGAAAGTATCTTTGCATAATTTTATGAAATTGAAATCGCTGTGCACCTCTAATTTTTTTAGATACATATTCCGTATCTGCGGGTTGCCCTCATTAATTATCATTTTCTTGGCTTCTATTATAGCGCCTAAATAATTTTTTACTGGAAAATTTACTTGTTCTCCTTCGGCGTTTTGTTTTACTAATATAGGATCTATCGGACCTAGTTCCGAAAATTGGCCCATGATTATCTTGTTTGCACCTAACGAAATTAGTGTAGCGGCACTCTTGGCAAACTGAGGTATTATGATATTAAATCCTTCTGGAAACATATCCCTTAGTATTTGTGCTTCTTTGAGTGCGGTATCTGGATCTCCGCCGAAACTACTTAGTATCAAATTGACTTTCTTGGTGGTGCGTGGAATGGAGGATAAAAGATCTATCATGAATTTTTCATCATTCTCCCCCATTGAAGACAAGTATGAGACATTCCTATTTTCTATGTACGTTATGACTGGCGATCCCAGTACATTCTCCAATTCACGGAGCATTTTCTTCCTCTTGGCATTGTTCTTTTTTGAATCCAATTTTATAGCATCCAAAACATAGCTTCTGGGCTTTTGCGTATCTGCTCTTTTGAGTTCTGACATGCTTTCTTTAATCCCTTCTTTCCTATTTGAAGCGCTTTGAGGCATCTGAAACTCATTGGATGTTAATTTACGATTTTTGCTCTCCCCGGACATAATCAACATTAGCAATACTTTTGGCCCGTATTTAACGCTTCTGTGCAAGTAGATTGTTTTGCAGGTTGTATTATAGGTTATTTACGAATAGGTTTTACGATTATTGGAGCTAATTCTGCATTCTCCTTGTTGGCAGTGAGTTCTGAGCGTTTTTCGGATTTCAAATCATCTGCTGGAGGTGTTTTGTAGGAACTGTCTTGTTTTGCCTGTCTTTGCAGCAGTGCTATTTCCGATGATTTTGATTCGAATATTTTTGATATCCCTGTAGTGTGCAGTAGGTTGTCAGCAAGCTCGAAATATTCCCATAATGCCTTCCATTTTTCGTCGTGCATATCCCAGAATTCTACGTTTAATTTTAGCTTGTCAATGGCTTCTGCAGCGTTTATGGAGCTTGTATGTTCGTGATGCATTTCCCCGTCTATTAAAATGTGTATCGTGTTGTTTATATCATCTTGGGACATGCCCTTCATGACCCCGTTTTGAAGCATTATCCGGCCATATTTTTCAAAATCCCTTAATGCCTCCCTGCAATATTCCATCTTTGAAAAATCAAATTGTTTGGAGAACTTTTCCATGAGTGTGTGACGTATGTCTCGGTCCTTCTCGGATTTTATGAGCTCTTTTGCCCCATCTATCGATTTGAGATACGCTTTTGCCTGCACAAAAATGCGATTTCCACTCAGATCCCTAAATATAATTATCGGGTCTATAGGGCCCAGTTCCGATTGTTCGCCCATGATTATTTTATCTGCACCTATTGCAAGAAGAGTGGCTGCGCTCTTTGCGCGGTGCGGCACAAGAATCTGGATCCCATCCTTGAACACGTCCCTCAATATATGAATTTGTTTGACGACAGCATCGGCATCGCCGCCCAAACTATTGATTATTATGGCTATTTTATTCGACTTACGCGATGCTTGCTCAATGAAATCAGACAGCATTATAATGTCTTCTTTTTCCATTTGGCTATCTACTTTTTCGTTTGCAATATATGATATCACTGGACATCCGATCTTTTCCTCAAGAGATGCCAGGATATCTTTGCGCCTTTCAGTATTTTCTTCAATAGTCATGCCAATTATTTTTACAAGATTATTATAGTAAATCGGCCTGTTCTCATTTCCATGTTCCGATTTACCTGATAAGCAAGAGTATGTAGTTGTCCTTTGTCCTTGATTGGATGATCTTGAATCTTCTATGATCGAATCTCTGATTTGCGATATTTCCGCATTTTTATTCATGTTTAACAATAGCTTGATATTTCCAGTAGTATTTATCATTTTTCTACAATCTGCAAATACGCACAATTAATGTTACCTGTTTTCCAGGCTCTTCCATAAGTATATCGTAGCAACGGACTTGTAAGGATGCCACTTCATAGACATTTTAGCTAGCGCTTCTCTTTTAGGCCGCTCTTTGTCCTTATAAAGTATCTGGATTGCGTTTGCAATTCCAAGGTCATCGGCAGGGAATACATTCATTCTGCCTAGGCTAAATATCAGGAACATCTCAGCGGTCCATCTGCCGATCCCCCTGACATCATCAAGTATTGCTATAACTTCTTCGTCAGGCAAATTATCAATGGAGTTGAGGTCTATCTCGTGGTTGCTGATCCTTTCGCAAAAATCCCTGATATATGAATATTTTTGAGTAGAGATTCCGGCTAGCTTTAAATCTGATTCCCTTGCCTTTAAGAATTCCGCTGGCGTGGGAAAGTTTCCGCCATACATTTTTTTGAATTTGGATATTATTGAATCTGCAGCTGACCCTGATATCTGCTGGTTTATGAAGGATTGTAATATTGCTTCGTATCGGTTTTTGATCAGGTGCATCCTTATTGGACCGTACTTTCTCATCACAGCAGCAAGCCTCCTATCGCGCTTGCTTATGTAATTCATGGCCTTCTTCCAGAGTTTTGGATTTGATATGCGCTCGGACTTTTCCTTTTGCATGTTTACATAATGTAAAATAAGTTATAATTAGTTTATCGCTTTGTTTCATTAAAATGGAAATTTCTGAAAAGAGATGTATTTTTATAATCAAACGTGGCAGATAATATTGTGATAATGTGATCTTCGTAGACGATTTGAAGGGAGCGATTGATGCTATAATGCATCCTGGAAAGAATACGGGAAAGAGCATGGATATTGTGCAGACCTTGTCGATGTATTACAAGGTATCATTTATACCTGCAGTGATATTCGTGGTGCTGGCACTCATAGTCACAAACATGGTGTCAAGCGCACTTGGATCTTTAGGATCAGGAACAGCCTTAGGATCAGGAACAGCCGGACTTATGCTGGTGGTACTTGGCCTGACATTCCTTTGGATAGCAATGCCGATAGGTCTGATGATAGACGCTGCTTTGCTGCATCTCTTTGGAAAGATAGTGCTCAAGAGCTTCAAGGGAACCTATTCTAACACTTTCACAGGTTTTGTTTATGGAGAATTGCCTATAGTGGCCCTCTTCTGGGTGGCTCTTTTGCTCTCGATAGTATCTCCGTTGCTAGGCATACTTGCATTCGTTATAATAGGAATATGGACATTGGTTGTAAGCATAATTGCAATAGCAAACCAGAACAAGACAACAGCGGTCAATGTGATAATAGCTGCAGTTTTGGAGATAGTTGTGATTTTTGTACTGGAAGTAATTCTAGCAGTGCTCGGACTTTGATTACTGAGCACGCTTTTTTTATTTTTATTTTTGGTTGTTTAGCGCAAGCGCGGGTCTTAGACGTTTTCACAGTAAACTTTAAATGGTCTTTATTCTGATTCATACGTGATAATCTATGGGATACAATAGCATAGTTCTCTCAGGAACTCCTGTTTCCGGGAAATCAACACTTGCGAAAAGGCTTGCGACACACTATGAGATGGAGAGGTTTTCTCTTGGTGATTTGTGGAGGGCCAGATATGCAAAGGAGGGCAGGGAAGGCGAGAGCTTTGAGGCCTTCTATGGCAGGCATCCGGCAGAGGAGAGCAGGAGGATGAATGATGAGGCAAAGAGGATGTTCGAGAACGGGAATTACGTTGGCGAGTCTAGGATAATATCGTACCTTGACCCGGAGAAGTGCCTTCGCATCTTCGTAACAGCAGATCTCGAAGTGCGCGCGGAAAGGGCTCGAGGACGCGACGATTACAAAAATATCGATATCGCCCAGGTAATGAGGATACTTAAAAGGAGGGAGGATGATGAAGCGAGGGTAAGCGTCGAACTTTATGGAATTGATTATAGAGACCCTAGCACCTTCGAACTTAAAATAGATACAGGTGCAATGAGCGTCGATGAGGAAGTCGCGCTTGTGCGCAGCCTCTTTGACTTGAAAAGATAGAATTTGCAAGACAACTCTTTTTAATTATTGCAGGGCATATTTCACATACTAATGCTTAGGGATATTATGCCTGGTAGAAATGCGCTGTTAGATTTGGCCGAAAAGCTAAATGGGATAGCGATAATAAGCTCTGAACTGCAGCCCCAGGACATACGTGAGGAGGATATTGATTACATTGTTTTGCACATAGCTGAATATTTCGAGAACAAGCCTGGACTTAAGATACTTGGGAAGCAGGCTCTTGATGAGATACTAAAACTTAAGGTTGATGAGAAGGCCCCGGTGCAAATAGAGATAAACAGGAGCTCGGATTTCAAGCCGATTGCAAAGGATATAGAATCGAGGTTCAAATTCAGGAACGTATATCCAGGGACTACAAACGGGAACACCGATTCGTTTGTTGAATTCTTCAGGGATAGGTTTAACAGGCAAAAGAAGATGATCGAGACCAATTCAGGGAATATGTACGGGATAATAAACAGCATAGATGCGATAAAGCAGTACGCATCGGGAAGGGAGGTTGCGATAATAGGGATGGTCAGCGAGAAGACCATAACAAAGAATGGACATGTTCTTCTTACAATAGAAGATGAGACAGATACGGCAAAGGTGCTAGTCCCAGTAAGCGAGTCCCCAGCTGGAAAAGAAGTATTTGAGAAGGGGAAGAAGACAATATTTGAGGATGTCATAGCGGTAAGGGGAAAATTATCTGGAGAGCTCATAATAGCAAATATGATTCTCTACCCGGACATACCGATACGGGCAAGGAAGGTTAGTGAAGAGGATTTTGCAGTGGCATTTCTCTCGGACATACATGTCGGGAGCAAACTTTTCATGGAGAAGAACTTTGCCGAGATGCTGAAGTGGCTAAATAATGGGATAGACTACAAGAAGGATTTGCTTGGAAAGATAAAATATATTGTGATCAGCGGGGATCTTGTAGATGGGATAGGAGTCTATCCAAACCAGGATCGGGATCTTGCCATCCTTGACATATACAAGCAGTATTCGGTCCTCTTTGACTTCATGGAAAATGTACCTGATTACATAGAGATATTCATGCTTCCGGGAAACCACGATGGAGTGCATAGGGCCGAGCCGCAGCCAGAGCTCGCAGACGACCTGATAGGGGATTTCAAGTTGGACAACGTCCATCTCGTCTCAAATCCAGGATACCTCAACCTAAACGGGATGAAAGTGTTGGGCTATCACGGGACATCGCTTGATTCCATAATACAGAATGTGCCCGGATGCAGCTACAGGACGCCTGAGACTGCCATGGTGGAGACGCTCAAGCGGAGGCATCTCTCTCCTGTTTATGGAGGAAACAACATAATACCGTCGAAAAGGGACGGCATGGTTATAGATGAAGTTCCAGATATATTGCATATGGGCCATGAGCACAAAAATGGCGTGACTGACCATCACGGCACGCTGGTGCTAAACAGCGGCACGTGGCAAGGTAGGACGGATTACCAGATAAAGCAGGGCCATATGCCGACGCCTTGCATAGTGCCGATATATGAGACGAAGTTTGCAAGGCTTACGAATATAGACTTTACAGAGGTGGCATGATGGATAACAATGAATATTTTGCATCGCTGTCTGCAGATTTCGAGAAGGCTTATGCTGCTGCAGTAGGCGCGAAGGCCAAGGGATTTGATCCTCAAGTATTCGTTGAGACCACACCTGCACAAGGCCTTGCAAGCAGGGTGGAGGGAATAATTGGAGTGAGCGGAATTGCAGACATAGTGAATAGGTATTCGGATTCAAAATCAAGGACAGAGATGGTATTCAAGGTTGTCAGTGAGATATGCACGAGCGAGAAATTTGCAAAGAGCAGCGATATCAAGAGAATTGATTTGTCGCTTAGGGTGGGGCTTGCAATGCTTACTGAGGGAGTGCAGGTCGCGCCGACAGAAGGCATACAAGGCGTGCAGAAATTCAAAAATCCGGACAACAGCGAATATGTTGCTGTTTATTTTGCAGGACCAATAAGAGGCGCAGGAGGAACCGCAGCTGCGATGTCTGTTGCTATTGTTGATTATGCCCGCAAGATATTCAACATAGGGGAGTTCCATCCGTCTGAAGACGAGGTGGATAGATATGTTGAAGAGGCTGAGTTGTACCATGCGCGCGCAGCGAGGCTCCAGTACAAGCCTAGCGATGACCATATAAGGGATATTGTAAAGAACTGCCCAGTGTGCATAGATGGAGTTGCTACAGAGGACATTGAGGTTGGCACGCATAGGGATTTGAAAAGAATTGGCATTGATGGGAAAGAAGTGAGAGTTCCAAATAGGCTGCGTGGCGGAGTCTCGCTTGTAGTGTGCGAGGGGATTGCGCAGAAAGCAAAGAAGCTTGTCAAGGAGGTCAAAATAGGGAAGCTTGATTGGAGCTGGCTAAATAGCGTGATAAAAGTAGAGGTGAAGGGAGAAAAGAAAACAGATATTGCAGAGAAGTCTGACGCTTCGTTCCTAAGCGAGCTTGTAGCTGGAAGGCCGATATTCGCATACCCCAAGTTGATGGGAGGATTTAGACTAAGGTACGGAAGGACTAGGTTCACCGGAATTGCATCGAAAGGATTCAGCCCTGCGACCATGATAATAACTGGCAGTTTCATTGCGGTGGGGACCCAATTAAAGATAGAGATGCCTGGGAAAGGGTGCGTAGCTACGCCTACAGATGCGATAGAAGGGCCGTTTGTCAAACTTAGGAGCGGGGAGTGTATGAAAGTCAATGATCCAGATCTTGCCGCGCGCATAAAGAACGATGTGGTTGAGATAATATCGCTTGGGGACATTCTGGTAACTTATGGCGACTTCAAGAAATCAAATACACCTATGCAGCCAAGCAGCTATGTCGAGGAATTGTGGGAGCTACAGTTGAAGGAGGCAGCAGGAGAGGTTGCAAAATCCTATGAGGGAATAACTTTTGAGGAGGCGTACGCACTCTCGCTCAAGCATGGCATACCAATGCATCCAAAGTACCTCTTTGAATTCCAGGCGGCAGGCATACTTGAATTGAAGAGGATTGCTGAGATTATTTTAAACAGCGACATAGCAAATGCTGTTGAATCGATATCAGGAATAGATTCACTTAGGATACGGGTCACCAAGGAGGAGAAGAGAACCCTGGAGCTCATCAATGTCCCCCATAAGATGGATGGTGATTTTGCGGTGCTGGAGAAGGATTATGCGCAGAGTTTGGTTGCATCCTTGGGATTTGCATCTGGAGAGAGAGGCATGATGACTTGGAGCGCGGAGATAGTAAGCAAGTTCGAGAGGTGGGATTTGCCAGACACCGTAGCTTTCTTGAACTCTGTTGCTGCGTTCAAAATTATGAAGAGGTCGACGTTCATTGCTGCGAGGCTTGGAAGGCCGGAAAAAGCAAAAGAGAGGCTTATGAAACCTGCACCGAATGTTTTATTCCCAATAGGAGAAAATGGGGGCAAGGAGAGGAATATCTCTAAGGCGTACATGAAAGACGCGAAGAAATTTGGGAACTTTGAAATGACGGTGAATATAGCAAGATATGTTTGCGCAAAGTGCAAGAGAAAGATAGAAGGGCAGTACTGTTATGACTGCCAAAATAGGGCAGTTATCGAGAGGCACTGCAACAAGTGCAATGTAGACACTTTGGACAGCGAATGCCACATATGCAAGGGAGTTACTGTTGGAGAAGAGGAAAGGAAGGTGAACATAGTAAGCATTGTTACAAACGCGATGAAGAATACAAAGATAGGAATGCTCCCTGGCACTATGAAAGGAGTAAAGGGGATGATGAATAAGAGCAGGATGGTCGAGCCTATTGAAAAGGGTATACTTAGGAGTTTGAATGGAGTTTACATATTCAAGGATGGGACTGCCAGGTTCGATTCCACAGACGTGCCAATAACTCATTTTTATCCCAAGGAGATAGGATTGAGCCTCGATAAGCTCAAGGAACTTGGATATAGCAGGGATTACTTTGGCAATGAAATAACAAGCGACGAACAGCTTGTCGAGATAAGGCACCAGGATATTATAATGAATAGGAGGGGTGGAGAGTATATGTTGAAAGTTGCGAAGTTTGTGGATGAGGAACTTGTAAGATTCTACAAACTTGACGCATTCTACAATGCTACAAGCATAAATGACATGATAGGGCAGCTTGTTGTAACCCTATCTCCGCACACATCATGCGGAGTTCTTGGTAGAATAATTGGGTTCACAGACGCAAATGTGGGACTTGCACATCCATATACGATAACTGCAAGGAGGAGGAACTGTGATGGAGACGAGGATACGGCGATGCTCCTTTTGGACATGCTGATAAATTTCTCCAAAAGTTTTCTGCCAAACACCATAGGAGGTACCATGGATGCTCCGATAATACTTACGTTGCACGTACTTCCTGACGAGATTGATGATGAAGTGCATTCTATGGAGATAGTCGATTCATACCCTCTTGAGTTCTACAACAAGACGATGAATTATGTTATGCCAAGCGAGATCAACCTTGAGCTTGTGCAAAACAGGTTGGGAGGAGACAGGGAGTTCTGCGACCTTAAGATAACCCATGGAGCTAGCATCAGATCGCTTGTAAAATCCCCGAAAAAAAGCTCCTATACAGAATTCAAGACCATGCAAGACAAGGTTGATGCAGAGTTCGACCTAATGGACAAGATAGATGCAGTTGACAAGAAGGATGCGGCAAAGAAAGTGATATTGAGCCACTTCATACCAGACCTCATAGGAAACTTGAATTCATTTTCGAAGCAGACCTTTAGGTGCGTGTCTTGCAATGCGAAGTATCGAAGGGTGCCGCTTGCAGGCAAATGCAGGAAGTGCAGCGGCAAGCTGCTTCTCACCATATCAAGAGGAGGGATAGAGAAGTATCTTGAGATGGCCATAGCACTTTCTGAAAAATACGACCTTGAGCCATATATCCAGCAAAGGCTCAAGCTTGTCAAGCACGATATATTGGTAACGTTCGGCGAAGGCGCGGGAGGAGACCAGAAGCAATTTAACCTGGCAAAGTTCATGTGAGATGCCTATTTTTTAATATTTGCCTAGAATAATATAATCGAGCACATGTTAAAAAAATTAGGAGCACCAATAGAGCCTGTTAAGCTCAGTGAAATGAGCAGGGAGCAGTTGATAGCAAGAATCGAGTTACTTGAGGAAAGGGAGAGAAGGCATGTGGAAAGGGAGACGACGCTAATAAAGATAGGGAAGAAATTAAAGACTTTGACTAAGACAGATAAGAAACTTACCAAACTTGCAAACAGCAAGGCGCTTGAAGAGCAGTTGGTAAAGGAGGTTGCCAGGTCTTTGAGGACCGAAACGCCGCTTGCGGTAATGATGCTGGATCTTGACGGGCTCAAGAAGGTAAACGATACGCTGGGGCACGACACAGGAGATAAGATGCTCTTTGCAGTCCAAGAAGTTATAGTCGGGAGGATCAGAAAAGAGGATTTCGCCGCAAGGGAAGGGGGTGATGAATTTTATATTCTGATGCCAAAGACACATTTGGAAGGAGCGCAGAACGTCGGAAATGACATTAAAACAAAATTGAGCAACTATCTAGAGAACCATATCGCTGTAGAAGAGGACAACATAAAAAATGCAAATAGCGAAGATGAAAGAAAGAGGGAAGAGAAGGATAGGGATGATTGGAATGCCCTTAGGAAATTATTGCCTAAAGGTATTAGCATATCGGTAGGGATAGCAGTCATGGATGAATATAGCCATAGCGTAATTGATATTGACAAGATAAGGGATATCGGGCAGGGACTGCGAAGAGAGGCAGATGAGAGAATGTATGGCGAGAAGAAGGGAAAGAAAACTGAGCCGGAGACAGAATATGCTTTATTCTAAACATTTTATGTGATTTTATGAAATTGACACCAGGAAAAGATGCGCCAGAGCTTGTGAATGTATTCATAGAGATACCTAAGAACTCAAACATAAAGTATGAGTTTGACGATGAGACTGAAGAGATACGGATAGATAGAGTTTTGCACACTTCCATGGTCTACCCATTCAATTATGGGTTTATACCAAAGACCTGGGCGGAAGATCATGATCCGATAGACGTGATAGTGCTAAGCGAGATACCTTTCACTTCTGGAACTTATGTCGAAGCAAGGCCTATTGGGATGATAGACATGAAGGATGAAGAGGGCATTGACACGAAGATAGTCGCTGTCCCAAAGACTAAAGTAGATCCCACATTTGCAGATATTAACGAGGTCACTGAGCTGGGAGAACCCCTAAGGCAGAAATTGATACATTTCTTTGAGCACTACAAGGAACTTGAGAAGGGTAAATGGGTAAAAATAACTGGCTTCAAGAGCGCAGCTGAGGCGAAGAAAAAAATAGAAGAAGCAATGGTAAGGAAAAAGACGAAGTAAAACCAACTTAGATAATTTTGAATTTTATCAGATTGGTTGGTACTCATTGCTCTCGTCAAGAATTTGGCCGTATGGGTCCTCCTTCTAACGAGATGATATGGCTAGCGACTGGTTATTAAAAGTAAACTTGAGTTCTTGGAGGGAACATTGGCGCCAATCAGCAAATATTCAACGAACGCCGAGTCCATCTATTATTCATCGTCCCTATAGTACGACTTATCACAGCATGCATTTTACTGACATTTGTGAATTGATAGAAATATTTTTATATAATGTGCTATATACTATCTATAGAGTGTATATAATGAAAGATGAGATAACTACTGTACAACTAAATAAGTCCGTGGTAAAAGCTCTAAAAAGCATTAAAAAATATCCTAGAGAGACTTACAATGAAGTGATCTTTAATCTTATAAAAAATGCTGAGGAAACAAAGGAATTCGATAAATTTGTCCAGGAAGCGCAAAGGACTAAAATGAAAGAATTGTGGGAGAAAGGAGACTATTCTGGGTGGGAAAATGCCTAAAACAGGAGATGTGATAGTAGCAAGGATGCAATTCGTTGACAGTGAGGGATTTAAGGTAAGGCCTGCGTTAGTGCTATTTGAAGAGCTAGGTAACATAATTATCGCAGGCATAACAACAAACATGCAGATGAAAGGAATACACATTTCTACAAAAGAGGGGGCCGCTCAAGATAGCATAATAAAACTAAATTATATATTCACCATTACGAATGAAGCTATCTTAAAAACTGTATTTCATTTAAGCTCTGAGAAAAAACATCTTGTTTTTGATGAACTCTCAAAAAGACTTGGTGGGTTTAAAACATAAGCGAATACCATTAGATAATGGCACTTGATGGCGCTTTTGTACAGCACACTCAATTGCTGACGTCTGCCGAGTCCACATAATTTTCCGCGATGATTAATCACGTCTCGAAATACTTGCCGCATAAGTACAAGCACTTGCTGCAAGGCCTCCAAGAACAACAATTAGGATTATCTGATCGGATTGAGTATCTTCGTGGAGCTTGATTTTTACCTTTTCTAATGCATTTTCTGCAACAACAGGATATCCATCTCTCATCGCTTGTTGAGCTGCGTGTATAATTTCCTCCGACAGAAGCTGCACCGCCTACCACAAGTCCAATTCCCAGCGGAACTGCGTGTGTGGGTTGATGCTGAAGTGGGTCAACAACTCCGGCACTGCGACCCCAGATGCAAATCCCTTATTATTAACTTGGCTTTCAGTTGTTTTATTAGTCGTTTTACCGCTTTTCCAAACTTATTATACTGCCGGCAAAATAACCTCCAGCAGCAAGTAATCCTGAGAATATGACGATGACTAAATCATTCCCTTCTAGAACTATTTTTGCCTTTTCTAATGCATTTTCTGCAACAACAGGGTATCCATCTCTCATCGCTTGTTGAGCTGCGTGTATAATTTCCTCCGGGTTGCTGGCTTTATCTACTCGCAGTGCATCAGACAACTCTTTCTTTGGTATTGATATTGTATGTCCAGGGGATGCAATTTCCACAGCAGATACCGCAGATGGATAATTATTAGTGGTGTTGCATCCGGTCAAACCTGCCGCCCCAAACAAAACCACACCCGCTAATGCGCCATTTCGAACATATTGCATTGTTTTATTAGTCATTTTATCACAGAACTATAGATCTTTTTGGCTATATTAATCTTATTCCGAATTTGTCTACCAAAACATGCCAAATCTTTTTTTCCATTGCTGTGTTGAACGAATTCGTTTATTTAACTTTTTTGACGTCGATGAGTCTTTCTGAAGATGATATATTTGGTTGGGATCTTGCCGTATGGTCTTGGCAGCAACTTTCGTATATCGATTGGTTCCAAAGAAGCGTCAAATTACTTATCCTCACTTGGCTTTTGGTCTTTATTGCTAGCCTTTGTCGCCTTCATGCTCTTTGAGAGGTCCTCAAGGCCTATCACACCCATAGGAGTAGGTATGCTAAATCCTTTGCTCTCAGTTGGTATGAAGACCATGAGGTTCTTGCCATTTAGGCTTATCTCGTACATCATGTTGAGCGACCTTAATTGCATGGCGTATATGTTTGATTGGTACTTCTTTGCCGCTTCGAGCATCTTGTCTGCAGCAAGGCTTTCGCTCTCCGCAAGAGTGACTCTTGCCATCTTCTCCCTTTCAGAGGTAGCTACCCTGGCCATGGCGTTTTGAAGCTCCTGAGGAATCGTGACGTCCCTTATCTCTACGGATATCGCCTCTATCCCCCAGTTTGTTATCCTCTCCTCTATAACGCTCTTTATGTCCTCGCCTATCAGGTCCCTGCCGGCAAGCATGTTTGAGAGCTCAGCTTTTCCTATTATGTCCCTGAGCGCGGTCTGAGCTGCCAACTGAACCGAATCTTGGTAAAACTGAACGTTTAATACTGCCTTTTCAGGATTCTTTGTCTGCCAAAATAGTATTGCATCTACATCTACGGGCACGTTGTCTTTTGTCAGGGTCTTTTCGGCACCGAATGTCGTGCTTATAACTCGCGTATCCACCCTAAATGGAGTTGATTCTATTATTGGAATTATGAAGAAGAGTCCCGGCCCTATTATGCCTTGGTACTTCCCGAGCCTGAGCACTGCCATTCTGTTCCATTGGTTTATCACCCTTATGGATGCGGATATGACTACCAGTATCAAAAATAATCCAGCAATGAATGTCGTACCCAAGTCGCCTGTGAGCCACAATACGAACATCGATCCTAGAAGGATAATTATGATGTCAATGACCACTGCAAAACTGCTCCCTGCATAGTTAGTAGCTTGTGGATTGTTTCCGCTTTGCATCTTTTGCGTTGAGTTTTGAGTTGCTGATTTTGTCGAATTTTCTTTTGATGTTGCCATATTACCCACAAATATTATTTTATTATTATATTTTATTATTAGTATGTACTGTTATCTGCTGCCATTTACCTTTTTTATTGCATTTTCTAGTATGTCCATCCCTTCTTCTATATTTTTATCTGCCATTGTAAGAGTAGGTATTACCCTAAGTGATGATTCTCCGCATGGCAGCATTAGTAGGTTGTTGTAAAACGCTGTCTCTATGACCTTGTCCCTCTCTTCCTGCGCGGGCTTCTTGGATTTCTTGTCCTTTACGAATTCTACGCCTATCATCATGCCGATTCCCCTGACATCGCCGATTATCTCATATCGCTCGAGCATGTCCTTTAGCCTTGTCATTATATACTTGCCTTTCCTTGATATTCCGCTCTTCAAATTAGATTCGTTCTTCTTTATGTAGTCCAAAGATGCATTTGCAGCAGCAATTGCAACCAAATTCCCTCCGAAAGTATTTGATAGGGCCCCTTTTGGAATGTTACCAAGCGAGTTCCTTGCCACTGTTGCACCTATCGGAACTCCGCCAGCAAATGCCTTCGCCATTGTATAAATGTCCGCCTCAACACCGAAATTATCCATGGCCAGGAACTTTCCTGTCCTCATGAATCCCGCCTGAACTTCGTCTGATATCAGCAAAATTCCGTGCTCGTCAGCTATTTTTCTCATTTCCACGACAAATTCCTTTGGAGGAACTACGTATCCCCCCTCTCCTTGTATCGGTTCCATGAAGATGGCAGCTACATCCTTTGGATTTGCCTCTTTTGAGAGAGGATATTTCTTGATGTAATCCACGCATGCAAGCCCGCATGATGGATATTCTAATTTGAAAGGGCATCTATAGCAGTATGCATAAGGAGCATGAAGAGTTGGTCCGAACATATCTCCGAATCCTTCTCTTTGACGGTGCTTTGATACAGTGAGGGACAAAGATCCAATAGTCCTGCCGTGAAATCCCCCGTAAAATGAGAACATGTATTGTCTTTTTGAATATAGTCTTGCTAGTTTTAGCGCGCCTTCGTTTGCCTCTGTACCGGAATTTGAAAAGAATGTTCTCCCGAATCCCTTAGGGAACATCGTCATTAGCTTCTCTGCAAATTGCAGCGGCTTTTCTGAATAATAATCAGTAAATGCTGCGTGAATTAGTTCTTTTGATTGGGTTGTTATTGCCTCCTGTATTTTTTTGTTGGCTTCATCCCCAAGATTGTAAACAGATATGAAACTTGAAAAATCGATGAATTTATTTCCGTCTATATCCCATGCAAAGTCCCCTCCGCCCCTTGCGGCAACGAAAGGCACCTTGTCCTTAGTAGTATTTATCATGAGCTTGCTGTCCTTTGCTAAAATATCCTTTATTCTTTTTGATATCTTAACTGCCATCTTTCCACCAATAATAATTGTCTAGAAAGAGTATATAATTGCTCCTAGAATATGCTATGGAGCAATAAAAATAGATACAAAATTTATTTACTTCTTGCCGAGCTTCTCTGGGGAAATCTCAAGAGCATGCGCAAGTGCGCTGTGGTCCTTGACATCTATCTTCTCGTTTAGGAATTCTAGATGCGCGACATTGCACTTCCTGTCTTTTGGACGCTGCGCGGTTAAAATATGAACGAAAGTCTTGTCTACGACTTTTGTTACCACTGCCCTGTTACCTGCATCCCTTCCAAGCTTCTTTATGCAAACTCTCCCTACTTCTATTAATGCCATGATATCACTCAAATTTTTTCTTGTCTTTTTCAATAGATACTGCGGCTATTATAGCCACAACTTGCTTTGTAGTAAAATTTTCAGTATTTATCTCGATGTCGAAATTCGAGTGGTCCTCGAGATCGACGCCATATATCTTCTTCCAGTATAACTTATTAAGGCGATCTTTCTTGGTTATGTAATTGCGAGTCTCCTTGACTGACAAATTAACGTGCTTGCACACTCTCTTTGCCCTTACATCAAGGCTTGCATTCAGCCACACCTTTACACTTGCTTCGCGAAGCATCCACGGACCGAGCCATGATGTCACCACGCAGTTCTTCGATTTCCTCGCCTCTAAAACAATCTCCCTGTCAAATTGCTTCACGAACTTTGGATCGGATTGGCGCTTGAATTTTATGACGTCTGCATGCTGCTTTACGTAATCCTTGTATGAGTGGTTGACATGCTTTAGCCCCAGGTCCTTGGCAAGTTCAGCTCCAACAGTGGTCTTTCCAGAGCCAGTATACCCAGAGATGCATATCATCATGTTGGATCAATTTAGTGGGATATTGTCTGAAGCACGAACTGCCTTTGTTTCATGCCTATGTCATTTAGCTTCATCTCTCCGTTCTCGATTCTGCTTCCTAGCTTTATCACATTTGCCGTGCATTTTGCGCATAAGACCCCTCCGAATATCCTTGAATTCGACTTGCGCGACTTGCCTTTAGCATTCTTCTTTATGGATATTCCGTTGAGCTCCTGATTGCAGATGGAGCAGTGGGGGAATGAGTTCTTGCGCCTTGTAAACCTCGTGACGTTTACGCCTTTCCTTGTTACTTTCCTTACCTTCCTGAAGCTACTTGATCTATGCATTGGTTTTGGCATTCTAAACACCTATTTTATCTTATCAAAAGAATCGAATAAGAAGTAAGATATTATATGTTAGTACTGTTTTTTAAGCCTTAGCATCGTTTGCGCTTGCAGAGCCTTGGTTGGCCGATTGCCTGGCCTTGTTTAACTTAGTGACGATTGTGACTGATATGAGCAGTATTATTCCCGTAACGAAGGCTGATCCGACAAACAATGTTTGGTATGTGAAGCCTAGCGTGAACAGCGTTGCTATATTCCCGCTTATTCCAGTGAATGCGGCAGGCAGGAGGAAGTAGTAGAACAGTATGAACATAGGCACCACTACAAACATGCCTTTCATCTGGTACTTCATGCTTTCTGAGAGCATTGCCATCATCTCCTGTTGCTTCTTCTCCAAATCAGTGTTTGGAACCTTGTTCTTCATCATTTCGTTTAGCTCCTTTTGATGGACATTTATTTTGTTTCGTATCTCGTTAACCTTATCTATGTTTGAGACCTTTCGCTGCAGGAAGAAAGCCACTGATGCATAAGCTACCCCTAAAATCACAACTTCGAGCGCTATTGTTCCAATTATCATGCTAATTCACCCATTATCCGTTCTTAAATATGTCTGCCAGTATTTCTTCAGCCTGCTCTATGGCATGATCGAGCTTGTTCTCCTTGTTCTCGATTATGAATATGGGCAGCGGAACGTCGTTTTGTATAGAGTACGACGTTATCAATGAGAGGTTTAACTCCCTTTGCTGTTTTAATTCTTCTATATTATCTACGTCTCTCTTCCTATTTAAATCT
>JAKAON010000009.1 GCA_021812185.1 Microcaldota archaeon
GATCTGAAGATGTAGAGCAGGGGCTTTGGGAGGAGAGTATATGGATAGAATATGGGAGGTATGAAAGCGAGGAGCAGCGATGCAATGCCAGTCATGCCCCACGTGTTTCTCATGTGCCTTGGAATGCTAGAGAGTATGAAACCCACAGATGTAGTAGAGATTGATAGTATGAATAGCACCAACGCCGTTATCGCAAATGAGTATACGGTAAAAATATGGGATGCGTAGGCTATTGTCAGGTATATTGCTATGCCAGGAAGAGAGTATATAAGACTTG
The DNA here is from genome assembly GCA_021812185.1 of Microcaldota archaeon. Taxonomy (GTDB): domain Archaea; phylum Micrarchaeota; class Micrarchaeia; order Micrarchaeales; family CABMGC01; genus JAKAON01. The sequence goes on from JAKAON010000009.1 coordinate 278, forward strand.
ATAGCCCAAGGCCGAACATGTAGTCAGTCTCGCTTATCTGGGTTGCAACTAGCAGGTCCTGAATCTTTAGCTGTATGCGCCACCATGCCGCATCGTACATTAACCCTAGGCAGTTTCCTGCGACTATAGATATGAATCCGCCGAGGATTGCGTATTGAATGAGGTTGTTTCCTATTATTCCACCTGAAAGGCCGGATCCGGAAAGGAGATAAAATAAGAACAGGATTGAAAGAGGGGATAGTATTGTGAGTGCGGTGAATGCAGCACTGCGCTTCATCGATCCAATCGCGTAATAATACCCTATCGTTTTGATTGAATTAATATTCATCTCAACACTTTTGAATCGTCCCTAATCCTGTCTCCATTTGGTGAATCTCTTTGCAAGCCACAGCATGGCAAGCGTCTCAGCAACAAGAACGTAGAATGCAGGGAGATATAACGGCTGGAGCCCTGCTAGGCCCTGCACAAGCATTGCAGCAGGCGTCGCAGGAGAGAGCATGAACAAGTATAGCAGGGGCTTTGGGAGGAGAGTATATGGATAGAATATGGGAGGCACTAACGTCAGAGCAAGGGAGAGCACGCCGCTCATTCCCCAAACATTCCTCATGTGAGATGGAATGCTTGACAATATGAAAGCCAGGGCAGTCGTTGCTATCGCCATTGCAACTAGGATGGCAAGAGTTATTACAAAGCTCAGTACTGTGAATATGTGGAAGGAGTATGCTATGACCACATATATTGCAAGGCCAGGCAAAGAGAATATTATGTTTGACAGCCCAAGGCCAAGCATGTACTCCACCTCTGTCATGCTGGTGGCAACGAGGAGATCTTGTATCCTAAGCTGCAAGCGCCAAAATGATGCGTCGCTCATTGTGCTTAGCGCATTTCCCGCAACTATAGATATGAATCCACCAAGGATTGCGTAGGATATCAAATCGCCTCCGCCCACTGCGCCTGCGAGCCCTGAACCAGATATCAGTCCGAAAATGAAGAGCAGCGATAGAGGCATTAGAAGAGTCATTAACGTGTATGGTATTCCGCGTTTTATGCTACCCCATCCGTAGTAGTAGCCTATTGCCCATATTGTATTTGCCCTCATTCCCAATCACCAGAGCTGCTCTCAGTTTCCTGAGATATGTTTCCACCAAGGCCTTTCATTATGAATATGTCCTCTAGGTCGAACTTCTTTATTGTGACGTTCTTTCCCACATATTTGTCGGCCTGGGATTTTTGAACGTATGATATGTAGAAAGTTCCTGCTTTATGCCAATTCTTGCCGACCTTCATTCCTTCTATGCGCACTAGATTCCTGTATTTGTATAGAAGGTCCTCGATAGTGCCCCTTGCAACTATCCTTCCGTTGTCCACAAGTATGACGTCCTTTGCCAGTTCCTTTGCCTCCTCCATGTAGTGCGTGGTGAGCACCACCGTTCCCTTTAGCGCACGTATGGCGTGCCACACCTCAAGCCTCGATATAGGGTCTAGGCCCGTTGTAGGTTCGTCTAGGAATATTACTTCTGCGTTGCTTGCAAGTGCCATTGCGACAAATACCTTCCTCTTCATTCCCCCGGAGAGTTCATCTGTTGTCTTGTTCGCAACGTCGTCTATGTCAAGCGCCTTCATGGCCCTGTGAGCTGCCTTCTTGGCATCGCTTGTTGCGACCCCCCTTGCACTCAAGTATATTATTATGTGCTCTAGCGGAGTCAGTATTCCGATGGGGCTTGCCTCCTGAGGTATGCTCACGATCTTCTCCCTGACCTTCTGGGGATTGTTTATTATGTCGTATCCGTCCAAAGTTGCCGATCCTGAAGTAGGCGTAAGTTGAGTTGAGAGTATGCGCATTAGCGTTGTCTTTCCGGCACCATTTCTGCCCAGAACTGCTGTAACTCCTTTTCCTACAGAGAAAGTTATGCCGTTAAGTGCAGGCTTCTTCGCACCCTTGTATTTTTTTGCTATGTTATTTACTTCTATCAAAATATGACACCGATGGACGGCCGAAAGCAATCAGAGAACTTGATTATTAGTGGTGGTTAGAGTATAAATAAGGTGCGCCATTTGCGGCGTTTGTGCAATGATGCTTGGCTTTCTAGTTTCTTCTTTGCGAAGCGAAAATCTCGCTCATCATCTTCATGGATTCTGCAGCATTGGGATTTTCGGCCATGCCGTATGCAAATTCGGCGAACTTGCACCATTGTGCTGCATTTTTGTAATCGGATTTCTTTCCAAGGTCATGCGCAGCTTTATTTGCATTGGCACCTATTGCACCCCAGGCTTTGATGTACGAAGCTTGATCATCGTATGATTTTGGCAGGCTGCAAATGGCTGATGATATTCCTTGCGCATATCCTAGCATCCTATATTCCACAGCCATAGAAAGAGCCTCCATGTATAGCGAGAAAACTTTATTGAGAGGGTCATTTTTTGAGCATGACTGCGAAGCTTCGTTGATGAACTTTGTTATTACCCTAAGTATTGTGCGCTTTGCGCTCTCGTCTTTTTGCGCCTCTATCAGCATACCGATTTCCATCTTATACACTGCGGCTGACTCTCGTATTTTCCCCAAATCAAATAGCTGATTTGCAAATATATTGCAATATTTTGCGCACCTAAACACGAGGTTTCTGCTGTGGCCATATCCATGGTAGGCCTTTGCTATTGTTGATGCGGAGGTAAGGATTGTTATTGCCTTTTCTATATTGCCGTTTTTCCTCTCTGCCTTCGCATGCATCTCAAGCAGCTTGACTTGCGTCGTCCAGAGGGGCTCTTTGCTTTTTGTGCTCTCCATAGGTCATCGCTTGTATCTAGTAAGGTCGCGGTGCAGCAGGTTGTCTTTACCCAAAAGCCTTGCTGCCTTTGCTATGTAATCGAGGCTTACGTCCAATTTGTCCTCGGCTGCTGTCACCGAACTACTTGCCTTTAGGTATAAATCTTGCGCGTACCTGTTCCAGTAGAGTGCGTATCTTATGTTGCCCTGCAGCTCCTTTTCCTTGACTACTGCAAGCGCATTGACTGCAGCGCTTTCAAAAGCCTTCCTCGCTGCATCAAACTCGCTTTCGCTATCATATACCTGCGCGAGGGCATTATACATGTGGCTTGCTACAGCGTATTTGCCGGCCTTCTCATACGCCTTTGCATCTATGTGACCTGACTCCATGTCCCTTGAAAACTCGAGCGTGTATTTGTCTACTACAGCTTTGGTTGCCTCGTTTTGGCTTTCGAACGATATCGATGTATCTAGGGCTTGCCTCTTAGCTCCATCTGAAGAGTTTGTAACTGACTTGTTCGAATGCCTAGCTAAAAAGTTGGTTGTATAATTATTAAGGAGTTTTGAGAATAATTCCCTGTGCTGTTCTAGATCGTAGCTATCAGGAGGATATATCTTTTCGCATGCATCGAAGACGTCTTTGAGGCTGACAAGATAGGCATTGACCTCGGCAGTATCCTCAGATTGGGCTACGATCCTAGGCCCGATCATTACTACCGCCTTTGACCTAAGCAGTTCTATTTGTTCCTTCTTATCAGAATAATCGCTCTCCAAAAGTACCTCTATTTGGCTTTTGATCATGCCCATGCCGCCGACTACGTCTGCTTGCTCGAAGCATAGGGCAGATTTGCATTCCATGTACATAAGCAGATTTGGGAATATCAGCTGGTTTAATTGCTTTTTCCCGCATGCGCTAGCCTCCTTTGATGCGACTTTAAGCGTTGATATTGCATCGTCGAGCTTATTATTGTCAAAATCATGCGAAGCCTTTTCAACCATGCCTTGGATCCTTGAGATAAACGAATCTTTGGCCTTTCGATCCTTGAAATCCATTTGCATAACCTATTAGATGTTACTTATCTGGGCGTATTTAAACTTATTTGAGAATATGTTTATTGACGATTTGATGATACTTGGAAGGCATGTTTCGATAGGATCTTCGCTTGCGAATTCGATAGATATTGCAAAGGATCTAAATTGCAATGCCATTCAGATATTCACGCGCAATCCAAGAGGATGGGAAGCAAAGGACTTGGACGTGCACGACATCGAGAAATTTATCAGCGCACGTAGGTCGTACAAGCTCGAGGCAGCAGTATCGCACATGCCGTACCTGCCGAATTTGGCGTCACCCAATGTAGAGGTTTATAACAGATCAGTAGATACGCTCCTAGATGAACTAGACAGATGCCAGAGGCTTGAGATAGATTATTTGGTGCTCCATCTTGGAAGTCACCTAAACAAGGGAGCAAAAGATGGGGCGAAAAGAGTCATTGAAGCAGTGTCCAAGGCGTGCGGGAAGTCAGAGCGGACTATGATACTGCTTGAGAACCAAGCCGGGCAGAAAAACAGCGTGGGATCCAAGATAGATGAACTCGTCGAGATATTCGATGGCATACATAGCAAGAGGGTCGGCCTGTGCCTCGACACATGCCACGCATTTGCAGCGGGATACGACCTTAGGAAAGAGGAAGTAATAGACGAATTGGTGCATGGGCTTGGAAAGGATACGATAAAGGTTGTCCACCTAAACGATGCGAGGTTTGGGGTCGGATCATTAAAAGATCGGCACGAGAATATAGGGTTTGGGGAGATAGGAAAAGGGGGGATATCGGGAATAATCAACAATGCAGGCCTGAAGGGGAAGGTTTTCATACTCGAAACCCCCGAAGACAAAAAAATAACCGAATATGATGAGCTTAGATCGGTAGAGAGTATGCTCAAGCGCTGAAGCACTGCAGATGTTTCACTGATCTTTTTATTAGAATTTGCGATAGGTGAGTTTATGATAGATTTGCTTAGATTTATTTGTAGAAAAAACAATTACGAAAAAGTAAAATTAGGTAAGATAACAAAGAGGCTGTGTTTGGATTTTATTTATTCTGGAGATGGCAAAGGATGGAAATGGAAGAGGCAGTTCTTCTCGGACTTCAGCATCGACATGCGAGTTAGCATCAATCCACATATAACGATAGTGGGCAAGAGCGGGAGCGGAAAATCAAACGCGTGCAAATTGATAATGAAAGCACTCAATCTGTCCGGAATTACGACAATAGTTTTTGACGCGCACAACGAATATGTCAGGATAGCAAATGATATATCTGCTGATGTGTACGACGCGACATATACTGGAATAAATATATTCGCGCTTGACGGAATGTCGGTCAAGGAGAGGACTTCGGAGCTTGCAGACACATTCAAGAGAATCTTTAGGCTTGGTGAGGTACAAAGCTACACGCTTTACAAGTGCATAAGGTACGCTTACAAGATAGCTATGTTTGAGGGCAGGGAGCCAAGGCTGGGCGACCTCTTCTTCGCGATAAATGTATTCAAAAAACATGCACAGCGCACTGAAATGGGGACGCTTGAGAGCATAGAGAAGAGGCTCGTAGTATTGAATGGCGCGTCTTTCTCCAGCAACATAGAATTCGACAGGATAATTGGAAAAAGTTGTATCTTTGCACTCTCGGGATTGCACACAAATGAGGCCCAGAAGCTCTACATCGAGGGATTCTTGAAGAGGTTTTACACAAAGATGCTGCAGCTCGAAAAGAGAGATAGCGTAAAATTTTACATAGTTATAGACGAGGCTGAGAAACTTGAAGATGGAAGCATGATAGGCAGGATAATTGCGGAAGGCAGAAAATACGGGGTTGGGGTAATGACGATATCTCAGCGGGCAAAAGTCCTTGAAAGTAGCGTAAGAGGCAATGCTTCTGTGAATATAATATTCTACCAGCGCGAGCCTGACGAGCTCAACTACCTTGCCAATCTTGTAGCTGGCGGGAATGAGCTTAACAGGTTCACAGAAGTAAAGAAGGCGATAAGGAATCTCTCCCAGGGAAATGCCGTAGTAGTCTGCGGTACTAGGAACCCGGAGGTAGTCAAGTTTGATCTCTATGAGATAGCAAAAGAGTACCTTGGGGATTACATATCTAAATTTGCAGTTCCTGGGATTTCAAAAGCAGACCTGTTCGGGAAGATGCGATCACTTGGATTTTGCGATGATGATATAGCAAATGGCCTGGAAAGGCTAATTGTGGATAATGTTGTCAAGGCGCATTCATTTGAACATGAAAGTGGGAGCGAGTGGTACATAACTATGCCTAGGAACAGCGCCGAACATGACATAATGCTAGGTAGGATAAGCAGGAAACTCTCTTCTGATGGGATTCGCAATTCGATATACAACAGCTCTTATGGACCTGATATAGTTGCATTTTACGATGGGGAAAAGGTGGCGATAGAGTATGAAACTGGGATGAAGAAGGTTGAAGACACTCTTGCCATGCTCTCTTCGAGAAGTAGGTATTACAAGCAAATAGCCGTGATCGTGAACGACAAGCACTTTGATAGGTACAGCAAAGCCGGAGTTGAATGCCTCAAGGCGTCAGATTTCTTTAGGAATGGGTTCGCAAAAGCCTAAAAGGATGTAGTATGCCTACTTCCTTCTTAGCATGTGCTGCGCTTCGTGTATCATCCTCTTTACTTCAGTTTGAGATCCGAACTCTGGGAAGCGAGAGGACGCGCCTATTGTAGTCGATGCTGCAGGAGTTGTTTTTTCAACTTCGGCTTTTTCGACATTCTGTGTCTGGTCTCTGCTATTTGCAGAAAGTTTTCTGAAAAAATTCATTCTTTCACCTTTAAAAAAGTAGAGATTAATACGTAATGCCCGTATTTAAATATTTCTGAAAAAATGGTAGTATTCCAATAACACGCGAAACTGCCATTTTTTGGATATTTTAGATACAATTTGTAAAAAGAATGAAGATGCATGTAGCTTGCCTGCCTATTGAAGTCTTAAGATGTAATTGTACTAGCCCTTCAGCCTTTCAGCTTGTTCTTTGTTTTTACCAAATCGTATGTAGCGTCCCTTACGCCGAGTTTTAGTGCCTCGAATTCGGCAACGAGAGGGGCCTTTTCTGCTATTGTCTTAACGTACCCGCGCTCAATTAGTTCTTTTAGCGTCACGACTTTTGATTCCCTTACTATAGGGTTTGTGCCATTTTCATCGAACTTAAGGGTCAGTATGCTAAATCCTCTTAGTGATGGTGAAACGCCTATTCCTATGCTCTCCGCATAAGGGCTTTGGCCCTGCAAATGCAGGCTGATCACTTGATGCCCATTGTCCTCCACAGTAATCTTGTGTTGATGAGTGTGTCCCGATAGCACTGTGCCCTCGAATCCCAGCTTTTCGTGCACTGTTGTTGATTCCTTGTATGGCTCGTGAGTTAATATGAACGGCTTGCCTTCGATTTGACCCTTCCAAAAGCCCCAGTCACCACCGTGCGCCTGCTGGGTAAACTTTTCGGGGAAGCGGCTGCTAAGTATGCCCATTAGCCTCTTGGCCTCATCCGAATTGTGATTTGGGAATGTCTTGTTCCAGTGATTTCCGGATACCTCGTATATTGCCTTGGCTTCCTGTGCTATAGGAGATATTTTATCTGCGCATTTTTCTGCCTGCGAATCTAGCGAAGCGATAGGATATCTTTGGCACATTATGGCCTCGTACTGCGTAAGCGCCCAATCGAATTCTTCGCTATCCCGTACAAAGCCTTTTTCATTAACGAGCCACTTCTCGAATTTCTCCAGGTTGTTTGGATCGTTCTCTAAAGTAAGCTCGTTTTTATGCCCCCTTAAGTCGCCTTCTAGGACATCGCCAAGTACACTGAGAATGTACTGCTTCTTTAGGTTATCGCTTAAGTATCTTGTTATGCCGTCAAGTATCTTTGTAGCAGGCATGCCCATGAACGGGCTGCCTATGTGGAGGTCCGTTAGAATGACGAATGTCATCTCTTGCATCTTTTCCTGTCCAGGCAAGGATGCCTTAGCAAGTACTGCCTCTACAAGCTTTGCCACATTTGGATCGGATATAGTAACATTCCTGTCGCGGTTGATTCCAGAAAGCAGTTCGGAGATTGCACTGCCATTGTTCGGATCGATGCCGTTTGTCATCAAGAGTTCGTTTGTTAATTTGTTGTTCATCTCGGATGGAAGCTTTGCGGTTATCTGAGCCTGCTCCTTGTTGTCTATCTCTTCAGGAGATATGTTTAGCGGCTTGAGGGCCTTTAGATTATGAGTAAGCTTCTTTAGCTCGTCCTCATGGACTTTTGCTGAAAGGATTTTCATGTATTCTTCGGAGTGGAACTCGGTTGAGAGAGACGCGCCATCGTATGTGATTTTATAGAACCCTGAGCTAAGAGGCCTCTTAGAGACTGCATCTAGGAAAGGGGTTTTAAGGCCCATGTCCCTTTGCTGCATCTCTTTGGCCTTTTCCCTGTCAATGAAAGGAGGCAGTGTCAAAAGCAGCACATACTCTTTGCTCTGGTCCCTCCAAGGCACAAGCTCTTCGCTCCCCTTTAGGCTGTGGCTTGCTATCACAAGATCTATTCTCTCCTTTTGCACATTTTTCAAGTGATGCATGGCTTTGGTGTTATCTACAGGGTATGTCCTCTCGTTTGTTGGAGGATTGCCCGTAACGATTATCCTCTTGCCATTCACGTCTAGAGCAGAAGATGCTTCAGCAACGAACTCCACAGTTCCAGCACTGCCCTGCCTGTTGAGTTTCATTCCTGCATTTACGATTGCGTATACATTTGATACTATGTTCAGATTCGTCCTTCTTCCAAACGAGTCTTTTATTGCAGCCTGCATTTCAAGCCCGGCAAGCTCGTTTGCTATTTTTATAGTAGAGTTGCTTGCATAGTACATGCCGGTGAACGCATAGATTATCTTTGATTTGCCAGTAGAAAGCTGTTCTTTTTCTATAGTCTTGTCCACTTCAGTGATGGCATCGAAGCTCTTCTTCTTCATCGCATCCGCAAGACGCTTTGACTGCTCAGTCAGCGCATCTATTTTCTGAGAATCAGGGTTCTTTTTTGTCCTCTCCTTTTCTATTTGCTCGTTGAGCTGCACATACTCTTCGGTCAGAACAGTAAGCGCGCGCTTCAACTGATTGATGTTTAAATTCTCAAATATCATGTCGTCCAATCTGTAATTTCCGAACTTGCTTTTTATCTGCTCTATTGATAGGTCCTTGTTTTCATTGAACCACTGCCCGATGAGTTTCTTATATAAATTGGCCAGTTTTTCATAATCATTCACTTCGCTTTTGTCTGCACGCAGCTTTAGTTCTACGTCAGCCAGTTTTGATTTCTTCGTCTTGAACTTGTCATCAGCCTCTTTTGCCTTATGCTGCGCTTCCTTCTTTGCTTCCTGGTCTACAGTTTCATCATCTTTTATTATTTCGTATGATTGCAGTTTTGCATTTGCTTCCTGTTCCAGATTTGCAAGTTCTTGATATAACCCGTATAGGTTCTTTTGGGTCTTCTCTATTACATTCTTCTGCGCCTTTACCTTTTCATCCAGCACGTAATATGAAGATATGAGTTGGTCTGGATTGTAGTTGAATGATTTGATTAGTTCCTGGAATTTGTTTTCAAAATTGTACTTCTCGTTTGGACCCATTACATAAGTTATGTTGTTTTCCCTGCCTGCCTTCGCCATCAGATTGCCGATTCTGCTAAGATGAGGCTTTAGGATAACTGATGCGTTGCTTATGTCGCTTACAAGATCGTCCAGTGCAAGCTTGTGAGGTCTTCCTCCACGTGTAGAATATGATGGCACTATTGGAAGTAGTGCGCCGTTGAATATTATGTGATCAGGAGTGGTTTCAGTAGGCCTTAAATTACCGTCTCGCTCTTTGACTATTGTGTCGTCAAGTTCTTTGTAGAATCCGACTAGATTGCTCTCGCTAAAGTATGCGGTTCCCCCGTGTATTTCCCCCACTGCCCAAATATTTGTTCTGTTCGTGTTGTTGTTCTCACCGGAAGACGCAGAGGTCTTATCTTCCATCCCCATTGATTAGATTGGATATGAAAAACTTTTTAAAGGTTCCATACAGGTCCTATTTACTGCCATATAAAAAAATACCTTTGGTAACCGTTTTGGCTTGACGAAGCGCGGCGCAGCTACCATAGATGCAGATAAAAATAAAAATAGGTTTTACTTGCCGAAGAACTTTTGAATAAGTTTCTTGCTCGTCTTGACGTTTCCGTGATAATCGTCAGCGAACTTTGCATCGTTGCCTGTCAACGACATTCTTGGGCACATTGCTGCGTTGCCTCCGCAGAACGTCATTATAAGTTTGCTTGAGCTCTTTGATATCTTCATACTTTCACCTATCTACTGTTTGTTAAAATAGTATTTTAAAGGCTTCCTACGGGTTCCCTTATCGCAGTAAAAGGACTCCAACTCCGGTGTACACGCATCTATTCGTCAGGCAATTCGGTTAGCGTAAACGACCCCTTCTCTTTGTAGTCAAAGCGAGGAACCAGCCTTTCACGCTCGAGGTGCTGGTACTGCTTGCTATACCTCATGTCGAAATTTCTTGTGCCCAAATGCCCCAACAAGGATTTTGTCATCATGAAATACTTGAACTCTACCCCCTTTAGCGCTTTTCTTATGCTGCTGAAAAACTCCTCTACGTTATCGTTGTCCTGAAAACTCAGGAATAGCATTATTCCAAGTGGATTTGCAACATCGCAAGCAAAAAGGTATTCGTTGTGTTTTGTATCGGAATTCTTGACCATGTCTAGCAGCCACTTGTTCCTGCTCTTCATGAATTCGCTTTGATTCACAACTTTGATCTGCACAACCGTATTTATGACGTTCTTTGGCTTTCCCTCGTAATATGTTATTCTTGAGAGTATGTCGGTTCTCTTGAGCCGTTCGAATGCATATATCAAGCGCATCTGATTGCTCTTTGTCTTCCTCGCAAGTTCCCCTATCTGCACTCTTCCATCGCCATTTAAGCCAAGGAGCAGGTCCTTGTAGTTGTCTGATATGTTGAAATGCTTTAGAAGCTCGTTGCGAAGAGGGAAGAATCCCATCCCGCGCGCAAGTTTGTTTATTTCGGTAGTTACTACATAGTTCTTTAGGCTTAGGCAAAAGCTTACGGCAAATTGGTCTATGTCTGCAAAATTACTTGCCACAGCATACATGATTATGTCGTAATCGCCGTGCACACGCGCTACGAACTGCGGTATATACGATGTGCCTATCGCCTTCATTATCTCTTCGTCATTTGGTATGTTACTTGAAAACTTGAATAGTACCATGAACTCTTCAAAACCCATTTCGGGAAGTTGCTCTATTGTCCTGTGCAATATTTCCTTCTTTGAATGGGTCTTTGATAGCTTTATGAACTCATACCTCCATACATTTTCTATGTTTATTTCGGGGACGAATGTGAGTTCGTATTCCTTTATTACCTCGTTGAGTAAGTTGTAAGCAGTAGGCTTTGGCATCTTGAGCTTCTTTGCTATGTCGTTTATGCTTGCCCTGGAGTTCACGCTCAATATCTTGAGGATATCGTTCTTCATCTCGGCTTTCTTTTCTTGACTTATGATTTTGGGCATTAGAACCAGTTTAGATATAGCATATAGCAAGTATTTAATTTTATGCTAGTCTAGCAGTCGTAGGTCTCTTTTAGAAGTACGTGCAAGGCATACAATATTATTAGAAAGGCATTTTTGATATACAAATTCAGGACAATGTATATATTATTGGAATATTATATCATCAATTGCTGATTTTGTGTCTAAATTAAAAACTGTTATTTTTGCGGGAGCTGTCGGATTAGTAGCGTACAATATTGGACACGACAACCCAAATAGCATCACGCTTGGGCCGTCAATAAGATATGTTAAGAAAGTGGAGGTGCACACGCCTGCATGCCCTGTTACCAAACTTCAGAAAAAAGAGCTTGACCAAATATTGAATAGGGAGAAGAGGTCGCTTGATGAGCGGTTTGCTGCCGTAAAGAGGGAGGAAGTCTATGATCCTGGGACCTGGAGCAAAAAGATAGTTGATTTTATAGGCGTGTCTGCTACCGCAGAGCAGGAGGGGTTTGCAATTGAGGAAGGAGCTTCGCTCTCCAATGCCATAGGAACAGCTAACAGCGCGCTTCCATTTGGAGTTGTGTGGTGGACTATTGGAGCCGCAGCCATGATGATGCTTTACAAGAAAGGATTTGAGGATGGCAAGAAACAGAAGTAGGCGTTTTTAATTTGGAACTGCCAGCCGAAATTAGGGATTCTGGAGCCATTTATTTAATTGACACAATTGAGCGAAAGCTTGAGCAAGTTGAGCAGGTTATTTAAGTAAAATGAGCGGCCTGGAGAAAAAGGAAATGCTCTGGCATAGCTTGTTTCTAAAGCTAGCCATGAGCGCATTTCAGCATTATCCAGGTCGATATTTAATCAACCGAACAGGCTTGCGAGTCCTCCTGCAGCCTCTTCTTCGCTCTTCTTCTCTTCTTCGACATGAGCCTCTTTCTTTGCCTCATGTGCCGGTGCAGCCTGTGCTGCTGCTGGCTGAACATTTTGGGCATTCTTTATTACTTCCTTTATGTTCACGCTCTTGAGTGATGAGACGATTGCCTTGGCCTGAGCTTCGTCAGGCTGCATTCCCGCTGCTTTCACTACGCTCTTCAGATTCTCTTCGTTTATTTCCTTTCCTGCTGCATCAAGCAAAAGTGCAGCGTAGATGTATTCCATTTTTTCACCTTAAGTATAAAATCATTCTTCATTTGCGATCTCCAGCGAGAGCGCGTTTGCAACAGCCTGAGCAAGCATCTTCTCAGTTGTAGCTGGAGAGTAGACCTTGGCCTTTAACCCAAGACCCAGAGCGCCAATATACCCCTTTTTGAGGAGCACCGGGACATTCTCCTCAGTTGCATATCCTAGTTCTATTGTAAGCGTATATGCACCGTAGAACGCAGTTGCAATATCATTTGTGACAACCTCTGCATTTATTCCAAGTACTTTTTCATCGTATACGATACCCTGTGATATTATGGCCGAAACTTTCGTGCCTGTTTCAAAAGGCGTAACCCCAAGCGTCTTGAGGGCTTTTGCAACCGGAGTTGCTATCTTCGCGCCTTTTTGCACAAGAACTTTTGTCTTGGCTATTACTACCTTTCCCTTGTCTATCTTGACATCTATGCCACCTGCCTTTAGTTCGGTGACTGCCTGGCCTGGAGGTATTGATGTCTCACCAGCTTCAATAGTTATATCAGATGGTGATATCTGTCCTGGCTTTGCCTGCAGCTTCAGCCTGTTCTGATCAATTATCCTGTATAATTCAAATGGATCATCATTCTTTGATAGTATCAGTGCTACGTTCCCTTGCACGTATTTTTCGAGCATTTTTGTGCTATCGTTGCCTTCCATTATCTTTTGCAGAAGTTTTTTTCTGGCGACTATTAGCCTTGCATGGGGCTTGAGTTGGTTTCTTACCTTCTGCACTAGGCTGTCAGGTACGTTCTCAATAGGCATTATTCCATAAAGCTTGTATCCTTTGAGTGCGCTCTTGGCCTCTTGGACAAACTTTATCTTTTGCTTTTTAATCATAAGATCACTTACATTATTTTCATCGGCTCGGACATGCTTAGCTTAAGGTATATCGACCTTATCTTGTTATTACCTACTTTCTTTACTATGCTGCTTACAACTTCGTTTACGTTGTCGTAAAGCTTATCTATTTCCATGTCCTCTGTGCCGACAGTGCAATGTATTGTCGGGAGATATTTACCTCTGTTCTTTAGTGTTATCTTCTTGCTTGACTGCGATATTATATCCTCAAAATTGACTGCCCCTATAAGTGGCTTTGGCATGTTGTTCCTTGGACCTAGAAATTGTCCCATACTCTTTGCTATGTTAGGCATGAGGCTAGGCTGTGCATATAGGTCGTATGCCAATAATGATAGCAGCCTCTTGTTGTCTTTGCCTATCGCATCGAGCTCATCGGCGTGGAATACAGTAATATCGTTATTCTCGGCCTTTCCTATGAGTTCTTTGTCGGACGCAAAAACAGCTATTTTCTTCGTCTTTCCCTTTCCGTTAGGAAGGTTGACATCCAAGTTCAGCCTGTTGTCCTGCTTGCTGAAATCTATAGCCTTGAAGTTTATGGCAAGCTCAACGCTCTGCTTGAACTTTCGCTTGCCCTTGTGCTCGCTAATGAACTTCTCAAACTCTTCTTTGTTAACGTCTGCCATAATCATCCCTCCTGCAAAACTGCAGTAGTTGCGGGAAAATAAGTAGGATTAATATGAAAAAATACCTATAAAAACATTTGTTTCGGCACTCCTTAGTGCCTAATCAAAAGATACGTGCTTTTGCGCCTTACGACCTTCTTCTTTTATTGTTCTGAACTATGTTTTTGGTAATATATTTTGTCTTATTCCAGGTATCATTTTCTAGTAGTGAATGTCGTTCGCCTTCTAAGATTCTCGGAGGCTATCGCACTTATGGCAGCCTTCGTATCCTCATCAAAATATTGAGGGAACGACTTTACGCATCCAGCAAGCAGGTCGATAAGCTCCTTGTCACTTGCATAGTCCTTTGCCTGTGAAAGTGAGATATGGTGCTTGAAACCAAGTTTTATTACTTCATCTGCTGCGCTCTTTGCTTCGACCAAAAGTTTCCTTGAATCCTTTTCGTTAAGCATAGATACAGCATCTTGCATAAGCGACATGATAACTGCATGCAAGTTGTGTTGCGCGTATTCAGTCGCATTTTCGGGTTGGCTTGTTTTTTGCTGTCGTACTGGCTTGTGCGTCATTTCCTCACATCTATTTCCTTGTTATTAGATATCCTGATGGTGAGATTCCAAGATTCCTGTAGTTATCGCTAATCCGAACATTCATATCGCTGATTTGCATAACAGAGAAGCATTCCGGAAATCTGTCAGTTGCATACTTCAGCTTGCGCAGCGTTTCTGCAGCATATACATATTCTTTTGATATGGTGCACATGTTAGCATGTTTTGAGGCGGCACTGAACAGTAGCTTTGCAGTGTCTTTTGAAAGCTCTTCTCTCTGGAGTATGTCGCCAGATCTCGCACTTTCGAGTGCATCGGTTAGGTGTTCCAGGTATGCCATTGTTGCGAGGTGATTATTCCTCGATATTATCTCGTCTCTTTTAGTTGTTATCATTTTATCACTTTTATCTTCTGCATTGAAGCGTTCCGCTTGGAGAAAGTCCCCTTAGTCTAACATTGTTGATCTCTTGCAGCTTACGTACCTCAGTCAGGCTTACTTTGGACCCTTTGAAATATTCTGGGAATTTTGTCATGCACCTCTCTAACAAGTTAAGCAGCTCCTTTTCGCTTTCATGATCTTTTGCCCTGTTTAATTCTATGCGATGCTGCATTCCGATTTCTACTATGTATTTGGCATTATCGGTTGGATCACTTTGCGCTACTGCAGCTTTATGCAAAGCAAATTCGCGAAATGTCAATTCCCTCATTGCCAATAGATGTCTTTGATTGTGCTCCGATTTACTTTCAGGTTGTTTAAATACTGCCATGATAATCCCTATTGTCTTGCTTTCATTATTAATAAACGTTACTGCCAATTTGTCTATTCTTACCGGATAAGCCATATGTTATTTAATTTCATAAAAGATTTGTTTATAGCGTGAACTTCTCGCCCAATTTTGGCACATGGGAATCATACTCATCTTTCACGCTTTCGTGGAGCTCCTTAGACTTGCGCTCCTCCCCATGCACTATGAAAATGCTATGCAAATCCCTTACCTTGCTTATAAGCTTGTTTAACTGCGGCCTGTCCGCATGGGCAGAGAGATGGTATTTTTCTATCTTCATGTTTACGCTTATTTTTTTATGGTCAATTTCTATTTCTTTTGACCCTTCTTCCATTTGCCTTCCTAGTGTTCCTTGTGCCTGATAACCTACAAATAGCATCTTATTCTTATCATCCTTCCCGAGTCTTGAAATGTACTGGATCACTGGGCCACCAGTGAGCATTCCGCTTGTTGTGACGATTATGCTTGGTTCATCTCCAGATATTATCTTGTTTCTCATCTGTTTTGTAGTCACCGGGAAGAAATTCGCCGACTTGAAAGGATCGTCTTCGCTCATTAAAATCCTTTTTTGGAGTTCGTCCCTGCAATATATTACGTTGTGACGGTGTATTCGCATAGCCTTGTTTATCATGCCGTCCATGTATATTGGGACCTTTGGCATGACGCCAGTTCTCATGTAATCATCAAGCAACAGCAAGACCTCCTGCGCCCTTCCTACTGCAAAGCTCGGAATGATTACTTTTCCGCCCACATCCACTGTTTCCTTGATGCTCCTTGCCATTTCGCCTGCAGTAATCTTCTCTGGCTGGAACGAATCACAATCTGCTCCGTATGTGCTCTCCGTAATTAATGTAGTTGCAGCCAGATTTTCGGTATATGCTGCGTCCAGAAGTTTTGTCTCCCTTACGTTCACGTCACCAGTATATAGCACGCTCTGACTTGTTGCATCGCTAACATGTATCATTGCACTTCCAAGTATGTGACCCGCAGGCACTAATTTTATGGTGAGGTCCTTTATCTTGAACTCCTTGAAATACTCTACGCTCTTAGTGTGCTTTGCCATCTTTTCAAGGCCGTCCTTCGTAACCTGAGTAGGGTTAGATATCCTTATGTAGTCGCTTATAAGCACGTTTGAAAGCTCATTGGTAGGCTTCATGGCATACGTATTTCCTTCCCACCCCCTTGAGTATATGTGCGGTAGGTATCCGCAATGGTCTAAATGGGCATGGCTGAGCACCACGCCGTCTATATCCCTAAGTTCATTTGGTTCTATCTGCGGATATTCCGTATTTGATCCAAGTTTTACTCCGCAGTCCAACATTATCTTGGTTCCTTTGCTCTCTAGCAGTATGCAGCTCCTGCCAACTTCGCTGGCAGCGCCCAAAAATCGTAAAATCACTTAATCACTTCTGTCTTTTTCCTCTTCAGAATCAGGTTTGTTATTCGAGTTCTTCTTCGGCTTCATGATGGCTATATCCTCAAGGCTTATGCTCATGGCCTTTGGCTCGTTGTTGTGGTCTCTCTCCTTTCTTTGTTCAAAACGCTTTGGCGGCCTCTTGAAATCGGTCAGACTCCTAAGTTCGTTGTAGAGTTCGTCTAGCTTCTTGTTACTCTCCTCTATTTTCTTGTCCAGCTCTTCTATTTCTTTCTTGAGCTGGGCCACGTCACCAACTATGAAGTTAAGCTTCTTCTTTAATTTAAATACCTTAATAGCGCCATTTAGGTCCTCTTCTATTACATTGAGCTTTCTTATTAGATCCCTCTCTGAATTGAGGGTGTGAGCCTCGGTGGATATGCGGAACTCAAGAGTTTCCTTCATTCTCCTTAGCCTTCCTATATTCACAGGTTCTGTCTTGATTGCAGATAATTTTGATAAAGCCTCATACTCGACTTGCTTGTAGCCGAGTTTATTTCTCTTCCTCTTTATGTCTATTATGATGTCAGCTCTTCTCTTCTTTTCTTCTTCTATTCCTTTCCTTAGCTCCTCAATCCTTTGCTCCTTGGGACTTAATTCCTTGGACTGTTGAACAGTAGAACTCGTGGAAGTTGTTTGTATAGCATTGTCGTTAGATTCCAGTAAATCGCCTTGTCAATTCTTTGAAAGAACCAGATTATATACGTCAATCATCTTGTCAGTTACTTTTTCCAAAGAAAATTCTTTTGCAGTATTAACTGCATTTTGAGTATATAGTCCGGTATTATTTAAAACCTTTTCTATTTTTCTTGAACATGAAATATAATCACCAGGTTTGAATTTTTCTCCATTTTTGCCATTGATTATGAGATCAGACAGTGCAAGATAATCTGCACCTACCACAGGTTTCCCGCTAGCCATTGCCTCGAGCGCAACAAGACCCTGAGTCTCAAACGTTGACGGTATGCAAAATGCATCGCACGCTGCATAATATTGCGATAGCAAGGGACCAGTTACAAATCCGGTAAATATCACGTTTTTCAAATTCTGCCTCGCTGCGCTTTTCTTGTAAAATTCAAATGCAGGCCCATCGCCGCATATAACGAATTTTAGGTCGTTCCTCTTCTTTGAAAGGTATTTAGCTGCATGCAGCATCGTCTCGAGTTTCTTCTCCCTGCTTGTCCTGCCCACATATAGCACCATTTGCTCATTGTCCTTTATGTGCAGAGATTTCCTTATTTTATCTCCATTATTTTTTGTGTTGAACCGCTTTAGGTCCACGCTATTTGGCACTACAGATAATTTTGACTTGTCAATACCTGTTTTTGTAAGATATTTTAGAATGGTCTCGCTCGGAGCTACAGTCTCGTCACACATATTGTAGAACATTTTTGTGTACTCCTTCACAGACCTGCTTGCTAGCATCTTAAGGCTTGAATTCTGTGGGTAATAGTTGTCTACTATTGCCTTGTCATTTATCATTGTATGGTATGATCCCACTAAAGGCTTATGCGTGATTTTTGATATTATCATAGCAGAAAGTCCCATGCTAAATGGCGTCTGTGCATGTATCAAGTCCACATCGAGTTTGGATACCTTAATTATTGATGCGTAGGGGAATAACGCAAACTTGTATTGAGGGTAGGGTTTGAACGTCACCCCCTGCATTATGAATACATTCTTGCTCGAGTACTGTTTCTTTGATTTTCTGTCCCCACTTGCAAATATGTAGACTTCATGGCCCCTTCGTTCAAGTTCCTGTTTGAAGTTGATTATGGAGGTTACTACGCCGTCTATTGCAGGCAAATAAGTATCAGAGTAAAAAGCTATCTTTAAGGAATCCATGAATACACTGATATAATAGTAACTAATGACAAGTGATTAGATTTTCTGTGCTTCCCCTCCTGCCCCTTTTATCTTTTCTTCCGCAGATTTTGAGAAGGAGCTTGCCTTTATTACTGCAGGTTTTGAAAGTGAGCCATCGCCCAGTACCTTGTACCCCTTTAGCTCGATTACTGGCTTTTGAGAATCATTCTTTCTTGCTAATTTTGAAACTTTATCTAGATCTATTGTTTTCAATACCTTTTTGTCCCATTTTGAGAATCCCTTTGCTCGGATTCGCTCTGGAGCATATTTTACTATATAGGTAAACCAATGCTTCTTTCCGGACTTACCTACTCCTCCCCGGCTTCCCTTACCTCTTCTATTTTTTATGTTTCCAGCTCCCCATCTCCTGCTTCCCAAGTATCTTCTGTTCTTGCTTTCTTTCCTTACTACCAAAATATCACAACATTCTCTTGATTAATTTATTTATTTCCTCTCCCCTGTAACCCAGGTCGCCTCCATTCACATAGCTTTTCTTCGTGTTCCTAAATCCGTGTTTTGGAGGGTGCATCCTTATTGGAAGATGTACGTCATGCGATCTTAGGCTCTTCTTTCCCTCTTTTAGATCTTTCATTTGAGCATCATCTAGTTTTATCTCTCTTTTCGAGAAAAGCTTGTTCAGTGTTTCGTCGTCTATTTCCCCGTATGCTATATAATCATTGCATTTGTATAGCATGCCGATGTTGGATTTGCTGCCATATAACACTGAGAGGTTGTTGATCCTCTTTAGATTCAGGCGCTCTAGCGTTTCTTCGATGCTAGTGCGTATGTTCGCCCTGCCTCTTACTCTTAAGACTGCTAATAGTTTATTCTCAAGCTTATTTTTTGCCATTTAAAACACGACAAGTAAATTAAGAACCGATTTCTTTATGCATATTAGTTTGAAAAGGTTTTTAACCTATTCGGTAAATTTGCATTTGAAAGCCAAAATAGGATATTCGCTGTGATTTCTTACATATTATCTTTACTTCGCCGTTGCAAATCGCCGCAGAACTTCTGAAATTATTTAGTGATGTTGGTATGCACTAGAAAGCTGTCTGGAATTTCGTTGCCGGAATCTATCCACATGCCATCAATAACCGTAACGTTTTTTCCCATAATGACATTTCCTGCAACGTATACTCTTTCGCCTATTTTAGAATTAGGGCCTATGGATGATGCTAGTATTATTGACCCTTCCCCCACGAAAACATTAAGCGCCATTTTTGTTTTTTCATTTATCCATCCGCCTCTCTGCCCATCAGGATTTGTAAAGACTTTCATCCTATACTTTATGTTGTTTCCATCGACAAAATATACATCTTCATTATTTTTCCTAAAGGATAACTCAAATATTGAGTATATCGTGCTTAATTTTTCTGATTTTTCTGCATCCCTGATGAGATTATCGTATGCATAAGTAGTCTGCAGAGCGTTGCCTTCTGAATTTTCCTTTGTAATTTTGATTACCAATATATCACAAAAGTGGTTATGATGGGCGCTTATTTTATATAGCTACATGCTACTTCGTTTTTCGTAGAAGTACAATCATTTGGAGATACTGTGCAGCTTTGTTAGGTCTTTTTCAAAAAGTTCTAGGGATTTAGGTATTTCGATATTTATCGAGTCCCTCATGCCTCTACCTTCCTCTTTCTTCTTATTCCAAACCTGCGAATTAAATGCCGTTATTTCTTCTGTTTTTTGTGACAGTGAGTAGTTCTGAGGTATTTCTGCATATTTTTGTGCGTGCACGCCTTCCCCCCCATAGATATTTTTCCATATCTTGTCGGTTATCATTGGTAACATTGGAGACCAGAGCAGTAATAAGTGCTTTAATATATAGTATAGAGTGTATCTTGCACTCATAGTCTCTTTTTCTGAGAAACCTTCTTCTCCATACGCCCTCCCCTTTACCAATTCCAGATAATGATCTGCAAATATATTCCAAGTGAACGACCTTAGCAGCGACGAAGACTTGTCAAATTTATAACTCTCGTTGAATTCCATAACCTTTGTTTCGATTTCTGACAATACCGAAATTATCCATTTATCTGTATCTTCGATATCCTGCACGTTATCCACCTTTTCGAACGAGGATATGAATCTTGATATATTCCAAAGTTTTGTCAGAAACTTTGACGCGCCTCTTATCCGCTCATCTGAGCACTTTACATCGTCTTCCGTTATGTCGTTGTCGGTAAATGCGTATGCCCTGAATGCTTCTGCTCCAAACTGTTCTATTACCTTGCTTGGATCTATGACATTTCCAAGGCTCTTGCTCATCTTTTCTCCTTTTTCATCGACCACATGCATATGAATCCATACGTCTTTGAAAGGCGCTTTGCCAAAAAGAAGATATGATTTGAGCATGGTGAAATACAGCCAGCTGCGCACTATTTCCTTGCCTTGAGGCCTAAGCGACACAGGATAGTTAGATTCGAAGAATTTTTTGTCCCACATGTACCCAGATACGTAAAGTGCGCTGCTTGAACTGTCAAACCACGTGTCAAATATTCTCTGATCTCCAATAAGTTCTGTTGATCCGCACTTATCACACGAATCAAATGGTGCCTTGTCAATCCATGGCCTGTAGTATTTTCCGGATTCGGGAACCATCGAATTACCACATTTTTTGCAATGCCATAGTGGAATTTCGGTTCCGTAGTACCTTGTTCTTGATATAGGCCAGTCTATCGACACACCACTTATCCAATCTTCGAGCAATCTTTTGCTCTTTGGTGCAAAGAAATTCATTTTTTGAACTTCTCCTAGGAGTTTTTCTTTGAAATCTACCTGTTTGAGATAAACTTCTTTTGTCGCTATGAACTCTATTGGATTCTTTGTTCTCCAGCAAATAGGATATCTGTGTGGAACGCGTTCTGTCTTGATGAGCTTTCCTTCACTTCTTAGTTTTTCTACAATGGCCTTCCTTGCTTCTTTAACCTTCATCCCATCGAATTCAGAGCCGGGAATAGACATTTTCCCATTCTTGCCTATAACAAAAGTCGGAGTTATATTTAGTTCCCTGAGTACTCTTATGTCATCAAGATCGCCGTAACTGCAAACCATCAGCACACCAGAGCCATAATCAGGATCTGCATATCCGTGTTCCACGATTTTTATAGTGTTGTTGAAAATTGGTACGGTAGCCGTCTGTTCCTTGAATTTTTTGTTCTTCTCATCCTTGGGATTATAAAGTATGACTTTGCAAGAAGCGAGGAGCTCTGGCCTTGTTGTCGCTATTGTTATGTTTTCTCCTTTAGATGTTGAAAACAGTATATGATATAAATCAGCCTCTTCTTCCTTGTATTCAACCTCTGAATCAGATATTGTAGTGTGGCACTCGGTGCAGTAGTTCGAAGGTCTTTCGCTTTCATATATGAGGCCTTTTTTAAATAGGATTATGAATGTTTCCTGGGTCATCTTTCTATATTCGTCGCTGTCTGTTTCATAAGCTCCGCCCAATTTATTCTCTATGTTCCAACTATTGAAGCTTATGCCTAGTTTTTTGAAGGTGTCAAGAGATGTTTTCCCATATTTTTCAAGCAGCAATCTGCAGTTCTTTATATATTCTTCCCGCGGTGTTGATATTATACTCATCTTGAATTCTTTCTCAGCCTGCACTTCGATAGGAAGGCCATTGCGATCCATACCTAAAGGGAATATGACACTGAACCCCCCAAGTCGTTTGTGCCTTGCTATGGCATCCATACAAGTATAGGTATATGCATGTCCCACATGTATAGGCGCATTGATGTATGGAGGCGGCGTGTCGATTATGAATGTTTTTGACGCATTTGCAATATTAGGTGTGTATTTGGATTCGTTGATCCATGCTGCCAAAATGTCGCCTTCGAAGTTCTTGGACCATACCTTTTCTTGCATAACTGTTGATTTGTCCTCCAGAAAAACACCACATAACTTGAATTATATAACGCAAGAAATAGTATAATAAACTCGTAGGAGTTTTCATTCTGCCTTTCTAGGTATTGTTGAGAAGAGCATTTTGACGTTTGGATTGCACTTGTTTTGAGTTAGTTGTTCTGCAGCAAGTATTACGGCCGTAGCTATTTTCGTATTTTTTGCTATGTTGGCTAGGCACAGCGAGCAGATTTTTGCTTCCTCAGGATTGTACTTTATTTCTGAGATTGCATAAGCTGCGCGCAGCATTGCGGCGGTGCTTTGAGTGTTATTGAAGATAGAGCATATATTGGAAATTATGAAAGCTGCCGCTTCGCTATTTTCACCAAAATTTTGTTCTATAACAAGTTTTGCAAGAGCTGTTGCTTCCACTTGATAGCGTATCATAACAAACCACATTATCGCAAATCACATTATCTTTTTGAAATAGCAATTGCGTATTCCGTGCTCAATAGATATTCAGACATATTTGCCCTGGTTTTATGATTGCTTGCATATCCCGACAATTTTGCAGCGCATTTAACTGCCATATTTGGATTTGTAACATGCTTTGATAATTCTTTCACTGCAAAGAACACAGCTTCTGGGCTCCTTGTATCTGCAGCTATGGCAGCTACTTGAAAAGAGACGCCGTTTGCAACTTTTGGATCATGTTCCATTAGTCTGCAAAGAACGTCTGCAGCCTCAAGGGATGCGATAAGCGGGCTAACAGAACCTGCAGAACCTTTTGTGTTTCCCAGTATTGATTTGATATTGTTTGTTAATAGATTCCATCTTGCTTCTGAAAATGCAGTATTGGTTTCTGATTGGGATTTGCATTCGTTGACCTTATTTTCTATCGCGTCGAATTCGTGTTTCAAAGCCATGATATCACGTTTTTTTTATTTTACTGTTTGAGGGGTATTAAAACATACCTGCTAATTTGATTAAATACGCACGCTATTATGTTTTTCCTACAGGTATTGTTTCTTGCGTACTTCGCCAGGGTAATCTTGAACTGCTGATTTTATATATAATATTAGGGCTTTGTGAACGAAGCCTTTCTTGTGTAAGGTTTATATACTTTAATGTATTATAATGTTGTAACATTAAAGCGATTATATGTCATTGCCACATAAGAGAAAGTATACGACTATAACAATACCTAGTTTACTCTTCGATAGAATAAGCAAGAACATAGAAGATACAGGATTCTCATCCGTATCTGATTATGCAACTTATATATTGAGGGAGACTACGGCAAAGGTTGAAGAAACTAAGAAAAATAGAGGTAAAAAAGCTGAAAATGATTATATGATGGAAAAGCTTAGGGCTTTGGGATATGTTTAGTGATTTTATGACAAATAAAAGAATGGATATTTTGGATGCTAGCTCACAGGAGTTGTGGAAGAACCCAAGTGAACAAAATTGGAAACAGTTCTCGAAAGCGTTCAAAGGCAAGGCAGCATATTATAGAGTTGTATTCGAACACGGCAAGATAAAGAAAAATGAGGATATAACAAAGTCGTTTGTTGAAATAATAAATTCGAAACGCAAAGTGCTTTGTAATGTACCTTTGTTTGTACGCGAGGGGAAGGTATTACGTGGGGCAACAATATATCTGAAGGGATTGCAGATATTGAATGGTGTTTGATTATGATAAAACAAGATTTGGATAAATTGGAAGACCGTGGAGTGTACGTAATAAGAGAGGCCAAAATGAAGTTCAAAAAAGAAACGATGTTGATCTCA
>JAKAON010000051.1 GCA_021812185.1 Microcaldota archaeon
AAAGAGCGCCGGAGCCCCTATAAGTGCTGCAAATGCTATGAAAATTGTATACATGAACAATTGCCCTGCGATGTCCTTTTGCACTATTTGCTGGGTTCGTATATCTTTTGCTATCTGGTTGAGCAAGTCAGTGATCCCTCCTCCGTATTGAAGAGCCTCTATCATTAGCCTTATTGTGTGTTTTAGCTCATTGGACCTGTATTTCTCTCCGAGCAATGTAAGTGCATTCTGTATTGTTTCACCGGCATATATCTGCGCATTCACTAATTTTACGTCCTCGCTGAAGAATCCGAACTCTGGCCTTGCTGCCTGGAGCATCGCCTTGTCAAGCGACATTCCGCTTCTAACGTCTGCAGCCACTATCTGCAGATAATCTGCAAGTATTCCTTCAAGGAACGTCTTTCTCCTGTCTATTATGAATTCAAGTATCGCATAAATGGAAACTTCGTAAAGTCCGCTGCCCACTATTCCTACAAGGACCGAAAGTCCAGGACTGAGATTTAATAGTGCGAACATCCCGAAAGCTATAATTGCAAATATCAGCACTCCTCCTATTATGGCTATTGAGAAGAATTTGTTCGGCGTCATTTTGAGCCCTGCAAGGTCAAGTTCATTGGAGGTGAGCCTAACAAGGTCCCTTGAAACGAGTCTTTCGAACGATATTGCCATATTACATCTCACCAAATTTTACATAGCGAACGCAGGTCTAGAATTTATTATTATATTGAGGAATATCACCTGTATCCCTATAATAAATACGACACCCATTATCAGCGTGGTAGTCGTAACGGAGAAAAGGGCTATGAAGCTCGTAAGTATCGCCGCAACTGCTATTCCCATGCTTGGCAATATTATGCCAAAGAGCATGTAAAACATGGCAAGAGCATTTAGCCTCTGACCATACCTCCTTAGCTCTATGGTCCTCTCCTGCACGACTTCATCAAGCACTCCTTGCAATGAACTTATTATGTCTGCACCGGAAGTTATGCTTACCGAAGCCTGAAGCATTATCCTCTTGAACGTCTTTGACTTGCTCTCGTTGCTTACTTCTTCTATCGCCTGTTCCATAGGCATGCCAAGCTGTACGAGGGAAATTATCTTTGCAAATTCCCTGCTCGCCGCCCCATAACCTACGCTAACCACTGTCATAGCGTTGTATAGCGGCAGTCCAGACCTCATCGATACCACAAGGTCCCTTGCCGCGAAAAGAATGTCCCTCTCTACCTTATTCCCAAGGCTCTTTGTCCTGTCTAATGGGTAATTAATAAATTTCTGGAAAAACATCTGCCAGAATGCAAATCCCAACACAAATGCGAATATGGGATTAAGGCCTATTTTCAGGAATAGAGCGCCAAGCGCCACAGTAACAATCAGGGCGACAACAACAGAATATACAAACATCCTTTTTACAAATGAGAATAAGCTCACATTCATGCCTAGCTCTCTCATTGCAGATTCGATATTCTTGTGCTTTGCCGCAACTCCCTCTAGATAATGGTCAAGTAACCCTGGAGGCTTTTTCATCTGTGAAATATTCTGGTCCACGGTCACACTAGTTATTAATTTGATAACGCTAATTATTTAGGGCTAACTTATTGAGGGCATCCCCCAATCGTTGATTCCTAAGCTTAACTATGGCTTTTTGTGCATCGTCTAGTTTACTTATGTCCTGGCTTTGTGCAATATTTTGCAGGTTTTTCACCTCTTTTTTTATTACTGCAAGCTGTGCATCGTCAAAAGCGCCCTGGTCTACACCAAGGTTTATCTTCTCAAGATCACTTATCTGGTCTTGCAAGGACATCTTATCCATGACCAAATCCCCCTTCCCAATATCCTTCATTTTGTTTTCTACAGCGCCTCCCACCTTCCCGACCTGTCTTTCAATCTCCACTGCGATTCTCATAACGTCAGCTCCTGCTGCAGTTACTGTGCTTTGTACCCTATGGACGTCGATGCTTGATTGCCTTTGCAATGCTCCTGGCTGCACAGGTTGTATGGGTGATGTTTCCCTAAATATCGCGGCATTTTGCTGTTTTTTGACTCCCTCGACTTGCACTATTTCATCTACAGCCTTGCCATACTCTACAAATTTGCTTGGAACATTGTTCTGGAATTCAGATTGTTCAAACTTAAATTCCATACCCTTTATTTCAGCTTGCTGGCCTACTCTGTTTATAGCATCAATCGCATCCCTGTAGGACATCTGCGTAATATTTTCTTCAGTCATTTAGGTCCCCTGTACAAAAACGTATCCTTGAACTGCGCATCGTCTTTCACTAGCTGGACAACTTTATCCTTGCTCTTATAATAGCTTGAGACAGTATAGCTCACGTCGTCAACTTCAAATATCTTGTTTCTCACCATCCACTCTAGTATATCTCCTTTCTCCTTGATGTCATCCTCTACTTCGTTCCCCGTAAGCCCTGCATACTGGTCAAAAATCTCGTATAATCTTCCTGATGCAGAGACTCTAAGGAATGTGTCTTTTCTGAGGTTCCATCTATATAAAACATTGGCGTCGCCTGTCCTTTGCATCTCCCCTATCTCAAGCACGCGCCTCACTCCGACTTTCCTGTATCTAAAGAGCGTCACAATTCCCGCCAGCGCATTGAGCACTATTTTAGGTATCGCTATCGGTTCATTGGTCATCCTAAGTACTGTATCCTCCACATCGTCAGCATGGAGCGTTCCATAAACTGCATGTCCTGTGTGTATGGCTTCAAAAAGCATCTCTGCGTCCTTCTTTGTCCTCATTTCTCCAACTAGGATTACATCTGGCCTCTGTCTTAGGGCATTTATCATGAGGTCATAAAGTGATATCTCTCCCTTTCCTTCTGCATTAGGCTGCCTTGTGAGCATGGGAAGCCACTGCAAAAATGAAGGGAGCGTGAGTTCCCTGGTCTCCTCAAGCGAAATAACTCTTCTCCCTGCTGGTATGAATGTGGATATTGCATTTAGGAAGCTTGTCTTTCCGCTTGCAGTCCCTCCCGACACCATCAAGCTTAGTTCGTTTTGCATGCATAGCCATATAAGTGCAGCAATGTTGCTAGGGCATGTCTTGTTTGCTATTAGCGAAGTGACAGTCCACGGGTTCTTGGCAAACTTTCTTATTGTCAGGGTGTTTCCGCTTTGCGAAATTGGGAAAAGTGTCGCATTGACCCTGGATCCGTCAATCAATTTAGCATCCATTATGGGCGAAAGATTGGATATCTGCCTGCCTACTCTCCTTCCAATCTGCTCGGCATCGTTGTACACCAAGTTATCGCTTCCAAGTATCATGTTTGTCTTGCACCATCCGAATTCGCTGTGGAAGACCCATACTTCGGTATTGCCGCTATTGACTGCAATCTCCTCAAGTTTCTGATCTGCAAGCGGAGCCTCTAGTTCCCCAAGCCCTACCATTATGTTTATGATGTACGCTTTTAGCAAATCCTTTGACTTGTCATCGGTTCTCGGGAGATACTTGTTTATGAGTAAATTTGATGCGTTCCCGTATTTTACCGTAAGTTCGTCTATGTACTCTTTGTTGTCCATCCTGTTCAAGTCAAACGGAACAAGATTTAGCAGCTCTTGCCTTAACGAGAGCAAAAGCAGTTTTGTCGCTTGGCCTATGCCTGGCACTGTCACTTCATATATAGGTGCAAACTCTCCTCTATCAATTATCTTGATGGAGACTGGAAGGCCGTTTGCAGTAAGTTCGTACGAATCTAGCACTACCTCGGTTCCACTTGCATTATTGTCGCTCTTCTGGTCCATAACAT
The DNA here is from genome assembly GCA_021812185.1 of Microcaldota archaeon. Taxonomy (GTDB): domain Archaea; phylum Micrarchaeota; class Micrarchaeia; order Micrarchaeales; family CABMGC01; genus JAKAON01. The sequence goes on from JAKAON010000051.1 coordinate 3,762, forward strand.
CATTCTGTTGCGCTCTTTCCTATCAGCCTATCCGGCGCGCTGTCTTCTACATCCTGTCTTATCTTGTCCATTTTCGAGTCTATCTCCTCGACCTTGCTCCCAATATCTTTTATCTTTTCGTTTTTTGTGGGCTCATCGAGCTTCTTGTCTGCATCTATCTCCTTTAATTGGGCGTTTATCAGTGTAAATTGCTGCTTGCAATACTCGCAATCCTTCCTCGCATTTTCAAGAGAAGCCTTTATGTCCCGTATTGTTTTGTCTATCTCCCCTATCTCTCCAAATTTCGCTATATACGTATCGATGTCCTTATTCACGCTGCTTGTTTTCTTCTCTGCAAGATCGTATATGCTGTCTATGTCGGACTTCGTCTTTATTGTCCTATCCATAACAATACTGCTCCTTTTGTCAAGTTCCTTAAACACCTTCTCTACATCTCTGCTGTAATTCTGGTTAATCCTGGCTTTTTCTTCCAGCTGCTTTTCTTCATGTGCTATGATATCGTTCAGGCTCTTTATTTCCTGCCTTATATTGGCAAAAGCCTCGTTGGCTTCCTTTGATTGCTGTGCAATGCTCTGGCTGAATTTCTTTTGGGTGCTGCTTGATTCAGAATCGATAAGCTTTAGCCGATCTTTGAGGTCGTCTATCAATCTCCTTGCATCATCTGCATCAAAGTTCCCTGTTTTTATCGAATCCGCTTTCTTTCTAACTTCAAGCAGATCAGAGTCTATTTTTGACGATAATTTGTCCATGTACTCCTTGCTGCTCTTTACCCTTTCAAATTCGGCATCTGCCCTAATTCTTAGTTCGTGGAGTTGGTCTAAAGTTTTCTTTACTCCTGCTGCATTGGTTTTGAATACTGTCTGTGCGTCAGTTGCAAATTTATCAAATAAATTTATTCTCTCTTCAATTTGGGAAAGCAGTTCCTCTTTCGATTTTATGTCCGAAGTAATAGTTTTCTGCCTTACCTCAACTTCAGCGCTCATCGCCTTCAAATCAACCGCAGAAATGTTAAGCGGAGCTACAAACATTTTATCTAGCTTGTAATTCACCTTTACAAGTTTTGCATTCTCAAGTATGCTTGCCCACTGCTCTGCGACTGCAATATCTACTTTCATAACCTTTGCAAGTATTGGAATCTCTGTCTCTCCATGGTCGTTAACATATTTCAAAAGCGCATCGATACCCGTGCTAGTTACGTTATCTGCCATTCGAATCGATTTAAATTAGTAGTTAAAAGGATTTAAATGCTTGTTATCTAAGAAAGTCCAAGCCCTGCTGCCAAGTAATTGAAGTTCTAAAAGGTAAGGGGACGTATGGTTAATTTCAAATTTGCCGATCCTATAAAAGCGCTCAGGTCTGAATGATCATCCCATCGATTTTAGGAGGAATTCGCCTATCTCATCACCTACCGCTATTTCTGGCATGATGGCGTATGCGACTCCGGAATGCAATACTCTGTCTAAATCTTCCTGCCTTTTTATCCTTGCAAATATTGTCAAGTCTGGATTGTTTTTCCTAGCCTCTATCGTAGTTAGCACATTCTCTACATCGTCGTCTCCGAGAAGTACGAGCAACT
>JAKAON010000052.1 GCA_021812185.1 Microcaldota archaeon
CTCGGCCAGCGTCTTTGGAACTATTTCAAGAGCGTCTGCAAATGCCTGTATTGCAAGCTGCTCTCGGCCTCCTACCTCGCTTGAGTACTGCCTTAAGGCGTTAGCGACGTCTACTTCTATCGCACCTCCTCCGGACACATACTTGCCCTGCTCTACAGCGCTAGATAGTGCACCTATCACGTCGGTGAGCGACCTTTCGACTTCGTTTATCACCTGAGTGGAGCTTCCCCTTATGAATATGGTCACGCTCTTTGGATCCTTGCACTTCTCTACGAATACCATGTATTCCCCGGCTATCTTCCTCTCTTCGACAACACCGGCGAACCCTAGATCGTTCTTCCCAAGATCATCGAGGCTAGTGACGAACTTGGCGCCTGTTGCGCGTGAGAGCTTCTCAAGGTCTGATTTCTTAACTCTCCTAACTGCCATTATGCCGGCTTTTGCCAGGTAATGCTGTGCGACGTCATCTATGCCCTTTTGCACGAAGATCACGTTTGCCCCAGACTTTGCTATCTTATCTACCATAGCCTTGAGCATCTTCTCTTCCTGCGCAAGGAATGCCTGCATTTGATCGGGAGAAGTTATCTCAATTCTTGCATCCGTCTCGGTCTTCTCTATTTCAAGGGCTACGTCAAGAAGGGCTATTTGGGCATTCTTAACGAGCTTTGGCATCCCTGACTGTGCCACTTCCTTGTCTATCAAGACACCGGATATGAATGATGTTTCTTCTATGCTTCCCCCTTCCTTCTTTTCAAGCTTGATGAAGTCGTGATCTATCGATATCGCATCCCCTTTCTTCTCCATCACCTGCTTTATTGCCTGCGTAGTTATCTTGGCAAGCATCTTTTTCGTGTTGTCTCCGCCTATGTTCTTTGATCCCATTGATATTAAGGCGATCTTCTCAAGCTTGTCCTCGTCACTTACAGAAAGGTTTGATGCCTTTGACTTTAGCACCTGCTTTGCCTTCTCTGCAGCCATCTTGTACCCCTTGATTATGGTGGTTGGGTGCACTCCTTGTTCTATTAGGGAACCTGCAGTCTTTAGCAACTCTCCCGCAATGATGACAGTTGTTGTAGTTCCGTCTCCAACTTCCTTGTCCTGCGTCTTTGCGATGGCGACAAGTATCTTTGCCACAGGGTGCTCAACATTCATTTCTTCAAGTATTGTAGCCCCGTCATTTGTAATCACTATGTCTCCAAGCTCCGATACAAGCATCTTGTCCATTCCCTTTGGACCAAGAGTTGTCTTGATTGCGTTTGCTACTGCATATGCTACAGCTATGTTCGTGCGCTGTGCGTCCCTGCCAAGAAGTCTTGATGAGCCTTCTGGCAATATCACGTATTGTCCTCCTCCCATTTGATTTTCTGCCATGTTATTCACTTTTTAGTAGAAATATACCATAGATTACATGTTTGGATTTACCATGAATCTAAAAAGATTAAGAATGTAGATTGTATTTTGAGTATATTTATACTCATACATTGGGCGGATTAGTTATTTATAGGTTTCGGTGGTTAGGCGTAGAAAATGATTAAATATCCATATCGAACCTAGTTTATTGATAATATGGATACATTGACAAAGAAGATCTTGGCTGTTGTACTTACAATAGCTGGAATATACGACATCATAATAGGACTAATGGCATTTGGCCAAGGAGGAATACTGATATTCGGTCTTCCCGGAAACCTAGTAATAGGAGTTGTCTTGTTGATAATAGGAGTTGTCTTGATAAAGAGATGGGTCCTTGTTAAGGAGGCAGAAGTACCTAAAAAGAAGGCTTAGTCTTAATCGGTTGTATTAATGGCAAAAACAGGTGCAAACGTAGAGAATACCAGAGGAAATGGAATGCTGATATTTGCATATTTGATACCGATAATTTCTGGAGGTCTTGTTTTTGCCTTATACAACGATAACCCTAAGTTGAAATTCCATGGGACGCAGTCGATGGTTTACTGGCTTTTTTCATTAATAGTGATAGGGCTTATAGGCTCGTTTGTAGCCCCTACAGTTGTTTATAATGGTTTGTTTTCAGCTCAAATAGTCCAGAATCCTTTCGGATGGGTGCCAAATCTACTATTCCTTTTGGCCTGGATTTACAGCCTTTATATTGGATACAATGCCTTCAATGGAAATGATGAGAAGGCGAGGATACCATTAATGGCGGATGTAGCAACTTCAGCTGCACCTAATAGATAAAGAATTGAACGCGAAGATAGTAAATTCTAGCTATCAAGAAAAAGATGTTCAAGCTTTGCCTGATTGGCCATGATCAATAGGTTCATTCTTGAACCAGCCCTTGTATTTTTTATGCCAGTGGTCCAGTTTCTCCTTTCTTTCGTGCTCTTGCATTGATCTGTTATCGATTATTGATGCATATTCCAAAAGCGCAATTTCCCGCTCGTGGCTTGATGGTTCATGTTTATTAGAGGGCAATGCCTCACTTTGCCTTGAATATTGACGTTCGTGTGGTGCTGTCTTCTTTGGTGTATTCCAATATGGGCTTTTGCACGCAGAACATACTTTTGGTAGTACAGATGCATTTCTTGGTGCCCATTCATGAGAACATCTTTCGCACCTAAATCCTTCTAATTGAATTTTCGCCATAACTTACTTAATAAGTAAGAATATAAAAATATTACCATTATGGTTATATTTTAATATTAAAAAATAGAGATTAAGTTAAATAAAGAGGATATACTAATAGTAATATACTTAAACTAAGAGTAGTTATATTGGCTGACAAAATTTCTAAAACATTATTTGGAAAGCTGTTTTTTGATGATCGCACTATAACAATTTTAACAAAATGTGAGATTGTAGTCCATAATCGACAAATAGACGTGTGTACATATGTTTTTTATAGCTTTTGAGTCAATCAATAATATAGTAATTTACCTAATTTGGCGAAGTTAGGTAATTTATATATGCAAGTGCGCTGGTCAATTTAATGCCTAAAAATAAACAGAAGCAACAAGTTTCAAGCGAATTCATGACTACGTACGGCTTTGCATTGATTGTCATAGCCCTAGTCATCGCACTCGTATTCCTATTTACGTCGACTACGCAAAACGCAGTTCCGACCACATGCACATTCTCATACGGCACTTATTGCAATGACCTCGTACTTGCATCGAACTCGGTCGGGTCGCATGCAGTATTCCTATTTACCAATACTCAGCAGTATGCACTTGTAAATCCGCAGATGTCAATAAACTCATCAAGCACAGGTGTTGCTACAGGCACATGCGAACCTAAATATGTGCCTGCAGGAGGCGCTATAATTTGCAACGTTACTTTGAGCGGAAATTCCATAAGTGTAGGTTCGCAAGTCGGAGGACAGGTGAAACTCACTGGGATAACATGCCCTTCAGGAAATGCAAACTTATGTGCAGGTTCGCAGAGCCAGACATTCATCGGGGCATTCAACACTCACGTCTCAGCTCTTACGACGTCAAATCCAGTATCGATAACGCTCTCTGCACAAAATTATACTCAGCTTGCAGACGGCACATACGACCAGCTCACTGCAAGAGTGATGCTTCTTGGATATCCTCTTACTGGAGGGAGCGTGAACTTCACTTCTAACGAAACTTTCGCTACTCCTTCTCCTGCAGTTGCAGTATCTAATTCAAACGGCGATTCGTACAGCTTCGTGCAATCAAATAACAACACTGGAAGCGTCAAGATCACTGCATCATTTGCAGGGCATAGCGCATTTGTGATAATAGGATTCGCGCGTCCAGTGTACGTTACATTTGCGACAAGCGGTGCAAGTGGAGCAGTCGGAAATATACTTACTGTAGACGGAAACCTATTTTCGCAAAGCCAGCTTCCTGACAGATTCGCATTCGGCCAAGGAACGCATCATACATACTCTTTCACGACATTGATAGCAGGTGCAAGCGGAACAAGATACTCGTTTGTATCGATAAGCGGATGCTCTCTTACTGCATCTTCGCAAACATTTAATGCAAGTTCGTCATGCACTGCAACTGCAAGCTACACAACTCAATATTTACTTACAATGTCAGCATCTCCTTCTTCAGGCGGATCTGTATCTCCAGGTGGTGCCACCTGGGCCAATGCTGGATCCCAGATAACAATATCGGAGTCCCCTTCGGCAGGATACGCATTTAGTTCTTGGAGCGGCAGCGGAACAATATCTTACAGTGGAACTAGTCCCTCATCAATCATAACTCTAAATAGTCCAGTATCAGAGAGCGCAGCATTCACATCATCTACGACGCTATCGACATCTACTTCGACCTCAACTACATTATCCACCACAAGTTCATCAACGACAGTTACTGAAACAACTACATCAACAACTACAACATCCTCAAGTACGACTACGGTAGCCTATGGATACTTGTATGCAATAGGATCTAATGGTGCAAGCGAATACACCCAAACATCGTTATCTACTGGAGCAATAACACAGCCATGGCAGAATTCGGCCACTTTCTTTTCATATTCGGCAGGATTAGAGAACGCTGCAGAGAATCAGTGTTTCAACTATGATAATTATGTGTATTGCCTAAGTAGCGTTAACAGTTCACAATACCTTTCATCAGGATATACAGGGACAGTACAAAACAATGCATATTATGCATCAATATCTCCTTCTGGAATAGGCTCGCCATCATCCACAACTGCATATCCAATACCTCCTGAATTCACGTCATGTGCAGTATCTGGCGGATATATATACTGCGTGGGAGGTGGGATATCATATGGGCCTGCATTTGCATCTTACTGGCCAGATGAATTCTTCTGGAATGAGTCAACAACATGGTTTACGCACTATCAATCGGCAACTAATGCAGTTTACTACGCGCAACTTACAAGTTCTGGAATAGGTACATGGCAATCAACAACCCCATATCCTGTAGGCGTTCTTGGAGCTTCATGCCAAATTATTTCTGGATACATATACTGCGTGGGCGGAGCACCTAACATATACCTTTGGGGAGTAAATACGACATCCCACTGTTCAAGTGCTGGATGCGCTAAGTGGAATACGCCTCCGAACCCATACAACACAGTGTATTACGCTAGCGTATCAAGCTCGGGCGTTGGTTCATGGAGCTCAACAAGTGCATACCCTATTTCGCAAGTAGGTGGTCAGTGTTTGTCTTATAATAGCTATATCTATTGCGTAGGCGGAGTAACATACAATGGAGGCCACGTCATATATGATTATTCAAACTCCACACAACCAAATGACAACCTTACCGTTTCTGGCAATGCGTATTACTCATTAGCTTCTTCTACTGGCGGACTTGGCAGCTG
>JAKAON010000010.1 GCA_021812185.1 Microcaldota archaeon
GATGCACTCGGACCTAGAGTACGCAAAAGTCGAGATAGCCCTTGCACAGGGAGATGAAGAAGAACTTACAGCGAATATGAAATATTTCATAACAAAGAAGAACAAGGAGCTCAAGGCATGGATGAAGATGAGAAATGCCGCAGCGCCAAAGAAGGCGCATGGCGCTATAGAGCACAAGGCAAAAAGCGAGAAGAAGCATGAGCACGAACATTCGCACGAGGAAAAGAAGGTAGAGGAGAAGGCAAAAGCAAGCGCATGAAGAGATAGATGATATTTATGGTAGTAGAAAGAAAATTTATTGATGACGCAATAGTCAAGATCCACATATCGAAATATTTAGAGAAATCCCTCAGCAGAGCTGGATTTTCCAGGATAGACATACAAAAGACGCCTTTGATAACAAGGATCACAGTCTATGTCACTAACCCAGGAAGAGTAATCGGGAGGGGAGGATCGACGATAGATGCGCTCACTGAAACGCTAAGGACAAAGTTTAACGTCGAAAATCCGCAGATAAGCGTGGCTGAGGTAAGGAATCCTAAGCTTGAGCCAAGGCTTGTGGCAAAGTACATAGCCAACTCCCTAGAGAGAGGCGCAAATGCCAGGAGCCTGATGCACTCGACGATAAGAGATATTATGCTCAATGGGGCTCTTGGAGCCGAAGTCATAGCTGCAGGCAAGCTTGCCGCAAAAGGCGCAAGGGCAAAGCAGATCAAGGTAAGGCTCGGATACCTTCCGAAGGCAGGAGACGTAACGAATCTGGTTGACGAAGCCAAGGTTGCAGCCTACCCGAAGTATGGAGCCATAGGGATAACAGTAAGAATAGTGCAGCCTGGAACAGTCTTCCCTGACAGAGTGATAAAGGAAGTCGAATTACCTAAGAACATAGCGGCTGCAAGACAGATGTAAAAAGGTGAATGATAATGCACATAAAAGACCTAAGGAATATGCCTAGTGAGGCGCTAGACACGAAGCTTCACGAGGTAAAATTTGACCTTGGAGTGGAGAAGAGGAAGATAGCTTCTACCGGAGTTTCAAGCAAGAAGGTCAAGATACGAGAGCTAAGAAAGACAATAGCCAAGATACTTACCATTCTCAAAGAACGAGGTGCCAAGAAGTAATGCCAGATATGTGCCCCAAATGCGGATTGCCAAAAGAGCTTTGCGTATGCGACATACTGGACAGGGAGACGCTCAAGAAGATAAGGATATACACTGAGAAAAAGAAGTTCAGAAAATACGTTACAGTTGTCGAGGGCTTAACTGGAGATGAGATAGAGCGTACTGCAAAGGAGCTCAAGACAAGGCTTGCTGTCGGTGGGACATTCAAGAACGGCATAATAGAGCTGCAGGGCAATAACAAGGATAAAGCAAAGAAGGCGCTTCTTGCACTTGGCTATGCTGAAGATAGCATAGACATAACCTGATTTTTGTTTTTCCAAATTTGATATCGGATCGCCGCGTTGATACGTGATTTTGAGATGGCAAGCAGATTTGGAGGAAAATGGAATGGTGCTTTAGCAATTGTGCTGCTTAGCGCACTTGCATACATCTTGATATTTGGAGCATATTTCTACAAGCTAGATAGGCTTGGACATTTTATGCCTGCGTCTTTTAGCGTATCTGGAAGGACATTCGCATTCAGCTCATTTGCATGGAACCAGAACCAGGAATTTAGGGGGCTCATGAATACGACGGTCAATAGCAGCACTTTTATGCTCTTCAATGTTGCAGGGACGCTGCTATGCCCTGCGTCCAACGACACATGTCCGTTCTGGATGTACGATACGCCTGATGCTCTTGACATAATATGGATTGATGTAAATGCAAGCGGGCAGGGGCATGTGGTGTACTTCGTGAATGCAACCCCGTATAACGCGACGCAGAATAAGCTTTGCGGATACGCGAATTCTGGAAACAGTTTTTGCCCTATCTACACTCCACACTCCTATGCAAATTATGTAATAGAAACAGATCAGGGATTCTCAAATAGAGTAAAGTTGTACGATGGCGAGAATATCACTTTGAATTATGGATAGGGAACCTGATATGCGTGATCATCTGCCTTTCGCGCTGCGGCTCTTTGCAACAAAGCACTTTCTGCACCTAGGCTCGTAGCTTTCCGTGCCGCCTACTTGGATCTGGCTCCCGAATATTTCTTTCCCCTTTGATATCCTCTGCGTGAATGTCGCATCTTCTCCGCATTTTAGGCATATTGATGTGAGGCTGTGTATTGAATCTGCAAGGGCGAGGACCTCCAAAGTGTTGTTGAACGGCTTTCCGGTGTGGTCCTTGTTGAGTATCGAGACGTAGACAGTCTTTCCGCTGTTAGCAAAATCGTTGAGAGTGTTTGCAAGGTTTAGTTCTGGAGGCCAAAATTGCGCCTCGTCTATTCCAACGACATCGCAGTCTGCTGAGTTCTTGATTATCGCATCTATGCCGTTTGCATCAACTGTGACGGTCATCGCAGGCAGTTTCTCTCCTTTATGCGTGACCACGCTTGTCTTGCTGTACCTATTGTCGATCTTTGGCTTGAATAGGCGTACTGAATTCCCGGAATATTTCTCCCTGTCTAAAAGCTGTATCATCTTCGAAGTCTTCCCTGCGAACATTGGACCTGTTATTGCAATGAGCTTTCCCTGTTTCTTTTTGCCGCGCATGAAACCACTTTGAAGCACCAGTAGAGATCAGGCTTCATCGGATTTTGTTTGGTTGGATTCCTATATATAGCTTGTGCTAAACATGCATGGAGCGTTTAGAATTTTTAGAGATTTTTATCAATTAGGCGGACATGCGACCTTGTTGACGCTAAATGACATGCCGTTTCTAGATAGATTGGATGGTATTGCAAGCGGAACCAATTTCTTGTATTTGAGAAGTTCTATTATGTCGCCTTGATTGCTTAGCTCAATTGATCCTATATCTTTGTAATTTACCATTTCCAGCCTTGCGTGAGGGAATGAGCTTATAGGGCCGGTTACCCCGTTTACAGTTGCATAATTCCCAGTCGTAGGCCCGTTGTAAACGAATTTCACAGACTTGAAATTAGGAAGGTCAACCAAAAAGTTGTATCCTGCTATGCTTTGCTCTGGGCGCTCCACGACCCACTCGGCGCTTGCCTGAGAGGATGAATATTCTATCCTCGTATGAGCGAATATTTTTTGAGTGAGGTTGTTAAGGGATATTCTCCACAGGCCGAGATTTGGATCCTTCTTTGAATGCATAGACCTTATCTTTACTATATTCGCTGTTATCTCATCTCCAGGAGCCACCCTAAATCCAGGTATGACAACCAGGGATTGCGGCAAAATCTCTGCCCAGCCAAAGCTTTGCTCCTTGCCTTCGTATATCTGTGTGTCTGTGCCCAATTGGATTAGGGAGTGGTCGTATACTCCGCCTATGCCTATCCACTGCGAGCCTGAGAAGAGCTTAGCCTTCGGATCTGTGCCTTTTGAATAGCACCCTTCCCCTGAAGTGGGTATGACCCACGAACCCACGACGTTTGTGACTGTAGGTTTTGGGTTGTTTAGGTTGGATGCAACATAGTATGCAGCCCAATTGTTGCTGCTGAAAGTTTTTGCATCTCTTTTAGCATTTGCAAATGAATCGAATGCCTGGCCGCTTTTGTGCAAATCGGCTGCCTTGTAAGGGATTGTTATGTTGGTTATTTGCTGCGTCTTTGGAGGAACTGCGCGCTGAGAAGCAAAGAGAATGGATGCGGCCATCATCGATGCAAAGAGCGGCTTTGAATGCTTTCGCAGTGCAACGAGAAGGTTCGAGAGGTGCGTCTTGCCTGACGAGTCAATTTGGCCATGCGAATCTGCGTGCAAAGTTGTATCGTGTTTTGTATTCGCCATTTTTACCATATAGCCAAACGGATTGTACAATTAGTCCCTTTGGCACGTATTTAAAGATAGTGTGCAAACCCAAATGGATTTGCGTATTTGGACGAATCGTGTTTTATATTTTTAGAAAGCAATTTATTCATGGACCCGGCAGATATCGACTTCGCATACAAGTACCCTTTTGCACCTCAGGCAAAGAGCGTGGTAGCCGAGCTCAATTTGAACAAAATAGACCACGACCTCCTGAAATTCGGGAGAATACGCGTGGAGGAAGCGTTGAACAAAGGGACGATAGAGTATAAGTCGACGCCCCTCTTGGAACTCAAGAAGACTTACTTGATAAGCTACGTGTATGCAAGAATGCTCGTGAGCTCGCTTGGGAATAAGAGCTATGCAGGCAGATACGCTATTGCAGAGGCAAGGAGATGCGCAAGTGCGCTGAAGGGGGATAGCGACGTTGCGTTATTCAAGGTGTGCGCCGACCTGAATATAAAAGCAAGGAAGAAGGGAGACATGTTCTTGATAGGCTTTGTTGCTTTTGCTTCTAATGTACCAAAGAATTCTGGTATCAGCCTGTCGAACCAGAAGCTTGAGGGAGGCGAGATCTCACTTGGAAAAGACGAGCTCGTAAAGATACTTGAGGAGGCCATGTTCAGGGAGATTAGAAAAGGGCTGCCGATAGATACAAAGGCCATACCTGCAGAGGTAGTGGACTATGCAAAATCAATGAAGATAATTGTGCCTGAAATAGAGATAAAGGGCATGCACGGGAAGACGAGCGACATTAGAAGATATTCGTGGATAGAAAAACTGCTTAGCACGCCAATTGGGGACGTTAGGCATAGGACGGTTAATTTGATACTCGCACCTTACCTCACGAATATCAGAGGCATGAGCGCAGAGGCTGCAGCCGAGGTGATTGTGAAGTACATAGACAGGTGCAAGGAGATAAACCCAGACACAGATGTCAATGCGTCATACATTTCATACCAGTGCAGGTACGCGAAGTCAAGGTCATTGAAACCCATGGCACTTGAACGGGCTGCAGATATGCTTAAGGGAACTATAAACCTAGATGAGAAATGATTTCATGGCTGAAATAAAAGGGCTTTGCCATATTTGCGGAATGAAGGCGGAGCACACCTGCTCTATTTGCGGAAGAGCGATGTGCAGCATGCATACAGTACGGGGAAAGAATGTCTGCACTTCCTGCGCAGCTGGGAAAAGATAGCGGGAAATCGAAGATTATTCGAGAACCTGGAAGTCGCTTGCAGAAGTGCCTTTTGGGAATGCGGATCCATTTTGTGCGTGCACAGGGAGGCCGAACTCCTCTGCTATCCTTAGGAGCTCCGATGTGTCGATAAGCCTTTCGGTATAAAGTTCGGTATATGTTATGTTTGATGAAGTCGCCTTGTGTATAGTGAATGTCATTTGCTGGAGCATTCCGCTTCTCTTCACCCTTATCTTTACGCTTCCGTTAGCTATTGCAAACTTTGCCTTTTCGGATAATTTCAATTAGAACACCGTTTGAGTTGTATTTGATAGATGCGGGAGAGTAGCACTTACTAATCTGATAACAATTAATATCTTATAGGTAATCTATATATAGGGCTTGACGGACGGCCTATTCTATTGTGATATTTTGGGAGACCTGCCTTACAGCGAAGAAGAGTTCATGAACTCCAAGAAGGAGATGGACATGCTTGTAGCAAACTCCAGGGCAGACAAGAAGATACAGCCAAATGCCCTCTTTGCAAATCTTGGCGAAGTTACGCGCGCCCTTTCTAGCGGGACTGTCACATGGGCCAGGAAAAGTTCGCTGTGGCCGCTGCAGTTCGGGCTTGCGTGCTGCGCGATGGAGCTTATGGATTTCGGGTCGGCAAGGATAGATGCCGAGCGCAACGGATACCTCATGTTCAGGGCTACGCCTAGGCAGTGCGATGTGATGATAATAGCGGGCTGGGTCACTAAGGCAGTGATACCTGAGATAAAGAGGCTCTACGAGCAGATGTCTGAACCAAGGCATGTGATAGCATATGGTGAATGCGCGACGTGCGGCGGACCTTGGTTTGAGAGCTACAACATAATAAAGGGGATAGACCAGGTCCTTCCTGTTGACGTCTATGTTGCAGGCTGCCCTCCGAAGCCCGAGAATTTGTTCGGAGCGATGATGAAGCTTAACAAGAAAGTTGGTGGAGATATTGAAGAAGATTAGCAGGGACGCTCTCCTTGCAACATTAGAGGGCCTCAAAAACGACGGATTCGATTATCTTGAGAAGATAACTGCAGTTGATTATGTAGACCACCTGGAAGTTGATTACATGCTTTTGGATTTGGGCAGCGGCAGGGAGGAGATGCTTAAGGTAGATTTGGACAATGGCGATGCTTGGGTCCCTACAGTAATGCACATTTTCAGCGGTGCGAACTGGCATGAGAGGGAGATGTTTGAGATGTTCGGGATAAATGTCGTCGGAAGGAAGATAGAGAGGCTGCTTATCGAGAAATGGGACGGAGTAGATCCGCCTCTTAGGAAGAGTTTCAAGTGGAACCAACCTTACAAAAGTGCTGATTAGATGCCTATAACAAGAATAAACATTGGCCCTGTCCATCCAAGCACGCACGGAGTGCTGCGCCTGGTTGTCGACCTTGATGGGGACATTGTAGTCAATGTCGAGCCGCACATAGGATACCTCCATAGGGGAGTTGAGAAGCTTGTTGAGAATAGGATGTACATGCAAAGCCCTCCATATATGGAGAAGATGGATTACATCGCCCCTATGACCATGGACGACCTTTACGTAGCTACAGTTGAAGCTGCAGCCGGGATAGAGGTGAAGGAGAGGGCAAAATATGTTAGGACAGTACTCCTTGAATTGCAGAGGATAGCAAGCCATATACTGTGGCTTGGGACATTTTGCAATGATTTGGGCCAGCTCTTCACCATATTCATGTGGTGCTTTGCAGACAGGGACAGGATTTTAGCGCTGCTTGAAGAAGCGACAGGTAGCAGGATGTTCTACGTGAACATGAGGCTCGGTGGAGTAAAATACGACCTGCCCGAAGGCTTTGATACCAAGGCGCTTGAGCTCCTGGATTATATTGAGGGCAGGGTGAAGGACTATGAGCATTTTCTTGAGAGCAACCCGATATTCATGCAGAGGACCAAAGGCGTCGGGATACTGACAGAGGAAGATGCTAAGGACCTTGGAGTGGGAGGACCTGTGCTTAGGGGATCTGGAGTTAATTATGACGTGCGCAAGATGTTCCCGTATTATGCCTATGACGAACTTGGGTTTAGGACTATGTTCATGACCCAAGGAGATGCTTTTGCAAGGTACAAGGTAAGGATGATGGAGATACTTGAGAGCGCACGCATAATTAGGAAGGCGCTTGCGAAGATGCCGCAAGGCGATGCCTTGGGACTTCCGATAAAATTGATCAGCCCTCCGATAAAGAATAAGGAGGTCATTGTGAGGAGGGAGCTTGCGCGCGGAGAGAACATGATGTACATGATAGCCGACAAGGCAGGACCTTACAGGCTGTCCATAAAGTCATCTGCGTTTTCGAATCTCGCCGCATTAAACCATATGGCCAAAGGGCAAAAGCTTGCCGACTTATTTAGCATAATAGGCAGCCTTGATTTAGTGCTTGCAGACATAGACAAATAGCAAAAGGCGTTTGCAGGCATCATGGAAATATTTGTACCACATGAAGGTAATATGCTGAATTTATCGGAAGGATTATGTTATTTATCCCGTTCCTTTGGACGTTTTCCGACCTTAGGAGGTTGCCGAATTTCTTGCATGTAAAAGGCCTTATGTCGATATGAACTTTAGGCAGTTTTGGATTTGCAACCACATCGTAGGCATTTGCCACAGATATTGCCTGTGATATGCATTCGTCCATCAGGGAAGCAGGTATTGGAATCTTCTCCGAAAGGAACTCCACAGCGAATTCTGAAACCTTATACTTCATCAAAGCAATAAGCGTCTCTCCGTCATTGTCATTTATCTCTTGTGAAGTTCGAATCCCCCTGTCGAAGTGATCCATCGATTCCCTGAAGCATTGTATGAATTTCTGGTCCTGGTTCTTGTTCTTCTTGCTTATAGAGAATGCAAACGTAGATAGGCCTAATCTGAACTCGCCTTTTGCCCTTTGCTGTGCAAACTCTTGAGAACCTTCGATACGCAGCGATTGGGCCAAAAGATGCTTGCCTTCATTAGGTCGGGGGGCATTAGATTTGAATTCTAAAGTATTAGTCGTCACGAATCCACTGTAGGTTATACGCAAATGCCGATGGGATGTTTGATTGGCTTTTGGTTTTTTAGAATTACGACTGCAGACTATTTAAAGTTATGTGCGTTGCCTCAACGACATTTCGGAGACGTTAATGAATATATCACAGTCGATACGCAAATGCCTCAACGGCATCATTTCTTGGACAGTTCTTGCAAGAGATAGAATCTTACAAAGGTTTTTATCTTTTGAAACAAATTAATGTGCGTTACAATGATTACTGATCCCTTGGTTGGACTGGTGAAGGCGATTGGGAGCAAGCGCTTTACGCTAGAATACCCGGAAGAGAAGCAACAGCTTCCAGACAATTATAGGGGCAAGCTAAGGCTCGACATGGACACGTGCATAAGCTGCAAGGCGTGCGAGATAATATGCCCTAACAAGACTATCGATATGGTAGATGTCCAGACAGACAAAGGGACCAAGATAATGCCCCAGGTAAATCACGAAAGATGCCTCTTTTGCGGGCTTTGCGAAGAGGTATGCCCGCCTAAATGCCTGACTCTAACCAAGAGCTACGATTATGAGAGATACGACAGGAGGGACTTTGTCGACAGGCCTGAGGACCTGCAATAGTTTCATTACCTTTGCCCGTACCTTGACATGAAGATGTTGTACCTGCTTATTACCGACTGCGGAGCAGACGGCTTTGTTATTTCTATCCTATCCATTAGGTCCTTCATTGAAACTTCGTCTTTTTCAGGGCTTTTTATGCTCCTTTGCAGCACTTCGACTTTGACTTGCCTGCATATGTTAGATATGTCTGCCCCAGTATATCCATTCGACACTTCTGCCAGCTTCTTGTAATCCATGTCCATGGCGCATGGGGCTTTTTCCAGATTCTGCTTGAACAGTGCTACTCTGCCAGGTAGGTCTGGAGGTGGCACATATATTATCTTGTCGAATCTTCCTGGCCTTAGCAGAGCGTAGTCCAAATTCTCAGGGAAATTGGTCGATGCAACTACGAGCACCTGATACTTCGCCCCAAGCCCGTCCATCTCCTGGAGGAACTCTCCGGTAATCTTTGCAGCCTCCTCGGAGTTATTCTCTCTTGATGAGACTATGCTATCTATCTCGTCTATGAATATTATTGAAGGCGCATTCTCCCTAGCCCTATCGAATGCCTTCTTTATGGACAAGACCACATTGTCAGGCCCTGCCTTGATTAGATCAGGCCCGGATATGTTGATTATCTTAACTCCCCCTATCTCATTTGCAATTGCCTGCATGAGCATGCTCTTACCAGTACCAGGAGGGCCGAAGAGGAGGATGCCCTTTAGGTTCTTTACGTCGTACTTCTTTACCAAATCGGGATGCAGTATAGGTATTTCCACAGCCTCGTATAGGGCCTTCTTTGCATCATCTAGGCCGATGACATCATCAATTGTCACCTTGCTTGAGTTCTCTTCCTGTGATTCGTGGTACCCTCTTCTCTCATAATCCATCTTGAATGCGTTGTACTGATCTATTTGGGCAAGGGATGTCGAAGGCTTAGTGTTCTTTATCACTTCTGACACATCATCCATTTCTATGCTAAGCACGTTGTTGCGCTCTGTTGCGATCTGGGCCTCGCGGCGCGCCGCCTCGTTGCATATGTTCTTTATGTCAGCCCCCGAGTACCTCTGCGTCATTTCGGCGAGCTTCACATAATCTATGTCCTTGCTTATTGGCAGTTTCTTGAGCGACATCTTGAATATCAGTTCGCGCGCGTGCTGGTCGGGAAGAGGCATGTATATTATCTTGTCGAACCTCCCTGGACGCATTATGCTAGGGTCGAGGAGCTGCGGCACGTTTGTGGCGCCTACTATGATCACGTTCTCTATCTTCTGGAATCCGTCCATCTCGCCAAGCAAGGACGAGAGTATCTCCCTTGCGCTCTCGCTCTCCTGATTCTCCCTATTCCCTGCAATCCCGTCTATTTCGTCTATGAATAGTATTGCAGGTGCGTGCTTCTTTGCAGTGTCGAATATCTTTGCAACGGTCCTTGCGCTCTCTCCAGGATACTGCGAGACTATGTTCGATGCCTTGACATAGAAGAACCCTGCCCTTATCTCATTTGCAAGTGCCCTCATCATCAATGTCTTACCAGTACCTGGAGGGCCGAAGAGGAGGATGCCCTTTGGGACCTTTAGGTTGTATGCGCCTGCTATGTCCCTGTTCTCTATAGGCGCAAGGACAGCCTCTTTTAGCTCCTTCTTTGTCTCCTCATAGTTTGCTATTGAGTTGAATGTCTCTCCGGTGTTTGTGGAGAGGTCCTCGAATATCTCACCGAACTGCCCCCTGAAGTCTTTCTTCATGACTGCAAGGGCGCTTACCACCTCTATGTCGTTGAATTCCAGGACGAATAGTATCAATGCCATTGCCACAAGGCCTATTAGGGGATAGAAACTCACGTCGATCCCGAGGTAGTATGCCATTATGATATATGGCACTATGATTATGCCTGCGAAGATGCTGGACTCGGCTGCCTTGTACCTGGACCTGCTCCTCATCGAGTAGTTGCTTATCGCAATTACGGCAAGGAGCCATATTGCAAGTTGTATTGCTATTAACTCAGTGTTGAACCCAAGGGGTATGAAGATGTAAAAGAGAGCGCCTATTATGTTGACAGTCGTCTTGAATGCAAAGAAACTAGATAAGGAAGATATGAACGAAGGGATTATGCCCCCTATGGAAACTATCGGATTTGCAGGAGTTATTATGCTCGCGGGGACCAGGGTGGTCACATATGCATGAGCCTGGGAGGCATTGTATATCAGTGCCCCAGAAATTGGGATGTTCATGAATCCTGAAAGCATGAATACAAGGGCAAGAGCAGCCATTGAGCCTATCACTGCGCGCTTGAACCCTACTGTTATTACAGTGAGTATCAGCGCTGGTATCTCAAGCAAATTACCCATGAAAGATAGGGGCAGGGCCATTAGCATGTACGTGAATGTCAGTATGCGGTAATGCTTGTACCCAAGAACCATCGCTATGCTCATCATTATAGTGAATAACCATGCTATGAGAGGCGCTTGGTATATGAACATCGGGAGCGTCTCGAAGAGCAGGAATATCAAGCCCACCATTGGATGGAGCATCGTGAAGATGAACGTTGCGAGTGCAAGGATGATAAGAAGCTGCCATGGCACGAAAGGCAGGAAGAACGAGACGCTTATCAGTGTAAAGGATGTGGCGAGCGCATCTGGGAAATTGGGATGCGTGACCAGTTTTGCTATGTAGTCCTTGATGTAGTATATGGAAAGCGGCGCGTATGTGTGCACCTTGTATTTTTCTTTCGGAGCGCGTACATTGCTGAAATCAAGCCTCTTTTTTTGAGATTGCCTCTTTGCTGATTCCTTGGCCGGTGAGTTGGTCATTTTTATCTCTGGCCTTGCCCTATTGCTTTGTGTATCAGGCATAATTTTTATACCTATCTATAAATATAATAATATGACTATTTATCTCTAAAATAATCTCGATATTTTAGGAAAATAGTGTTAATAGAACGAGCATCATGATAACCCTCTGTAGCTCAATGGTAGAGCGGTCGCCTGTAGTTTTGTAAGGCTAATAAGCTTGCTTGTTAGAAAGCGACAGGTTGGGAGTTCGACTCTCCCCAGCGGGAAATTAACGCTTCCACCAAAATACAAAATGCTTTAATTATTGGCGTCCAACTAATAACGCGCTCTGGTAGTGTAGTGGTCCAGCATACGAGCCTGTCACGCTTGCGACCCGGGTTCGAATCCCGGCCAGGGCGTCTTTATGTTCGATGCACTAGATCTAATCCATACAACGCTAAGGAAGTGTATAATCAGGCGCGGCTGCGTAACTCGGGTTCACGAGCCTTAATGACTGAAATCAGCGCAGGCAAAGCCTACGGATCGATAGACGACTTCGATGCGGGTGGCATGATAAGTCAAATCCATTTCAAAGCTATGAAAATCTGTATTGTCGTTGCTATGATTATCACACCTGTTAATATTATTAACCAATTTGACGATTTATTGCTTGATTGTTTGAAGTCCAGTATACCCTTATTTAGCTCCTTTACAGAGGCATTAGTTTTATTCATCGAATCGGTAACATCTTCCATAATCTTTTTCATTCTTATATCATTTAACAAATCAAATCCTTTAGCAGTAATCCGTATTCTTGCCGAATCAACGTTAATATATAGTTTATCATTATGCCTATACTCTTCTACTCTTGATTTGTCATATGCTTCTATTGGACTTATAAGCCCATCATCACACATCGCAAATATTCTCTTATAAAAATCTATTCTGGCTTTAGCCATAGCGTTTTTACTTATTCCTGCCCGTTGAATAACTTCTCCAATAGTTAATCCAGCATCAAAAATCTCTTTTTCATTAAGAATTTCTAAAGGACTACCAAATAATTGTTCCCCCACTTAAACACTTAGTTTCTATAGAAGTTAGGGTTTATATTTCTTGACTGCATAATATGATTACGAAATGCGCTAAGGCAACGCTATACAAATAGCCAACTGTTTTTGGGTGATATTATAAGATTTAATGTAGAATTAGCTTGGGCTCCCGCATAGATTAACTATCTACTTCTTTTTTAATCAGTTTTTCGAGTAGGCCAGAGGCAGGTACGTCCTCCTTCATTGCCTTAATCCTGAAACGTTTCCACAATTCTTTATCTATCAGTATTGTAGTCCTTACCAAATTCTTCGTCATGATATGAATTGAGGTACATAGTATTAAATACTTTTAGTAGTAATGTAGTAATGTAATAATTATGCAACATAGTAAGTTTATATAACTTGATATTCTAATATATAGAGTGATAGAATGGCCAAAAAATTGACAGTTGTAGATTTCTTCGCTGGTGCCGGAGGTTTCTCCGAAGGTT
Source organism: Microcaldota archaeon (assembly GCA_021812185.1). GTDB lineage: Archaea > Micrarchaeota > Micrarchaeia > Micrarchaeales > CABMGC01 > JAKAON01. The sequence continues at coordinate 13,004 of JAKAON010000010.1, forward strand.
TCAAACAAGCGGGCTTCGATGTCATTTATGCTACTGATAATTGGTCGCCTGCGATAGAGACCTTTAAACTTAATAATCCAGATACGGAGACCGTAAAAGCTGACATATTATCTTTGGAGGCATCGGATATTCCGAAGGCCGACGTTGTTATAGGAGGTCCTCCGTGCACGGAATTCTCTGGATCAAAGAGAGGTGGTGGAGGTGACTTCAAAAAAGGCCTTATATTGGTATCTAGGTATCTTTATTTTATAGATTCATTGAAGCCTAGATGGTGGATTATGGAGAATGTGCCTAGGCTGCTCCAAGCCATGCCTCAACGTTTCAAGTACAAGGATATAGGGGTTGATAAAGAAGGATACCTTGAAATCCCTAAGAAACAGGTATTTAATTCTGCGGATTACGGAGCTCCGCAGAAGAGATTGCGCTTGTTCTCAGGTAGATATCCGTCCCTTATACAGACCCACTCTGAGAGCTCTATGATGAGCCTTACAGGTAATAGATACCACAGATGGGTATCTATGCGCCACGTCATAGAATCATATCCAGATCCGTTGAAAGGGCCTTCTGAAGGTTCGGTAGTAATTGACCCGAACTATGGCATTAAGGTAAAAGAAACTGAATTATTGGATCATTTTGGCGATTATTTTGTGATGTCGAAAGAAGAGGCTGAACGGAATAGGAAACAGAAGACACAACATCCTTATTACGGAAAAATGAAATTCCCTGATGATTTGGATAGGCCTTCCAGAACCGTGATGGCGACGCAGTTCAACGCCTCGAGAGAGACCATGGTCATAGAGTCAAAGAAAGGGAATGAGATGATATATAGGAAGCCAACAATTAGGGAAGCAGCGTCCTTGCAGTGTTACCCCATAAATTATAAATTCGTGGGTAGCAACCCGACCACGAAATACAAACTGGTAGGTAACTCTGTACCTGCAAAGCTTTCTTTCGCAGTTGCAAAAGCCATATTGGAAGAAGCTGGTATCAAATCTCCTCAAACGGCAATGATAAGCACTGCATGAGTTGAAGAGGATATGGTAGATACAGTTTCTGCGATTACAAGAAGTAGAATAATGGCGAGCATAAAAGGCAAGGATACAACCCCAGAGATTATGCTAAGAAAGGCATTATCTGTAAAGGGTTACAAGTATAGAAAGAATTACCATATAGGTAGGAAGACAATAGATATAGCTTTTGTTGGTAGGAAAGTTGCCGTGCTGGTCGATGGATGCTTTTGGCATGGATGCCCAAGACACCACAAGCTACCAAAATCTAATTTAGAATACTGGAAGATGAAGATAATGGCAAATGTCAAGAGGGATTCTATCACAGATTACGAGCTCAAAGCCGAAGGATGGCATGTCATAAGGATATGGGAACATGATTTACGCGACAATACTGCAATGTGTGTTTCTAGAGTGGAAAGACTGGCAAAATTAATATGAACTAGATTATACCTCCCATCCCTTCTCGCTATCAGGTTTGGAGAGATAGTGCCTGATTATTTTATTTATGTATTTATTCTTAAGCCTGAATGCGCGTCTTTCTGCAAGTATATCACTATATGGTTGTTTAGTTTTTGATAGCATATCATGCGGATTATTATAGTCCCCATTGTGTTTTGGACACAGAGTCAAGTATTTGTTGTCTGATTGATGAATTTCATGAGCCTTTCCGGTTCTGATTTTTTGAATTATTTCATCGTAATCCGGCTCCAATTCATCTAAAATACGCTGATTCATTTTCCACAAGAACACATATTTAATCCTGTAATCAGATCTGTCCACGTTTGGATCATGCAAATAGAATACGAATAGTATGCGTTTGTTCTTTCTGTACACAGATGATTCTCTTAAGTTCCTGGATTTGACCTCTTTCACGTAGTTAATCATGTTTAGCGAAAGCGGTTCCTTGACAGATAGCACGGTATGATTCGAGTTGTACTTTAGAGGGCAGGTCTTGATTTCGACACCGAGATGTTTTATGTCAGGTTCCGCTTCACTATTCTTATTGATACCAAAAAATCCCTTTTCGATTAGATAGCCTATATCCCCTTTTGTTACCACCCTAGAATATGCGTCAGTATCCTTAATCCCCTTTGCTATCTGCTTTAGCGTCTTGCCTTCGAGCCATTTCGCCTTGTACACTAGTTCATCCAGGTTAGATATTTCGTCTGTATCGATGCCCATCATATACGCTTTGCCTTTTCGGCCTATTAAATCTTTTGGCGAAGTTCGTTCGGCACTGCAGTCGTGTGGTTTCGGTCAACTTTACTAGAATTAGAACTAATCTAGTTATCAATTAAACGTGAACTTTCGTTTTTGTAGTTTGCACAATCTTCTCTGCAAGAAGACTAGAGTTTTATAGTGAAGGTTTTGGTTATGGACTTAATCAGAATTTCTAATTATATTTTCTGCTATATATTGCGCTACTATCAGTGTTAATTCAGGACTAATGATTCCGAAGCCTCCAACTATAAGGAGAATGCCTTCAATGTAGAAAGCAAATGCTTCTATGATGGCAGCAACAGATGTTTCAAGGAAATTTGGATTGGTAGCATTGCTTAATTGGAATCCTGCTTGCCATACCTGAACGCCATAAAGAATAACAATTCCCCCAATTGCAATAAGTATTATTCCTATTGCACTCCTAAAGAGAAAATGTTCTTGTAGTATGTGCTTTCTGAATACATACTTTATAATAGCATAGAACTCTATTACCATTAAAATTCCAAAAGCAATAGCAAGCAACCAAGTCTCTGTTAATGGTATCTTAGCAAATATTCCAGCAATTGCACCAGCATGAAAATAGACATATGTTCCAATAATCGTGGCTACAATTCCAACAATAAGTTCCAAGACTAAATGTAGCTTTTCTACCATAATAACACATAGCAAATGAAATATTTAAAATTATTTGTCAGACATCTTTTTAGGTTTTCCCAATTTCTTTCCCTGTGCTCTTGCACTGCCCGGTGTGGAGCTGCGTAAGCTACAGCAAGCCCTAATAATTTGCGCGCAGTATATACAACAGAGAGAAAGAGTTTTATAGATATATAGCGCAATATATCGTCGGTAATACAATGGACAAAAGACCAACGCGTGTTACCTCTGATACTGGGGCCCGGCCAGGGCGACTTATTTTTACAAATGCAAATTAGCGAAGATAAATGGGAATATACCTAAGGCAAGAGTTGCGATTGCAAGTATTGCCGCTGCTGCCACCACTGTGCTGTCCATGTAACCGTTTTGTTGGTCTGCATCCTTTTGCTCGCTGAATATTGACCTTTCGATAACCCAGAATAGATATGCGCCGACTATTATTATCGATATGGCAGGGAGAATCCCAAATATTCCGAATGTCCCTGTTGTGCCCAGGAATAACAAGACATCGCCTATGAACCCTGCAGTCAGGGGTATCCCGATAGCTGCGAACACAGCGAACACAAAGAAGTACGCAGCTTTGCTCGACCACTTTCCGACTCCGGTTATCTTGCTTATCTGCAGCGTCCCATATTCCTTGTCGAACATTCCTGCGAGCATGAAGAGCAGCGATATTGCAAAGCCATGGCCCACCATGGCATATGTCCCGCCTATCGTTCCCAGATGGTTCATCGCTATTAATGCGAAGGCTATTATCCCCATGTCCGCTATGCTGGTGAATGCCACCATGCGCTTGAGGTTCTTCTTTCGTATGGCAACTATCGCTCCGTATATCGATGAGAATGCAAATAGTATTGCAAGGTATATCGCATAGCTTGACGCTATGCCATGCATTATCGCAAATGTAAGTATGAGGCCGTATCCTCCGAACTTGAGCAGAACGCCTGCAAGTATCATGCTCCCTGGAGCTGGGGCCTGCGTGTGCGCATCAGGAAGCCACCCGTGCAATGGGAATATCGGGACCTTGACCATGAACCCTACAAGGAGCAAGATGAATGTTAGTGCCTCTATGCCATGAGGCATGTTTATCGCACTTGATTGGAGGGATGATATGCTAAATGTGTGAGGCGCGCTGTAGAAGTAGAGGAGCATTATTCCTATAAGCAGAAGCAGGCTTGAGAATATTGAATATATTATGAACTTCATGGATGCGTATTTCCTGTCTATCCCCCCATAAAGGAATATTATGAAGAACATTCCTACCTCGCTTATCTCCCAGAAGAGGAAGAACAGGAAGAGATTTGACGAAAGGAATACGCCCAATGTCGATGCCTCTATGATCAGGAATATGAAGTTATAGAATGTGTCGTTGCGTCCTATGAAATAATTGCCGACGAAAGACGCTGCAAAGAAGATCACAGATGTCATTATGACAAGGAGTATGGTGATTTGAGTTACTGAAAGGCCGAACCCCACATTTAGGGAATTTATGTATGCAAAGGATACCGAAAGTGCCGAGAGTCCTGAAGTAGATGCAATGTACAATGATATTATGGCAAGCGCCAAGACTGCGCCTGAAACGATTTTTGTGATATCCGATGAAAATTTGCCTGGGAGTACCAATGATAATAGTGCCCCGAATATTGGAGCGATAACCATTATTAGTAATATAGGTATCATTTTATCATCTTGCAAATAAGGCCGATGCAGCTGCGCCGCTCGCCGATATTAGAGGCTGAGGGTATATTCCAAAAGCGATTGTCACTATCAGGCATATGGCAACGACTACTGCTATGTTTGTGTTCATTTTGAAGTACGAGCGTCTCTCCTTGTTTGTGAACATTGACATTATGACCTTCAGGTAGTAGTATACTGAGATTATGCTATTTAAAATTCCGATTAGAGCAAGGACCAGGAGGTTGCCGTATATAGCACTTGAAAAGAGCATGAACTTGCCTATGAAACCTATGGTGAAAGGAGTGCCTATGAAACCCAGGAAGAATATTGATAGTGCTGCTGCGGCAAATTTATTGTCGTTGAATAGCCCGATATAGTCGCTGATTACCGTCCTGTTGCGCTGTTCCATGAACGCGACTATGGCTATAGCGCCAATGAACATGAATGAGTGAGCTACTATTTGGAATATAGAAGCGCTTATCCCGTACTGGCTTGCCACTGCAATGCCGATTAGTATGTATCCCGATTGTGAGATCGCCGAATATGCAATTAGCCTCTTCACGTTGTTTTGCGAGAGGGCTATGATATTCCCGTAGAACATCGTGATTATCGCAATTACCGAAAGGATCAGTGAGAATGTGCCTTCATATTGCACGAAGGCAAGGAGCACAACTTCCATAAGGGCTATGAATCCCACTTTCTTGTTTATGCCTCCAAGCATTCCGGTCAGGTACGTTGGTGAGAGTTCGTACGTGTCAGGGACCCAGAGGTTGAATGGTGATAATGATGCCTCAAATCCCAGCGAGGCTATTATGAACATCAGAGCTATTTCGACAACCCTGGATGTAGGTGCCTGGATTAACGAGACTGAATTCGTTCCTCCGTAGAACAACGTTATGCCAAAAGTGAGCAAGGATATTGAGAGTGCTGAGATTATGAACAGCTTAACTGCAGCCTCTGTTGATTTGGCCCTGCTTGAGAGTATTGCAAATATTGTAGGCATTATCATGAGCTCAAGGCCGATGAGTATCATTATGAAGCTTGCAGCAAATGCTACGAAGTACATGCCCATCAATGCAAATGAGCTGAATATGGCAAAGAGCCTATACGACTCCTTCGCCCCGTACGAAAGGATGTTTATCAGCAGCATTGTGATAGTCAATAGCAAAGCGAGGAGCTCTGAGAATTTATCTATGTAAACGTAGTTTTGTGATTGGACTACGCCTGAAGAGAACATGTTGAATAGAGCTATTGCGATCGCTGCGAGCATTATGACATTTGCAATGAACTGGAACTGATTTTTCTTTAGCGCAAACGTGATTATGTTTATGCCCATCAATAGGATTATCGCTATTTGCAGCAATTGCACGTAATCGTTTGGATTTATCAGCATATTTTCATCCTATTATCATGTATGCAAGTAGCGCCAGCAAGCCTATTGCAAATATTATGGCATATGTGCTTATCTGCCCGTTCTGCACCTTCCTCACTATGCCGCTGCTATATGACGTGTCCTCGCCCATGCGGTCGAATATGTCATTTATGATGAAATCGAGGTCGCTGAGCATTATGCTCATCTCGAAGAAGAACGCGGCCAGGTAGTAGTATATCTTGTCAGTGAGGGCGTTGTTGAAGAGTAATATGCTTAAGGAGGCATCCTTGTGCTGCTTGTTATTGAACGTTATGTACCCAATTGCAAGGCCTGCAACCACTGCGGCTGTTGCTATTGCAGCCTCGATAGGGGATAGGATGAGTGCGGAATTGACATTGTATCCAAATCCCACCATGCTTGAGCCTATGCTTGTTATGTACAATATCAGGACTGTTGAAATAATGGTGAGGAATGCCATGATGTACATTGATAGGTACATGTGCTTGCTCACCAGGTAGTAGTTTACAGTTCTCTTCGCATCCACTGTTTTCTTAGTCTCGCTTGCGGATGAGACTGTGAACCATCTCATTATCATCAGGGATACGGCAAGGTCTATGATGAGCACGAGCAGGTATATTAGAAGCGAATTAGACATGGCTGCGCTCTCAAGGGAGACATTTGAGAAGAATCCGCTAAATGGCACAAATCCGGCAAGGGATAGCACGCCTATCAGCGCAGCTGCGTACATAGGCTTGTTCTTAGATGCATTTCGCATGCCGTATATGTCTTCATTTGAGTTGGCCTTTATCAGTATGCCAGAGTAGAAGAAGAGAAGAGCCTTGTAGAATGCCTGCACTATGAATATGTATATCGCTACTGAGAATGCTCCCAACCCTATTGCAACGAACATCAAGGATAGCTCTTCTATTGTTGAATATGCAAGGATGCGTTTTATATGGGTCTCGTAAAGCGCATTTGATATTGCAAGCAGGGCGCTTATTATCCCGATTGCAAGAATCAGCGGTAGGAGATTTGCAGCTTGGAACATACCATATAGTATTATTACTATGAAAACCCCGGCTTTTACCATGGTTGATGAGTGGAGGAATGCCGATACTGGAGTCGGGCCCTCCATGGCCGCAGGCAGCCATCCGCTGAAAGGGAATTGGGCTGACTTGGTTAATGCAGCAATTAGGATCAGCAGCATTGCAACTTGCGCTGTGACGTTTATTGGACTGCTTTGCATTATTGATATTATAGAGCTGAACTGGAAAGTCGAAAAAGAGTGCCATAGGAGGATCGCCCCGGTGAGCATGGCGATGTCGCCAATCAGTATTATTGTGACTGTCTTCCTAGCGGCCCTTGCGGACTCAGGTTTGCCATAGAACCCTATCAGCAAATAACTGGTGAGGCTAAGGAACCCCCATGCGATCAAGATTAGTATGAAATTGCCTGCTATTGAGAAGGCAAGCATCGAGATCTCGAATGCCAGCATTTCGATATAAAATGACTTATCCTCGCTCTTCTTGTCCATGTATCCCCAGGAGTATAGAATCACAAGAGGGGCGATTATTGAGATTGTTGCAAAGAGCAATACGTTTATCGGAAGGATCGAGAAGGTTATCGGCAAGGATGCAGGCCCTATTGAAAGCCAGTTTATGCTTGTTATGGAGCCCATATGCTGGATCATGGAGGGAAGGAATGCAAGCGGAGTTATGCTACCAACTAGTGCGATCGCCTTTATTGCCCTGTTCTCTTTCTTTAGCGCAGCAAGCACTAGCAACGCGATGAATATTGGAATTATTGCTAGTTCGAAGATCATGCTTATCCCTTTCCTCTGTTGAGCTTGTTGACATTGAAGTATCCTACCTGCTGCTTCATGCTTATGTAAAATGCCACCAGCATTATTATCTCAACTCCAGCTATTACCCACAGGCTGATTATCAGGATCCCAAATGACCCATTTATCGCTGTGCTTGCTGAGAAGAATGAGACTGCGGCAAGGATGCTGCCTGCAATTATCAGCTCTGTTGAAAGTATGATTATTACAAAGTTCCTGCTCGATACTACACCTGCGATCCCTATTGCAAGAAGGGATATCGCAAGGGCCATGATGTATATCATAAACATAAGATCACATTCACATTGGGTTTTTGTTGAGAGCTGATTTTATCACTATCATGCTGCCTATGGCGGCTGCAAACATCAGAACAATGGCAAAGTATATCGTTACTGCGTATGCCTGGAGGGTTTGCAGGAATTCCGCATATATGCTCTGGTTGGATACGCTGGTACTTGAAAGGGAAGGAAGCATGAGGTACATTAGAGATATGAATAATATTATCGCTGTTGCAGCAAGCAGCCGCAAATCCGTAGGCCACGTGTATTTTTTGGACTCCGATGCAACGGCAACCACGAGATATGTCGAAAGACCTCCCACTATTATCAGGAGCTGGAGCACTGCGACCACAGGCTGATTTAGGAGCAAGAGCACTAGGGAGACTATTGTGAATGTTGCTGCGAGGGCTATTGCTGATTTGAACACGTTTTCTGAAAGGTATATTGCAAGAGCGGATGCTATTGCAGATATTGCAAACAGGATGGATATTATTGAATTTGCAGAGATCATGTCATATCACTTTGTAGAGCAGCAAAAATACATATATTAAATTGAGCACTGCAAATGGGAGCAGGTATAGCCATCCCAGCTTGAGCAGCTTGTCTATCTTCATCCTGACTGTGGATATTCGTATGAGTATTAGCGCAATTGCGATTATTAATACCTTGATGGCTAGCCACACAAACCCAGGGATTATCGAAGGCCCGAGCCATCCGCTGAAGAATAATATTGCCATGAGCATGCTCCCGAGCAGCACGCGGGTATAATCGATGAATAGGGCTATTGCATAGTAAGGTGCCGGGACATCTGTGAGCCATCCTGCTATGAGTTCCGAGTCGGCTTCCCTGATGTCGAATGGAGGCCTCTCTAGTTCGGCCAGCAGGGCTATTGCAAATATTATGAAACCAATAGGCATCAATATGGCAAAGGGTATTGTTGATTGGGCGTTGACTATCGATATGAAATCGTAGCTCTTTGCGGCCATGCCTATGCTTGCTATCACTAGCAGCATCGGTATCTCGTAGCTTATCAGCATTATCACTGACCTCTGCGAGCTGATTGCAGCGAACTTATTTCCGCTTGCCCACCCAGTTATGAATACCAGCAAAGGAGAGAAGGATAGCAACGTGAAGAGCACCAGAAGGCCTATGCTTATGTCTATCGAATAAACTGACGAGCTTATAGGCATCAGGTATATCAGGAATATGAATAGGGAGAGCATTGCAGGTATCCCTATAGTGAAGAGGTACTTGTTTGCATTTGCAGGGATCACGACTTCCTTTGAGAGTAATTTTATTATGTCTGCAAGGTTTTGCAGCAATCCGTATTTTCCTATAAGGGTTGGACCGTGCCTTAGCTGTGATTTTGCCATAAGCTTTCTTTCGAACCACCCGTACATGTAATCGAAAAATGATACCACGATTAGGATTATTATACCGAAAACTATGAGCGCGAGCGCAGTTGATATGTTCGGAGCAAGTACAACTCTTGAGGATAGATATGAAGAGATGTTGGTTATTATTTGGCCAAGCATGTTATCCCATTAGAAGCTATTTATTATCATCTTTGTAGATGCGATAGAGAGCAAAGTGGAGGCTAGAAGTATCATTATCATGTACGTATTTTGAGCAGTATTTAGCGATAGGAAGGAGAAAGACCATACGATTGCGACTATCCCAACGAGCTCGAATGTTATGAATATTGGGAAGTATGGAAGGTAATTGCTGGTTATGTCCCTTTGTGCGCCTATTGGGACCTCTGCACTTTCGTAGTTTATTGTTTTCGTTTTGTTCAAATTGCCCTTGGGCCTTAGCATCCTTGATGTTGCTATCATGCTAAAGGGCACGAATATGGCAAGCAGTAGAAATATTATCAGCGCTATGTAGACGAAATCCATGATTTTTATTGATAAATAAGATTATTTAACCCTACACTATTGCGAGTGGTATGTGCTGCCTGCATATGCCAGAAGTGTATCTGAAGTGCTATGCGCGCGGACTTAGCTCTCCATGTATGGCGCGAGAT
>JAKAON010000053.1 GCA_021812185.1 Microcaldota archaeon
CTTTTCCATACTTGAATACCAGCGCGTCATCATCATTTGCCTTTTTGATGAACGTAAAATGATTTTCCGTTATGCTTACGGGCCCGCTTTGCATATGCAAAGTGTAATGGCCATTCTTCTCAATTTCCTCTCTCACTTTCTTTGCATCTGCGGTTTTGAGCGCCTGCGCAACTTGAGGCGCCCTGTCCTTGAAATCAGGCCCAAGCTTTCCGAAAAGCGGGCGTATTTCTTCATCCATTCCGGAAACAGTCTTTACCTCTATGGATTTTATGTTTGTGTAATCCCCTATGAGCGAGGAAAGCTTTTGCAGCGAAGTGGAAATCGCGTCATCGCTAACCTCCACGCTCGCCTTGAGCAGCGGCCATCTCAACTTTATTTTCACACGCTCCCTATCATTTAACAATGCAGTTATTGTCTCGTTTGCTATTTCAAAATCTGATTCAAGATCAGTGTCTATGGTATTCAAGTTGAACTTAGGCCATCTCTCCATGAAAATGCTCTCCTGCCTGATTCCAAGCATCCTTCCGACTCCGTAATTATCTAGATAAAGTTTCTCCGCGGCAAGAGGCATGAATGGTGCCAATATGATCAGCAAATCATGCATGATATAACTTACCAAATCAATCTTTACTTTCACAGATTTTTTGTCCCCATCAAGTATCCTCTTCTTTGCTATCTTCAAATAAAACCTGCTGAAATCATTTACTAAAAAGTGCGTGAGTGAATTTATCGCATTGTAAACTTCGTAGTTATCAAGCGATTCGCCAACCTGTCTTATAGTTGAGTTAAACCTTGAGAGTATCCATGCATCTTCTTTCTCCAGAAGCTTAGACTCCTTAAATCTCTTTATCTTCTTAGGGAGGTAACCAACAGCCTGTGAATATTCGTGTATCAAATTCGAGACATTGTAAAGCGTGCCGATAACCTGCTGCATCTCTCCTATATCTCTCTTTGAAAATTTAAGATTCTCGTATGTCAGGCGCGAGAGCATGAATGCTCTTGTGGCATCCATAGAGTACTTTCCTACTAACTCGTGGGCGGATATGTAGTTGCCCTTGCTCTTGTGCATTGCCTCTCCCTTTTCATCAAGCACCCACCCTTGCATGAGGACCGTTTTAAATGGCGCTTTTCCATATGCCGCAACGCCTGTTTTCATAAGTGTCGCAAACCATCCTCTGATCTGGTCCGGTCCTTCAGTTATGAATGCATGCGAATACATGGACTTGAACTTTTCTTCAGGTATGGTTGCGCTGTGTGCGACTCCTGAATCGTACCATACATCAAACACATCCTTTGCCCTATGCATATTGGAATTGCATTTGTCACACTTTAGCACTACATCGTCTATGCTTGGCTTATGGAGCGCTTTCGAATCGAATTCGATTTCCGGATAGTGCTCTTTAAGTTCCTTAAATGAACCTACCGCGCGCGTCTTCTTGCATTTATCGCAAATCCATAATGGTATCGGTATGCCCCAATATCTCTGCCTACTTATGACCCAGTCTGGGGACTGTTCAATGCTTGATATGAACCATTTCTTTAATTCTTCTGGATGCCAATCTACTTTTTCAGATTCCTTAATTATCCTGTTTTTTATCTTCCCTATGTTGATAAACCACTGTTCTGTCGGGAGATATACTAATTTCTCTTTGCATCTCCAGCAGTGGGGGTAGTTATGCCTTATCGATGTTTTGGCAACTAGCGCCCCGATGCTCTTTAGATCCTTCTCAATCTCCCTATTGGCTTCGTGTATTACTTTCAGCCCTCTATATTTTCCTGCCAACTCATTATAACTGCCATCAAGTTCTACTATCGACATTGCTGGGATATTGTTCTTTTTGGCAAGTTCGAAATCCTCAGGCCCGTACGAAGGTGCAACGTGGAGTATCCCTGTCCCGTCCTCCAAATTTACTGCCTCTTCCGATAGCAGCACTTTGTGGAACTTCCAGTTGTCGGCTTGCTTTTGCACAAATTTTTCCAAGGGATTTATGTAATGGATATCTTTTAATTCCGATCCATAAAATTGTTCAGTTATTATTATCGATGCCCCAACAATGCTTCCCAGAGCATCGACTCTTTGTTTTGCAAGTATTATGTTTTTCCCATCCATGCTTGCGAGCACGTAAAGCGCTTTTGGATTTACTGCAATAGACATGTTTGCTGGCAAGGTCCAAGGCGTCGTCGTCCACACCAAAAAGTACGTGTCGGCAGGTATGTTTATCTTGGGATTCGATGTTTTCGCATCAACCTTAAAGAGAACGAAGACTGAAGGGTCCGTATCCTCCTCCTCTTCGACTTCTGGTCCTTTTGCAAGCGCAGTTCCACAATGGATGCAATACGGCATCACCCGCAAATCCTTGTAAACAAGCCCCTTTTCATGTATCTTTTTGAAAACCTCCCACGCCTTGTCTATGTAAAATGCGCTTGCAGGTATGTACGGGTTCTCGAAATCTAGCCAAATTCCGTACTTTCTAGCTACGTTGATCTGCCCCCTTACGTTCTCTTCGTATAATGATATGCACTGATCAATGAAGTTCCCTACCCCTATCTCGTTTTCTATGTCCTTCTTGGACTTCAAGTTAAGCTTCTTTTCTACTTTGTTTTCTATAGGGAGTCCGTGAACGTCAAATCCGGACCTATCATAGACATCATACCCAAGTGATCTCTTGTATCTAAGTATCGCATCCTTTCTTGTATATCCCCTCATATGGCCCATATGAAGTTCTCCGTTTGCATAAGGCGGACCTTCAAGGAAGAAGAAAACCTTCTTCCCTTGGTTCATCTCCCTCACTTTGTCAAGTGTCTTATGCTCTGACCAGTACTTTAGTACCTCATCTTCGTTGCCTATTAAATCTAACATTCGAACACGCAAGAAACATCTTCCGAAAAGCTTATTAATAATTTACCCTCAAAGGATTTATGTTGTCTGGTTTTTAAAATGAGGTCCGCAGATGCAGTTACATTGTCTAGAATCCCACTGGCAATGCTGATAGTGTACCTAATACTGGTTAAATTCAATCCATTAATCATAATTCTCCTCATTGCAATTGTCATGGCTCTAGATGGGCTGGACGGATACTTCGCAGTTAAGGAAGAGAGCAAAGGGAGCGTAACATTCACCTCATATCTTCGCGCTGCATTTGGCGACTTGGCAGAAAAGAAGCAAGTGGGCAAAATCAAAGAAAGAATAAAGGAGGCCGCGCCGCATGGCGCTAGGATGGATGTCGCTGGCGATAGGGCTATAGAGTACTCCTTTTGGATTGTGTTCACGTATGTCCATATCCTTCCAATATACGTTTTGCTGATAATAGTAATAAGGCACTCGTTCGTAGACGCCCTCATGGCATCAAAAGGCACTTCTTCAAAGATGAAGACTGCATTTGCAAGGATGATGTACTCTTCCAATATAGCAAGAGGGGGAGTCAATGTAGTTAAATTCGCTACTTTTTCGTATCTCGTGCTAATGTACGTTTCCAACTACCCTTCAATAATAGGGTACGCTCTAACAACTATACTCGTGATATACATACTGCTGCGCGGTGCAGCAGAAATATACGAAAGCATGGCGTAAGTTTGCAGCCAAAAATCCCGCGCATATTCCATTTGCATTATTTTTTGAGAAGCTCATCGATCATATCGTGCAGTTTTTTTGTCTGATGCTTTCGTACTTCCCTGAAAAGCTGCCTGTTCCCTGTTTTCTCCTCCTGCATTGAATATATTATCGTATCTGCCGTATCTGCAAGCTTCACTATCTTTGCCTCTATCGTTCTCTTTGCATGTTCCTCATCAAGCAATCCCTTGTATATATGCTCAAGGTTTCTGTCCTTCATCATTTTAAGCGTCATATCAACATGATAACTTGTAAGTTCGTGCAATGCATTTCTCAAGTTTTCCGAAAGCTTTCCCTGTGAGTACTTTGCATCGTAGGGAAGGTCCCCGCTTACGACTTCATCCATATCGTGCAATATCGACATCCTCAAGACCCTTTCTGCATCATTTGCTATGCCCATCCCGTTTAGGTAGTCGGAAAATACCATCGCGATAAGCGTAACAGCGCCGCTATGCTCCATTACCGACTGCTTCCGTATGACTTTTCTGGTGTTATATCTGGTTATCGAACTGAGCCTATCCGTAGTGTAGTCAAGAAAACCATCCATCAGTTTGTCTATTCCCTTATGAATTTTCTTATTGCCCTTCCCCAAAATTTCACCACATTCCAATAGATTATCTATGACCTGGGTCTATGTATATAAACTTTTTCTAGCATATTCTAATGTATTCTTGCCTTTTTTTGCAAACAGTAAAAATATATGAGGTCAACCATGGAAATATTGGACACGTCATGGACGGAAAAATACAGGCCATCAAAACTTGACGAAGTCATAGGCCAAAGAGCCATAGTCGAACGGCTAAAGGCATTCGTAAAATCAGGAAACTTTCCAAACATGATATTTGCCGGATCCGCAGGCGTAGGCAAGACGACATGTGCCATAGCGATGGCAAGGGAATTGTACCAAGATCACTACAATGAGGCACTCTTAGAATTAAATGCATCTGACACGAGAGGGATAGATGTTATACGGGGTAAGGTGAAAGAATTTGCACGTACAAAGCCCCTGTCTGGAGACATGCTAAAAATTGTGTTCCTTGACGAAGCCGATGCACTCACTACTGAAGCGCAACATGCTCTGAGAAGGACTATGGAAAAGTACGCCGCCACCACAAGATTCATACTAAGTGCAAATTATGCAAGCAAGATACTTGAACCTATACAAAGTAGGTGCGTTGTGCTAAGATTCAAGCCTCTCAAAGAGGATGAGATGGAAGTCTACGTAAAGAGAGTGGCGAAGAGCGAAGGATTAACCGTGGATGACAAAGCAACTAAGGCGCTAATATACGTCAGCGAAGGGGATCTTAGAAAGCTCACCAACGTAATGCAAGGCGTAGCCGCCCTTAGCGAGAGCATAACTGAGGCAAATATTTACGACATAGCTGCAAGGGCAAGGCCGAAGGAAATAATATCCATGCTCACGTATTCTCTTTCAGG
>JAKAON010000054.1 GCA_021812185.1 Microcaldota archaeon
TTGCCATATACATGAAAGACATTGACGGCAAGAAGGCAATATACGACATTGCGGAGTTCAATTGGCTGAGCAGGGCGGAAATAGTTGATCCAGATATTGTAATTGGCGGCGATTCGGTCAAGATAGCAGGCATGATGGATAAAGGAGAGCTCAATGCCGCGGCATTGCCAGGATCCAAGGTAATGTCCTGCTTTGCCGCAAAGAACCTGGTGCAGCAGAAACAAGCGCTTAAGGAGATGGGCATAAGGGAGAGATTCCTTAAATCCATGTGCGGAAAGGACCTGCATGCCATAGAGACTGTCCAGGAACTATATAATTTCAGGTAATGCAATGACCAGATACAAAATTCCATTTTCAATTTTCATATCTTCGTCAATGCTGGGTGCTGCGCTCTTGTATGCGGATGAAGCCTATTCTGCAGCAGGCATTGCCCTCTTGTTTATGCTTTCGCTTTCCTTCGCCACGTTTATAGCGGCTGTGGATAAGATCGCATGCAGGCTTAAGGCAAGGAGATGCGAGGAGGAGGAGTTCATGAATGCTATGTACAAGGCGCGATATCTGGCTAAAGCCAATGTGCCGGGAATGAACATACTCCGCCAGATAAGCTCTGCATGCCCTAACAAGGAAGTGTCGCGCTCGCTAAATGCGGCATGGCGGAGAATGCTCCTAGGCGAGGATTGCGTCTCTTCCCTTGCGCCGGCAGTCCCTTCCGGAATGCAAAGGCCCAAATCATGCATATCAAATGCCTCTACCTTCTCGGGCAACATCTACAACATGATAAACGCATTCGAATCCGAGCTGGAAGAAAAGAAGAGCGGAATAGCATCTGCAATGCAGAGATATGCAACGCTTGAGATGTTCCTGTCAACCATAGCCCCGTCGTTTATTATCTTCGGCTTTGTGGGCGAATCCATAATCTCTGACTCTTCAATAAACATAATGCTGCTTTCCGTGATAATGGCCGTGATCCTGCCTTCTGTCTACGCTCTGCTCAATCTGGCGAAGGCCAAGCGGTTTAATGGATGACATGGAGAGATACATGGGAATAGGTGCTGGAATCGCAGCAACGGCAGCTTCGCTTTCGGGGCACTACGCGATAGCTGCAGCATCTACTGCCGCTGTTCTCGCTGCAATCCTGCTTTCATGGAGGAATGCTGCGCGTTGGAAAAGGAAGGAACTGGATTTCACCAACTTCCTAAGGTCGTTCAATGCGCACTATTCGCGCAGCTTTCTGCTGTCGAAATCAATAAGCAAGGCGTTGTCCGAGTTCGGCGGCATAGATGTGGCCCTGAAGAGGCGCATTCAGATGCTGAGCCTAGGCTATGCCGGAAGTACGTCATCAAATGGCATAGGCGCGGATTTCTGCGACATCGTATGGTTCGGAATCTCGTGCGGCAGCTCTGTGCTAAAGAATGCATCCCTACTTATGGAGAGGGAAGAGAGAAGGTCAAAGTCTGAGAGCGAGATAAGGGAGAAGACATCGGGATACGATTTCATCTCCGACGCGGGAATGCTCTTCTTCTTCCCGCTCTTCGCAGGCATAAGCTCTACGGTCCTGTCCAGCGTTCTGGATAATGCATCCCAGCTTGTGCACGGGTTCTTCGCTGTATCAATCATATACATAGCGGTCATGCTGGCAATGAGGGAGCGGTTCGGAGGCAAGGGCTTCGGCGCAGACTTCCTATTCGGCGTGTCTGCAAAGCTTGCGATATCCGCAGATGTCCTAATGCTCTCATCTAGGGTCATGATGTCGATTTTATAGTGATAAGATGAAGTTAGAAGAAAGGATAGAAAGGAAGATCTGGAAAGCAATGGAAGGGATGCCGATGCTTGCAGAGGCATCTGCAATCGGGAGCGTGGCAAAGAGCATGAAGGGCCAGGGCTCCCTTGAGTACATAATGATGCTCGCGGCAGCCAGCATAGTGGTGGTAATAGCGCTTGCCATGATAGTGAAGATCAAGGGCTCAGTATCGAGCAGCGTTGTAGTCAACGGCGCGAATATGAGCACTGCGCAGGCAATCTCGCAGCAGCTCTCGTCGCTCAGCTCTAACGTGGTGTGAGCATGAAGGACATGAAGGCCCAGATGTCTCTAGAGTTCCTCCTTTATTCAGCTCTGGCTGGGCTGTCAATCCTTTTTGCGCTATCAATGCTTAATGCAAGAAGCAAGCAGATATCATCTTCAATTGCCGGGTACGAGATGCAGAGCCTTATGGATTCGCTCAACAGCGCCATCCTTTCTGGAAAGTACGTATCGTACATAAACGCATACATTCCAATAGGGGCATGCAATTCAACAGTGAGCTCCGGAAAGATATCAAACATGTTCGGCAATTTCTATACTTATGCGCAGCTCGATAACGCTTCTTTCCTCTGCCCTGACGGCATGATGGCAGACATGGAAATAAAGGATTACGGCAGCTCCATGCAGGTTGTGAGGGTAATGCAATGAAGGCGCAGATGTCTTTGGAGGCAATTGCAGGAATTGCAGTTGCGGGAATGGTCGCCCTGCTATTCCTTTCCATGTCCATAATGCTTAATTCCAACATATACTCTTATTCCGCCTCCATGAAACTGGCCAACTGCTCCGAGGCAGCGCTCTCCTCAGAGTTCTTTTCGACATGCGCTAACTGCTTCATAGGTTTCAACACGAGGTGCAACGCATGAAAGGAATGGCCATGTCCCTAGACCTTCTTGTATCGCTGCCAATTCTTGCTGCGTCATTTTACATTGCGGCATCAGCATTCTCCTCAAGCGCAGCCTATGTATACAGCTCATCGACGGCAAGCGCGTCTTTCCTCAATGCGTTCACACGGATGGCGCTGATATCGCATTTTATCCAGTTTAGCGGACTCAATTATTCCGAGTCTGCGCATTTTGCGTCGCAGAACAGCAACGGAAGCATTTATATCCGCAACTTCAGCATCCGGGGCAACGGCGCACGCTGCCCCGAGTCATCGACCTGCTCAATAGCAATAATCGGGAATTCCGCTTATATGATGGTGTCAAGATATGAAAATACAGACTAGCCTTGAATTCCTGCTGATAACGTCGGCAATAAGCATGCTTATGCTTGCCGCAATAGCCAGCTACAGCCACGCATTCAATGCAAGTTCTCTTGCAGCGAGGAATAACACGCACGCCGGGAATTACTCATTTTCCAGCGCCGCATCCTCTCCGGCTGACAATCCAAACCTGATAATACACATACCTGGCAATTCGTCGCTGATGCAGAGTAATCCGATAAGCGTCGCATTTTACGGGTGCGGCTCAGGCCATGGAAGCGTATCCTTCTCTTCATCGTCTGCTGTGTTTTCCCAAGAGTATATAAGCAATGTCGCAATCTCGCAATTCGGTTTCGCCCAGGACTCATATATCCCGCTGTTTCAGGGCATAAGCGCAATCAATGCGACTTATGCCATATCCTGTGGAAATGCCACCTCTTTCGGAAAGATAAGCATGGAAACTTATTCATCGCAATCAAATTATTCAATACAAGGCGGCAGCGCATATGCGATAATATCGTCAAGAAACGAGTCAATCGCATATCCCATCTCTGGAATCTCCCGGGTTTCGCAGCTATCAACATGGTCTCACTGCACATATGCGGATATGTGGGGCCCCGCGCCTATGCGCAGCCAGTGCGGCACTGTAAATGGCTGGGAATACTTTGTATCCTCGCCGTCATGCTACTATGACGGAGGATATCTGACAGAAGTCTATTGCGTAGTTCCTTCATCGGGCCAGTATTATCTAAAGCAGGCAATTCCGCAATCAAAAAGATACATATACAATTTCACGCTCTCCATAAATTCGCAAATCGGAGAGATGCATTCAATGCTAAATAGCGGCGAAACTTCCAACGTAATGCTAAACGGAGTCGCTGTAGGGCATGCAGAAGCTGGCGAGGCATCAGGCGATGCGATATCAAGCATCGTGTACATACTATACAATGGAAGCAAGGCAATGCCGATAAATTCGTCTTCTGCATCGCCATTTCAGAATACGATGCAAAGCACGTACGGCCTCCTGAAATACTACAATGGCTCTGAAGTCAGCGCGTCTACGCGCTCTTCTATACAGCAGAGCATAGCGTTCTTCAACCAGCAGGCCCAGAGCATAATCTCCTCTCCTTCGCTAAGCCTGCAGACAACATGCTCAATCTCAAACCAAACCCTGACGTGCAAGCCTATGCTCCCATTATCGTATTACATAAATGCAGTTCTCGGCATACAGTTTCAGAATACCACATTGCAGTACATGGGTTCCATAATATCCATTGCTGGAAAAGGGCGATAGCGTGAAACTCCAATTCGCCACTATAGAAGCCATCATCGTGCTGATATTCATCCTGCCTGTCGCATCGTTCGTCATGTACTCGCTGAACTCGTATAATCAGAGGGCATTCGCTGCGCGCTCTTCGCTCTTGGACAATGCCGCGGTATCCGGCGTCTTGAATCTTATATGGCAAAATGCTACTGCAATGTCATGCCTGCTTTACAGCAGAAGCTGCGCAAGCAACATGCTTGCTAACATAATACGCATATATTCAATAGACGGACTGAGCGTCTCGTCACAGAACCTGAGTCTCAGTTCAGGAATCGTATCAGGCAATATGGTGCATGAATGCGCCTGGATCGGAGGCATTTACATGGAAATATGCATAAGCGCTGATTGAATGGGCTTTTACGGACTGGTTGCAGCGTCTGCGGTAATATGCGTGTCACTGCTCACAATAAGCTACATGTCTGAGCTGAGCCATTCAAATGCAATATTGGGCAAGTATGAAGAAATAGGATCTTTTATAAGAATGGAAGCGATCAATGCGCAGGACTGGAATTCCTCAGTGATGCGGTACATGGCAGAGCTGAACAATGCGTATTATTCCAGCAATCACAATTACTCTATACTGGGCATTAATCCCTACGAATATGCGGTTCACGAAAAGTAACTATCCTCCTGCGCCGGTATATTTTTTAATCAG
>JAKAON010000055.1 GCA_021812185.1 Microcaldota archaeon
CTATTATGGACCTGCAAAATAAGGCGCGGGCGATCACTATGCCCGACGATGTAGTAGTGTACATAACCCAACTCGTGGATGCCACAAGGAAGGACATACATGTTGTTATGGGGGCGAGCCCAAGGGCAGATATAGCATTTGTGCAGTGTGCAAAGGCCAAGGCATTGATAGAGGGCAGGAGCGCCGTCACCAAAGAGGATGTAAAATTCCTGGCAAAACCGGTGCTTTCGCATAGAATAGCCGTAAGGGCAACAGGGGGGCTTGGAGTAAAGGGTATAGTCGACGGGATAATTGCATCCATAAAATAAACAGTGGATTTTGGACAGTAGACGTTTTCACAGCAAGCTTTTTAGAGGGTGTCGTACTTACTAATACCGTATTGCTGATGGAATGGAACTCAAGCATAACCAGATATTATATTTCTTGATAATTGCGAACTTCTTCGTGGCAGCTGCGCTTGCGCAGGGAGGGGGGAGCGCAGGGGGCAGTTCTGGCACAGGGACGGTAAACAGCTCACAGCCAGTCATATCGAAGTTATCCAGCCAGTTTTGCAGCATAGTCAATGATGTAAGAGATGTCATAGGGATACTTGCGCTTGCGATGTTCTTGGTAGGGGCTATACTCTATGCGGGAGGCAACTTTTTGCCAGCTGCAGGAAATCTGAAATCAAGCACGCAAGGATGGGCCATGGGGATGATAATCGGCGGTGCCATAGGCATAGTGCTTGTCATAATAGCGCCATACATACTTTCCATAATTATCAGCTTTTCGAACGGTACGGTTCCGGCGATTTCTTGCTGAGGGGAAGATATTTAAATGAGATTAGGAGTATTATAGATTGATAAAAATATACTAATGGTGGATTAATGGAAATAAACAAACTTTCAGCTTTGATGAAACTGAACAACCTTAGGGCATTTTTGTACGCTTTTGTGGCGCTCAACGTGCTCTCTTTGATAGTGGCTGCACAGGGCGCGAGCTCTACTAATATTAGTGCAGAGTTCTGCAACATAGTAGCATACGTTAGAGATATTGTAGGAGTATTCGCGCTTGCGATGTTCCTTATAGGTGGAATCCTTTATGCAGCAGGACATTTCATGCCTGCGGCAGGTAACATAAGATCCACTACGCAAGGATGGGCCATGGGGATGATAATCGGCGGAATAGTCGGATTAATTCTCGTGATAATAGCACCATACTTGCTTGGAGTCATAGTAAGCTTCAGCAATGGATCCGTCTCG
Source organism: Microcaldota archaeon (assembly GCA_021812185.1). Lineage (GTDB taxonomy): Archaea > Micrarchaeota > Micrarchaeia > Micrarchaeales > CABMGC01 > JAKAON01. The sequence goes on from JAKAON010000055.1 coordinate 1,242, forward strand.
GCAAGCTGCTGAGCGGTTTCATTTCCTTTTTTTATTTTTTCTCTTGCTTTCTACTTATGTTTTTATAGTTGGTTTTTCATAATTTCTTCATGCTTAGTCAAAAGATCGGCTACTACGAGTTCATAGTCGCATCGCTCATGATGACGATGGCTTCATACACCATAATGAAGTACGGCCAGCTCTCGATACTTGTGCTCTCCTTTCTTGCTATACTCACGGCATCATACTTGGTTTTTGCTTTCATATTCATCGTAAACTTTAGGGAGAAAAAACAACACAACAGATTTGCTGTATGGAAGAATGTATTTTTTGCGCTTTTCATAGTTGCACTAGCGGGGTCGATTTTTTCAGATGCTGCAATGACATCCGGGATGATCGGGGGCATATTGTGGTGGTTCGTAAACCTTGGTACCCAGTTCGTGTTCTTCCTCATGGTCTTCTTCGCATTTTTCTTCTCGGCATTCTTTATCAAAGTAGCTAAAAATAACTTGCTTGGAATGCTTTTTGCGGCACTTGGCATAGTAATCCTCTGGGCATTCTTTGCTTCCGGAAGCATTTCGTCGGGATTTAGGGTTAATGATGAAACGCTGCTTTCTATGGCCTCGGTGAATGCCTCGCTAAACGGCATCAACCCTTACACATTTTCATTATTTAATTATTTTTACTCTCTTTCAGGCAAGATAGGCCTTACTTTGCTAACAACAAATAACATAGCTTCTGTTATGGATTATCCTGCTCTCTACTTCCTATCCTATCTTCCATTTTATGCAATAAGCCGCATATTTCCCTGGCTTGGAGCAAGCCTTAGCCTTTATGCAGTAGTGTCTCTTGTAATTCTAATGTCGATCATAGTCTTTTCCGTGAAGAAGGAGTATCTTACCAGGCCGATATTTGGACTGCTCTTGGTGCTCGCCATTGGCATATCTGACATAGCCTCGATAACAACATACCTGATGCTCGCACTGCTAATTTTGGCGTACATCAAGATAGACAAGGAGTATGTGGGTGTGATAATAGGGATAGGCGCAGCGATACAGCAGGAGATATGGATACCGCTGCTATTGCTTTTGGTATACTCCGTCAACAATTATGGATATAGGAAAGGGGCAAGGGACATGTTTATCGCAGCAGTTGTATTTCTCTTGATAAATGGCTACTTCATATTGCAAAATCCCATTGCGTTTGTGCATCAGGTGCTTTTGCCGGCAAGCGGACCGATATTTCCAAATAGCTGGGCAGCATTTGGATACCCAATATTGATAAGTTATGGGGTACCCCTGAGTTACTTTGCGATACTCTCGGGACTCGTGCTTTTGGGTTTGATTGTCATCTTTGTATATTTCAATGAGAAGCGCCTCATAGGCCTATTCTCGCTAATACCCCTTCTCTTCTTGCAAAGAGGTATCTTCGTATACTACGCTTTCTTTATATTGTTCATGGTACTCACGCTATTTTTAGAAGAAGGCGCCCCAAGAAAACCTATTTTGAAGAAAAAGTTTTTGCCAAGCAGATGGAAATTTGCGGCTGCTCTGGGCATGGTGCTATTTGTGATATTGATTACGCTCTATTTGGAACACCAAGTTTATTTGCAGAACTTCGACCTCACTATTCTCAATCAGAGTCTTGGATTCTCTAGTGCACTTAATTATAGTTTATATCATGCGGCAATCAGGTTCGATAAACTGGGCAATAGTACAGAATATGTATATGTAATCACATACGCTGACGGTGGGACTTTCCAGTATGGTGTCTTCAATAGCAGCATAATAGACAATCCCGTCGTATGCCCAGCGAATGATTACAGGTGCCTCTTCAATGTCAATAGGATAGTTCTTAGTGATACAAACAGCGCACTTGGGAATTACCGACTAGATTTGCACTTCGAGAACATAGTAGTCGCCCCGCAGAACTTCACCAATGGATTTGCAGTGAACGAGAGCAATATCACAAGAATATTCCATCCAGACATAGTGGATGTAGGAATTTACAATTCGCAGTATTATTATTCATCAATGCCGTATTACAATTCGAGTATGGCAAACTCTCTCAATTCCGGCAGTTGAATGCGGCTCATTGCTATATATTTTTATCTGTCTCATTAATTATAATTAATTATTGGATTGTGGTGTAAACATGTCAAATGTAGCTGCTGACTCTTTCGAGACTTATCTTGCAAACCTCAAGCTTGTACTGCTATTCTCGATACCTTTCATAATATCGCTTGCGATTCCCATATTTGCATCTGTACCTACATACATAAGCGCAGGAGGTATATTTCTTAGGACTGCAAGCCTTTTTGTGAGCGTTGGACCGGTAAGCATCGCGGTCATAATAATATCCATATTTCTCTCGCTGCTGTTCTTGAGTTTTGCATTCGTTGCAATAAGCATAATAGTAAAATCCAAGAGGACGTACACTAAGAGCCCAAAGCACGTCATAGATGGGATAGAAAAGTACACTGGCAGGGTTTTTGTGATACTTTTGCTTTACGCGCTTGCAATTGTCATAGCAAATGTAGTGGGATATGCCCTTGGCATTGAGGCACAGCTAACTGCGCTTGTGGCGTTCTTTGGATCAATCCTGATATTCTATGCTCCTACAGCAGTAGTAGTTGACGATAGAAAAGTGATTAGGGCAGTGGTTGACAGCATGAGGCTTGTAAGAAGCATGCCAGGCTACTTCCTGATGTGGCTAGTAATTGCACTAGTTGCAATATCGCTACTTGATGTCATAACCATAGGCATAGCAGGCACGATCGCATCAAGATACATCCTCTTGCTCGTGAACTCGCTCATTTTGCTCCCGTACTTCGTTGTGTTCCAAACCGAGGCGTACATGAAGAAATTCCCGCTTCTAAGGCACTAAACCACTGCATTGCAGCACCTGATTTTTGCGTTTTTCATTCGGTAGATAGTGGCAAGTATTTATAGGTTATTTGCACATTAGAATAGAGCTTATGCGTCGGGATATCCTAATATTTGCAGTTATGCTATTTTGCATGCTGAGCGTTCTTGACGCACATGCTTTTGCGCAGGCAGGCTCGAGCCATTTGCTCTCGTTGAGCGCATCGGCGTCATCAAACCCTACACCGTCGCCAACTCCTTCCCCTACTCCATCTCCCGTTCCATCCCCAAATCCGCAGCCAGGTCCTTCCCCATCGCCAACTCCAAGCCCCACTTCGACATCTTCGCCAACACCTACTACCAACGTACCTGATACAACCTCGCTAGTGTGTACTACAATTAGCATACCTCAAGCGGATATTAATGCAGGAATAAACACAGGGATCGGGCTTAGCATACTTGCACTACTCGTCTCCTTATCAGTGATTGCAATGGGATATATGATAAGCAAGCTACTGCCTGCAAGCGGGCTTGGCAGATGGATTGACCAGGAGATATACGAGGCTGCGAAGACAGCCATACTAATAGTGGGAATATACGCGCTACTCTCTCTTCTTGGAAGCGTTGCCGTGATACTGAGCGGGCAGACGCCTGTGGCATCGAGCGCTGGAGATTTTAACATGCTTGCAAATGGCGCTAACAGTTACTTATGCCAAGTGCAAGACAACGTGGCAAATAACTTCAACTTCCTAATCGCAATATCAAACGGCGTCGGATTGCTCCAATCGGTAAAAGTGTATTATGCTCTTGCAATACCCACGCCGTG
>JAKAON010000056.1 GCA_021812185.1 Microcaldota archaeon
ATATTTAATGAGAAAGAAGAGTGAGGCACATATTGTAAAGCAACCTGGACAGAGGATGGATACCAGTACGCATGAATACAGCAACGAGTATGCAAAATCGCTAGAAGAAAAAGGTTTTGCAGTAATACCTACAGAGGCGGAAGCTACAAGCCTGTCATTGCTGTATGAGGACAGCATAAGGAGCGGCCTAATTGTAGGCACAAGGGCATTCAACAGAAAGTTCTACATAGCGCAGAGATCGTTTGTAAACAGAAACAGCGACAGGATAATCAAGGCCATACGGGGAGGTGCATCAAAAATAGGGGATATAGTCAGAGAAAGCGGCATAGAAGAAGACGGAGTGCGCGCCATACTTTATTTATTGTCAGAAAGCGGCGAAATAAGCGAAAAACGGAAAGATATGTTCGAGCTCGCGTAAAACTTTAGGCGCTTTACAGGAAGTGGTCAAATATCAGCACTATAACAGCAAATACCACTACTATTACCAGAAAGAACTTCGCGTTCATGTCCGGACCTTTGTCTTTTGCATCATAAAAGTTGAATATTCCTGCCTGTGATTGCGGTCCTTGTATGGATGCCATTTTATCACAGCTATTATTTCCTATGCTCTTTTATAAAATACTTTGCTTCATACTTTTCTATATGGAATCTTTTCTTCTCTTTTTCAGCTACTTCGAAATGATATCCTTTATCCACAAAATGGAGAAGGACTTTCCGCCCATATTGTTAAAAGACTTTATAAGAGAGCAATAACCTATTTACTTTTCGGTGAATAGTATCTTGGCAGATTTTCAGAGATATTTAGGTTTAATTACTATTACTTTCGCATATTTCTGCATTATTTTCTGGTTCTTTTAAGGCTAGCAGAAAAACTTGAAGGACATATGATCTATTGAAATTGATTAAAAAAGACATAGCAAGATATAAAATAATTGGGCTTTAATTATTTATGTGATTATTTGCCGGAATTTGTAAAAGCAGCAAAAGTAAGTGATCTTAAGGAGGATATGGGAGTTCTTGCCATTGTTAATAATGTCGAAGTGGCATTGTTCCTTGTGGAAGGAAGTGTTTATGCTATAGCAAACAAATGTGCGCATAAAGGTGGACCCCTTGCTGACGGCCATCTACTTGGCATGGATATAATATGCCCGTGGCATGGAATGAAATACGATATACGGACTGGAAAGGCAGCACCTGATGCATGGAACAAGACATTTAGTGTAGCCTCATTCGAAACAAAAATAGAAGGAGAAGATGTGCTAATAAAAATGTAGAATATATTGCACAATTGTTGTCACTTGAATATGAAGCCCGTTATCTGGTTTCTTGCCTTAAGATTATTAACTGCGATATCTGCTCCTGCCGAAGCAAGCTCCTGTTTTGAGTACTTTGCTGTTGCTACGCCTATCGCATCGACACCAAACGCCTTTGCGGCAGAGATCATTTCAGGATAAGGGGATATTATGAATACTTGATCGTACTGCATCCCCATGTGCCTTGCCTTGCTCATCCCTGCATTGATTATCTTATCATAGCTCCCGCCATCGTTGGCATAAGCACCCACTTCGAAGAATCCGTTTAACCCTGTCTTTTCAAGCCTTATGTCCACGACTCCTTTAGCCTCACCAGTAGCTATTCCAAGCAATGCACCTTTGCCCTTGATATCTTTTAAGATCTCTTTTGCACCATCAAGCAGCTGATGCCTGTCGTGGCCTGCGACATTGTAATATGAATATGTTAGGTCATTGATGTACTTTTCCATCTTCTCGTTTATGTCCTTTTGCGGCATGCCATTCTTACTGAGTATCGCTTCGGCTATCTCCTGTGATGTCTTCCCCTCGTAATCATCAAGGTTAACCTTTGCGATTATGCTGTACCTGCTCCTTATAACTTCTTCAACATATTCGGAAACATCCTTCATATCCCTTGCAAGGAGCTTATTAACCTCGAATAAAACCAATTTTGCCATTGTACCAACTTTTAGTGTTATTCAATATACGTTTACTTAATCAATTTACCATCCGCCTTTTTGATCAATGCCAGACTTTTTGCATCGATATGTTATTTGCATTATAGTTTATATGAATTTCCATTTGGCCATAGGATATACTTGTCGAAAAGCACTTTGAACACGCCTATTATTAGAATTCCCCCAAATACGACGATTATTCCTGCTATGCCTATGTCAAAAAGCACGAATGCAAGAGCTATGCCTACGGCTGGGCCGTGTTCGCTCTTTCCAAGCATGAGCAGCATGGACATCACAAATATGGTTATTCCGGATATTATAGCCACAGATGTAAACTGTATGAAAAAGTGGAAGAAGAATCCAACGAATGCAGCTATTATGTAAGAGCGCAAGAATTTTGATGGCTTTGCCATGGGAAACTCTGGAGTCATGAACATAAGGAATATACTAGATCCAAAAGACGCAAATATCAATGCTGAAAGGCCTAGACCGTACTTTAGGTCGAAATTAAGGTAATTTAGGATAAACACCAGAAATGCTGTTGCTATCGATGTGATAATGGCAGGAATAAGCAGATGCGACGGTGTTATCCCCTTATTTTTCTTATTTCCTGCTTTCATAATATCTGTGACATCTCCCACCGCTAAAGCGTGTGGGTTTCAACAAACCTGAAAGTTTATGGATGTCTTTGTTGAAGATACGTTTATTAGTGGCATCACGACGACCATATTTATTGCACCATTCAAATTTATATGCTTTGCGGTGGGCTTATATCCCACCCTTGAAGGGAGTGGGTTTTACGCCCACTTTGATAAAGCATTTATAGTTGCATTTATAAAAATATATGAAAACATGGATACGCTTGGCATGATAACAGAATTAATAACTGGGGACAAAGAAGTGCTTAGTATAAGGAAGAAACATGCCAATATAGCCTTGCTCGAAAACACATATACCGGGAACAAAGTTGTAAAATACAATGGCATAGTTTACTCAAGATTCAATAAAAAGTCCATTTTTACTCATTCATACTGGGATTACTTTCTTCCCCTTGCATACATTTACAAGAATCCGAAGATACTGCTTATAGGTCTCGGTGGAGGGACTATGATTATGCAACTAAAAACACTTTTTGGGAATGAAATAGATCTAGATGTAGTTGAAAGTAACATAGATATGGTGAAAATAGCTGAAAGGTCAGTTCCTGGAATAGGAAAAAACACTGTCATCTGTGACGGTGCAAAATATGTTGAAGAAAAAATATGCTACTATGATTTAGTATTCCTTGATGCGTATGACGATCTTAATATACCAGACCAATTCTTATCTGAAAAATTCGTGGTAGATGTTGATAAGGCGATGAAAAATGATGGCATATTGGCAATAAATTATGCTATGACATTCGCTAGTTCCCCAAAATTAGATGAATTAATAAACAAACTCAGGACAAGATTTGCAGTATACAAGGTAGGCAACATAAAGGCTTACTCAAACATAATATTAATTGGGTCTAAGCATATGGCAAAGGAAGAGATAATAGAAAAAATAAAGAATAATATGAAGATAGATAGCGAGAATAGCTTCCTTATAAATGCATATGAGGAATTAAGTGAAGCGTAAGATATATTTAATATTTTAATAATAAAAGATTGATGATATGGCAGAAAAGATAAGGTGTGCACATATACTTGTTGAAAAGCAGTCCACTGTACTTGCACTTCTCGATAGAATAAATAAAGGCGAGAAGTTTGAGAAGCTTGCCGAAGAATATTCATTGGACGGGTCGCGAAGGAGAGGAGGAGATCTTGGGTATTTTGGAAGAGGCATGATGGTAAAAGAATTCGAGAAAGCCGCATTCGCGCTTGATGTAGGGCAGGTTTCAGGCCCAGTAAAGACTGAATTCGGTTACCACCTTATAAAGAGATTAGCTTGATTACAAGCAATAATAGTTAATATTTTTAATCTTATTCTCTTAACTTTATTCATGCGCAGATTTGACAATATAGATGATGAGGTTGAATCAGTAAACAGATGGGAAGAACGAAAAGATTCACAAGTACACTATCACAAGCCAGTAATAGGCAAGGTGTTTATAGGAAAAGTAGGACAGGTATTTCCCAAGATAAATGTAGTTGCCATAAGGCTTAATGGTCAACTTAGCGTAGGTGACATCATAGAGATAGGCAATGAAGAGGAAGCAATAAGGCAGCGTGTTGAGAGCATGCAGATAAACGGAAAAAATATAATAATCGCCAATGAAGGCGATGAAGTAGGGATAAAGCTCAAGTATTCAGTTCCGGAGAATAGCGATGTATACAGAATTAATCTTCACAAAACTAATTAGGATATGCACTATTCCGGTGACATCTTCCACCATTAAAGCGCGTGGGCTTCAACAAATCTGAAAGTTTATAGATGTCTTTGTTGAAGATACTTTTATTAGTGGCATCACAACGATCATATTTATTGCACCATTCAAATTTATATGCTTTGCAGTGGGATTATATCCCATCCCGGAAGGAGTGGGTTTTACGCCCACGTTGATAAATACTACCAAACAGAGATCAATTTTCTATATTAGGAAGGCAGTGTATAGACTCGTGTATAACTCGATAGATATAAATGTAAACGTAACTTTCAACACTACTGGTTTACCTGTGCTTCGGGCAATTATGTTTTTTGTCGTACAACTTTGCTTGTAAATTGTGGACTCGGCGGGATTCGCACCCGCGGCCCGCCTCGAAGCTTAATTTTGGACCCTGCGGGATTCGCACCCGCGGCGCAGACGCTGGTTGCGCCA
>JAKAON010000011.1 GCA_021812185.1 Microcaldota archaeon
GAACAAACGGAATAGGCGAAGCTCCACAGCTCCCAAGCACGTATGCGAATTTCGATGACGGAGCAAGTGTCTTCAACTTCTATGACAATTTCGCAGGAACAAGCCTAAATTCTACAAAGTGGACAGGATCCGGCGAAACTGTAAGCAACGGCATCACAATACCCGAAGGCAGTACTGTAACTAGCGCCTCATACACATTGGGGATAGGCACGCTCGAAAGTTTGATGGTAAATGAAAACCTGGGGAATGGGGGGTCTAACTCATGTTCCGCCCTCTTTGGATACGGGCCATACCTTGCTTCTACTGACCAATCGGGGTGCGGCGGGACAATTCCGCTAGGCCAATCATTATGGCAATGCAATGGCAGCTGCGTTGGAACTTCAATAACTGTCGATCAGACCCAGCAGATCTGGGGCCTTACATACACTGGCTCAACATCTGTTTTGACTAAAGACTACTCCACCCAAATTTCATTATCCTCAGACGAACCAACATATCCTCAGCACCTATCTTGGCAGGACTCTGCTTCATCAGGATGGAAATTCATAGCGCAGTGGATTAGAACCAGGGCCTATCCGCCTAGCGGTGTGATGCCCTCCGCCACATTTGGAAATGTGCATGGCCCACTGGCCGTGTCAATCTCCGCATTCCCTGCGCTCCCTGCAACTTTGGCTCCGGGTCAGACTGAAACATTCAATGCCATTGCAAACGGCGGATCAGGGACGTACACTACGTACAATTTCCTGGTGTTCAATTCGATATCTGGTATACAAGTGGGCAATTACCTCTCTTCTTCAAACTCATTTGCGTATCTAATACCATCATCTCAATTAGGGAATACGCTGGTTGCAAATGTGATTGTAACTGATTCGGGAGGGAATGTCACAAATTCTATAGACACTGGAATATTGACTGTGGCCCTGCCGACTGCATCCCTGTCTACATCGCCTTCGACGCTAGATACTGGCCAGACCGAAACATTAACCGCTACTTGGTCGCAAGGAACATCTCCATTTACTGTAAATTTCTTCAATGTAACTGGTTCAACCACTCAAAATGTGTTGATAACTTCGTCATCCCCTGCAACAAACTCTTTCATAGCCGGCGCAGTAGGTTCATTTACGTACAATGTAATCATAACTGACAGCAGCACGCCTGCCGAAACTACGAATTCTATCCAGAAAACTATCGTCGTCTCGCCCCTGCCTACCGTCACGGCTACCAATCCAACGCAATCTGAAGACTTTGCCTCTGGTCAATCAGTAACATTCACAACGACAAACACGATAGGGTCTGGAGGTGATACATATCAGTGGTATAATACAACTTCAGGATCTCCGATCGCAATCACAGGGCAAACGTCAACATCCCTTAGCGTACCTGGGAATGCGATAGGCACATTCACGTATAATGTCTTGATTACTGACTCAAATGGGGGAGTCGGCAGTTCAAATACAGTAACATTAAAGGTAAATCCTGCACTGGCTGTAAATGCTCTGACTCCTGCAGCCCCCACTATAAACAGTGGCCAGGCAATCCTATTGACCTCGCAGTGGACCGGCGGTACAAGCACATATACTATAAAATGGCTAACTGGACCAAGCACAAATACGTGTGCACAAGATTCGGCCAATGTGCTCGCAACGTACTCGTCTCTTTCGACACTATCAAATTCTATATATGTGTCCCCAACCACCACAAATGGATATTGCACCAGCGTATCTGATAGCTCTGCAGGAGGCATAGTCACTTCAAATTCCCCAATAGATGTCGTAACCGTAACTACAACAGTATGTACAATAAGCCTCAGCGCAAATCAGATAAACTTCGGCTTGCTCAATCCGTTTGCAAGTACAAGCACAGTCAACTCAATAACAGATACAAATTCAGGCAATGTCAATGCATACCTTTTGGCATACGGATCTAACTGGATAAGCGGGTCAAATAGCTTTTACGTAAGCAATACCGTCTGGTCTCCATTGAGCGGCACGTCATATTCGTCGTCAAATAAGCTGAGTGCAAGTGCAACAAACACCCTATTGGTAATACCTGCTTCTGGTTCAAATACGATATACTTCGGGCTTGGAATACCTGGGGATCAGGCTGTAGGCACATATCAGCAGACAATAACTTTAGAGAATAGCTGCTGATTGCGTAAAATGTAAAATGGCCACCATTAATCACGTAAAAATTGCGAAATACGAAAAAATCCACCTGCTATGTTTATAAATACAAATGATTATAATAAAAGGTGTGACCAACATGGAAAAGTTAAATAATGTCGATAAAGTTTCAATTGCCGCATTGCTGCTCATGAGCATATCTCTAACAGCTGCATTTGTGCTCTCTCCGCTTAGCGGACTTGCTCTAGGGGCAAACTCCCTGTCGAGCAATGTGATAGGTACAGTAACAGTTCCTTCGACATGCTTTGCAACAGTATCAAATACTGCAATCAATTTCGGTTCACTTGCTCCAACCGCTCAGTATGCGCCTGCAAACTTGGTAGTTGATTCAAATGCAGGAGGCAATGTCGCTGCAAACATAGTGGTATCTGGTACTGACTGGACATCTGGAGGCAACACCTTTTTAGTAACAAATACAGTATGGAATCCTACGAACACCGTAACTTTCACTCCTTCAAATGACCTGACTGCAGTTCCAGTAGATACGCATATTCAGATAAGCGCAGGAGGCAGCGGGAACATATACTTCGGAGTTCAGATACCTCCTGGCCAGGCCGTTGGTACATACACGCAGAATATAATAGTTGAAAGCAGCTGCTGAACTTAGCGTGTTTTGATGAACTTTCAAAGGGCTTCTTCTTTTTTATTTATTCTATCTTTCCTAGTCTTTGGAGTCGTTAGTGCGCAATTAGGGGAAGTCGCGGGGCCTGTTTCATTCAACGTAAACATAAGCAGTTCACAGACTATCCAATTGAACGTAATAAACAGCGGAAGCTCTCCAATATCATACAAGGTCATACTGCCTCAGCTTGTTGCACAGCAGGTCAATTCCACAGCTCCTAACATTACATCTTCTACTCCATTAGTTGGCACCATAATGCCATACACCCAGTTTCCGATAAACCTTACGGTTTATATGCCAAGCGGAAATAACAAGCCGGGGTATTCATGGTCTGGTGTCGTGCAAGTCATAGAGACGACCAATCAAACTCAGGCAGGCGGGGCGGTGGTGCAAAGCGGCGTTGCCAAAATAATAAGCATAAGCGCGGCACAGCCAAAGCCGCTAAATCCTCTGATCTATGTTGGTGGCATAATAATCATTGCCATAATAGCGGCATTTGCATACAAGAAAGTGATTCTTTCAAAGAAGGCTGCAGGAAAAGGGGCAACAATGCCTACTTCCTTATATATAAGGTCCAAAAATGGCAGAATTAGCTCATCAAAGCCAAAGAAGACTCGCAACAAGGCAAAGAAACAAAGGAAGAGAGTCACATCTGCCAAGAAGAAAGCGCCAAGGAAAAGGAGGTAAAGCAATCCAAAACTCACCAGAACATATTTCCAAATCAATCTTATTTCACGATGCAACAAAAATAACTTACTGTAGTTTTACCTTTTTCCAATGCACAGATATCTCTGCAATGGCATAAAGCTATAAATATTCTATAAAAATATCTTAATAAACATACTTGCTCTCGACTGATGGTGATATGGCAGTACTTGGTATCCACGATGCACATGATGCGGGAGCTGCGCTTGTTCATAAAGGGGACGTAGTTGGCGCAATAAATGAGGAGAGGTTTACCAAGCTAAAAAATGATGTCGGGTTCCCGTCGAATTCAATAGGGTACTTATCAAAGATGGGCGAACTTGAAGCAATAGATTCTGTTGCTGTGCCTTGGATAGGGGGAAGCGCATTATTTGCCAGGATATTTCCAAGCCTTGAAGTAAAGAGGAGGAAGCTTTGGAGGAAGGAAGTTTCAAAACCATCGCGCTTTAACATGAAGCTGCGCAATATGGTATTCAAAGTTGTGCAAGATCAAAGGCCTCAATGGCTCTGGCGCACTGCAGGCCAAGAAATAGGGTCGACGGTGCTGGGAAGGAAATTAAAGGCGCTTGGAATTAATAGCAAGATAAATTTCGTTAACCACCATGCTGCGCATGCCGCAAGCGCGTATTATTCATCCGGGTTCAAGGAGGCTCTTGTAATCACCCTTGATGGTGCAGGCGATGGGCTGAGCGGATCGGTGTCCATAGGAGATAACGGAAAGCTCACAAGAATCAACGAATTCAAGGCAAGCGCGAGCCTTGGGATATTGTACGGGGCTGCGACAATAGCATGCGACATGCGATATAGCGAAGACGAAGGAAAGCTAATGAGCCTTGCAGCCTACTCATTCCCTTGTGAAATCAAGGAGCTTGAAGATATATCCAGGTATGATCCAAAAACAAAGCAGCTTGTAAGCAATTGCAAAGAGAAATTCGAGTTCCTTCTGGCAGAGTGGATGAAAGACAATTTGCTTTGGAAGAGGAGCAGAGAGGAATTCGCATACGCTGTGCAAAAGCATGTGCAAGAGCAGGTGCTTGCCATCATAAAGCATCATATCAAGGAAACAAAGATACGCAAGGTCGCAGTTGCAGGGGGGTTATTCTCTAACATAATAATCAATATGCTGATAGACCGGCTGCCCGAAGTAGATGATTTCTTCGTATTTCCCCACATGGGTGACGGAGGCCTTGCGATTGGCGCAGCATATCTAACAGATTTCAACGAGAATGGAAAGATCTGCGGCGATCAAATAAACAACCTTTACTACGGCCCAGAATATACTGATAAAGAAATAGAAGAAGTGCTAAAGAGGTATAAAAAATCCGCAGGGATAAAATATGAGGAATCAAGCGATATAGCGTCTCGCGCTGCAGATGAAATCGCATCTGGAGAAGTCATGCTATGGTTCCAAGGCCGCATGGAGTACGGGCCACGTGCACTTGGGAATCGCAGTGTGCTATCTCTTCCAAGCAGCCAGGAAAACAGGGATAAGATCAATTTGATAATAAAGAAGCGTCCGTACTACCAGCCTTTTGCAAGTAGCATGCTCAAGGAAGATGCGCGCAAGCTGCTTGAACCTTTTAAGAGGGAAAACAGGTTCATGACTGTGGGTTATGCTGTCAAGAAGGGACACTGGCCTGATCTGATGGCTGCATCGCACATAGACGGCACTACAAGGCCGCAGATGCTCGGCGATGAAAACAAGCCATACAGGAGGCTTCTTGAACGCATAAGAAAGAAAACTGGCTATGGCGCCCTGCTAAACACGAGCCTAAACAAGCACGGCAGGCCGATGGTCATGGACCCTCAAGATGCGATATGGACGCTTCTCAATACCGGTGCAAGCAAGCTTGCGATAGGAAACTTCATGGTGGAAAAGAATAAGAAAACTTCAAATAAAAATTAATTTAGATGGGTATGTTGATGGCGTCTCTAAAGAATAATCACAGCAGATCTGAAAGTGATTGCAAGATCTACTATCTTACGTTGCTTGCAATAGTGATATTTGCTCTCGCATATTCCATAACATTCACCGATGGCCCATCCTATTTCGGTGACGACGTAACGTACCTGAACCTTGCATACAATGTGATACACGGCAACTTCGTCGAGAGTGGCTACATTTTCAGCATTAGATTAATGCAGATCCTGCCAATCGCGCTATCATACAAGCTCTTTGGAGTGAGCATCCTGAGCTCCTCCGCATGGGACATAACTTCATACATAGGGATAATAATAGTCTCGTTCTTCATGGCAAAAGAGCTCTTCAACAACCTTGCCGCAGTGTCTGCCGCCGCGCTTGCGGCTTTCTTCCCCTTAATTGTGGTGTATTCATCAACAATAAACGAGGACATTCCACTCGCATTTCTCACCTCTCTTGCGCTTCTCTCTATCCTATATGCTCAAAGAAGGAAATCTGGCATGTGGTATGCCGCAAGCGGCATACTGCTCGTCGCATCGTTTCTAGTCTCTCCTGAAGCTGCAGCTGTGGGCATAATCGTAGTGCTCTATTTGGCGATAGAAGTCATTTGCAAGAGGATAAAGATAGACCGCGTGTCAATGCATTTTGCTTACGGAATTGCCATCGCGCTTATAATTCTCATGGCATTCAACTACTTAAATGCAAATAATCCCCTCATAACCTTCGATGTCAACTTGCACTTTTATAGTGCAGTTGGCGGAATCAATACAATACCATCCACAAATGTGGATCCGATGTTCTATTTCAACGTGATGTTCCCCTACCACTTCTACTCTCAATTGTCTTCTGCTATGGCGTTCCAGGGAATTGCAGGTATATCCATACCGAACATGGTTCAGTACGTAATATCGACGGATCAAAACACGTCCACAGGGTTTTATTTCTATGTCCTGGTTGCCGCAATCATATATCTGGCAGCGACGAAGGAGAAGAGGGCATATTTCCCATTATTCTTCCTAATCGCAGGTTTTCTGTACCTGGAATTTGGGCCCATGCATATATCATTGTCTCCTTTCGAGTACCTGCTTAGTTATAGGCTCGATAGGTTCTTGATGATAATAGCTGTCCCTCTCGTGGTTACATTAGGCATGGCTGTTGCAAAACTCGTCCAGGACAACGCTTTGAAGAGCAAATACATAACAAGCGTTTTCGCATTCGTAATAATCGCTTTCCTTATAGCAACATCTGTGCCAATAAACTTAAACTGGCACCAAGTAGTAGTATATCAAAGGTATGATCAGATTGCAATCTCTAATTACCTCTCTGGCGTATCTAGCTTTGCAAGGATATATTTCCCCAACTCCGATCCGAGCATAAACATATATTCAAAATTCAACAATGACGTCAGGTTCATCCCGTATGCGTCATTCGTCAATTGCTCCATATTTCCAAGCGGTTCATACGTGGTGCTGCCTTCATATCCTCCAATAGCAGCAACCGACAATATTACGTCCTGCCCGTCATGGCAGCTCCTGCTCTCGCCTTCCCCCCAAGGCCAATTTCCGGAATGGATACAAGGAGAGGGTAAAATGGCTCTTGCAAAATTATATTATGTGAAGTGAAATCCCCGGAAGGCCAAAATAATCCAACACCAAACTTTTTCTTATTGCAAAGCCTATTTTTGGGCAAGTCTTGCATCATTTATGATAAAAGTTCCTCTTCCCTTTGAGAATTCTTTTTTCGCGTCCAAAATCTCAATCCGTTTTTGGAAAAGCGGCGCATCAAGCACGAATGATTCTGCCTCCCCTCCTTCAAATAGCATATTTGCCCCGTATTTTTTGTTTAGTTCTTGTAACTTACCTATGATCTCCTTATCTATCCTCTTTCCAAGCATCGATTCATCGAATCCCTCTGCAGATACTGATGTTATTATGGCATCGAAATCGGATGCAAGCTCATTTAGCTCGTCAAGTGGCTCTATATGCCAGAGCGGGTTTACGCTTTCCATATTGTTGTCTTCAAGTATCTTCGCTATCCTATCTGCCTGGTACTTGCTATACGTGGCTCCAGTAACAAGGAGCGTGACATCATTTTTAATCAAGGTTTCCTCAAGATCCTTTAATTCAAGTTCCTTCTCTCCATGCGTCGTCGAAAATACATGCCTTATTCCAAGTGCCTGCGCTTGCATCTTGGTCCATCTCGTATTCGGGTGGTGGAACATATAACTGTCAGTCCTATCTGGCTGCATCGTTATCAAAAGATCCATCTTTATTCCCATGCGCACTGCCTTGTGGAGCGCAAGTGTGGAGTCCTTGCCGCCGCTGTATAGACATGCATTTACCATCCAATCAACATTTACTAAATTTAGCTGGCTTGTGTCTCCTGATTCTTGCCTGAAAGTTTCTTCTTCACGTGCTTGAGTGCAGAAAAAGTGTCCCTGTCTATTTCTTCAAGCCTGAATTGTATATACTTTGCCTCCTTCTTTAAGTTCGGGAGCAAAATATAGTCAAGCGCGTTAACCCTCCTCTTCACTTTCTCTATCTCGAGCACTATCCTTTTCATGCTCTGTTCCCTTTTCGCTATATCAATAACTATCTTCTGCAGATCTTTGAACGAGTCGCTGACGTCGTTAACTGCGATGCTCTGTTGCATCATGTTGAGTGTTTCACTTTGGCTCTGTGCTCCTGATTGTATCTCGGGAACCTTTACTCCCATGATGTTCTTTATCTTTATATGGACCGGATTTGTCTCGTCAACATATGCGCTTGCCTGTTCAAGTTCAAAGTCTCCAATATACGTGCTTGCTATTGCCGTTGTCTTGTAAGCATTGTTTAGGACTTCGAGCATGTAGTTCCTGTCATATGTAGAGTCTTGGAGTACCTTGAGAAACTCTATCACAAGGACTTCGCGCTTTCTCTTGAGGAGATCGTACCCTTTCTTTGCTAGCACTATATTCTTCCTGAGGTTTATCAGGTTTATCCTTGTTGGGTTGGTTCGTGCCATAGCCTCATGCCTTCTTTGGCTTGTAATACTTTGCTATGTAGTCCTTCTTTATTCTTGTAAGCTGGTCCTCCGGAAGCTCTGAGAGCAATTCCCATCCTATTTCAAGAGTTCTCTCTATGCTTCTCTCCTCATAATTCCCTTGCCTTATGAACTTGGCTTCGAATTGCTCGCCGAATTTAAGGTACATCTTGTCAATGTCACCAAGCGCGTCAACCCCGACTATCGAGCTGAGGTTCTTTGCCTCCTGAGATCTCGCATATGCTCCATATAGTTGGTCTGCTACGTTTCCGTGGTCCTCTCTTGTCTTCCCGTTCCCTATTCCGTTGTTCTTAAGCCTTGAGAGCGAACCTATCGGATTGATTGGCGGATAAATATCCTTCTTGTGAAGGTCCCTGCTTAAGTAGATCTGGCCCTCTGTAATATAACCTGTGAGGTCCGGTATCGGGTGCGTTACGTCGTCTCCAGGCATCGTGAGGATGTCGAGCTGCGTTATGCTCCCCTTCCTCCCCTTTATCATTCCTGCTCTCTCATACAAGCTTGCAAGGTCAGTGTACATGTAACCTGGGTACCCTCTTCTTCCAGGAACCTCCTCTCTTGCGCTTGCGATTTCCCTGAGCGATTCGCAGTAATTTGTCATGTCCGTAAGTATCACGAGCACGTGCATTCCCTTCTCGTATGCAAGATATTCTGCTGTTGTTAATGCAAGCCTTGGGGTCAGAATCCTCTCAATGCTCGAGTCGTCTGCAAGGTTGATGAATGCAACAGTTCTCTTTAGCGCCCCTGTCTTTGTGAAATCATTTATGAAATACCTTGCATCATCGTATGTTATTCCTATTCCCGCAAACACTACTGCGAAATTCTCGCTGCTGTTCTTCACCTTTGCCTGCCTTGTAACCTGGGCTGCAAGTTGGTTGTGCGGCATACCTGAAGACGAGAATATTGGCAATTTCTGCCCTCTTACAAGTGTAATAAGTCCGTCTATTGTTGATATGCCTGTCTCGATGAAGTCTGCAGGCATAGCTCTTGACGCAGGATTTATCGGTTCTCCATTTATGTCCTTCTTCTCCTCGCTGGATACCACTGCGTTTCCGTCCCTAGGTTTTCCTTGCCCGTCGAATATCCTTCCGAGCATGTTCTCACTAACCCCTATCTTGAATGTTTCGCCAAGGAAGCTCACGCTAGTCGTGTCAATGTTGATTCCTCCAGTCTGCCCGAATACTTGAACCACTGCATATTGGTCGGATGTCTCAAGAACCTGCCCAAGCTTTATCTCGCCGTTGCCAAGTCTTATCTTGACTATCTCGTTGTAACCTGCATTTCCAACCTTCTTTACTACAACAAGCGGTCCTGCAACCCTGTCAATCGTCTTATAATCTATCTCGAATTTCATATGATCACTCTTTCTCCTCGTATACCTCTGCTTTCAAGAGCTTTGCAAATTCCTCCTTGATCTCCTTCCTTAAGTCCTCGGCCCCCTTCTTTATGCCTGCTTCGGGAATCTCCTTCATCCTCGAGATCTTGCTTTTGACTGCCATCTTGACTATCTTATCTGCGCTCACTCCCTTCTTTGCGGCTTCTATTGCCTGATCGCCGAAGCTGAGCATTGTTATGAGCATCTCGCTTTGCTTTGAAAGGCTTGTATATGCATCCATCTCGTCGTAGGCGTTCTGCCTCATGAAATCTTCTCTTAGAATCCTTCCAACTTCAAGAATCATTCTTTCAGGGTCAGGAAGGGCATCTGCTCCAACCAATTGGACGATATCCTTGAGTTCGGCCTCTCGTTGAAGCAGGCTCATTGCCTTTATCCTTGCTGCGTTGAACTCCTCACCAACATTCTTAGTGTACCAATCAGCAAGGTTATCGAAATAAAGTGAGTAGCTCGTAAGCCAGTTTATCGATGGGAAGTGCCTAGAGTTTGCAAGAGCTGCGTCAAGTGCCCAGAATGTCTTTACCACACGAAGCGTACCTTGGGATACTGGTTCTGATATATCTCCTCCTGCAGGGGAGACCGCCCCTACAACCGTCGTAGATCCAACGTCCCCGTTGAGCGCCTTTACCCTTCCCGCCCTCTCATAAAATTCGGCAAGCCTCTTTGGCAAATACGCTGGATATCCTTCTTCTCCAGGCATCTCCTCAAGCCTTGCAGATATCTCCCTCATTGCCTCCGCCCACCTTGACGTGGAGTCCGCCATGAGCGCAACGTCGTATCCCATGTCCCTGAAGTATTCCGCAATCGTAATTCCAGTGTATATGCTTGCCTCCCTTGCAGCTACTGGCATGTTGCTTGTGTTTGCAATAAGCACTGTTCTCTCCATGAGCGGTCTCTTGGTCTTCGGATCTTTAAGCTCGGGGAACTCAGTTAGAACTTCCGTCATCTCATTTCCTCTCTCTCCGCATCCGACATAAATAACAATATCGCTGTCAGCATATTTTGCAAGTGACTGCTGGGTTACGGTTTTTCCGCTTCCAAAAGGTCCTGGAATTGCCGCTGTCCCTCCCTTTGCTACTGGAAAGAATGTGTCAATGATCCGCATTCCTGTGATAAGAGGGGTGTCTGTTCCGAACTTCTCAGTGTACGGTGCAGGTCTTCTCACCGGCCTTCTCTGCATCATTGTAAGCGTTACCTTTCCCTTCTCTGTTCTAACAGAGCCTATCGGATCCACTATCGCGAAGTTTCCCTCCTTAAGTGATTCAAGTGTACCATTAATTCCTTTTGGAACAAGTATCTTATGTTTAATAAGTTCTGTTTCTTGGACAAAACCAAGGGTCATTCCTTCCTTGATCTTCGATCCGCTCTTGAGGCTCCCCTCCTTTACGAACTTCCACTTTCTCTTCTTGTCAAGTGCTTCTACATTTATTCCCCTTGCAATGAAATCCCCGCTCTTATCCCTTATCTTGTCAAGCGGCCTTTGTATTCCGTCGTATATTTTTGTGAGCAGTCCAGGCCCGAGCTCTACAGACAATTGGTCGCTTGTAGACACTACCTCTTCTCCGGGCCTTAGCCCGCTTGTATCTTCATAAACCTGTATTACTGCCTTCTCTCCTATCAATTGAATTATCTCCCCTACAAGTCCAAGATTGCCTACTCTGACAACGTCGTACATGCTGCTTCCAAGCATATCTTTTGCTACAACAAGTGGTCCAGATATTTTTTCTATTGCTCCCAATTTAATCAACTCTTATTACGTTTTGCAAGAATATCAATTCCTATTACTCTCATTACAAGGTTTCTGAGCGTGTCTGCATGCCTCTCTTCCTGTCCGTATGCAGGCACCTCTACAACCAAAGGGACAAGTGAGTTATCTATCTTGTATAGAAGTCTCCTGTCCTTTATCCTGCCTATTACATTTTCAGATACTATTATGATGCCTATCCCATCTTTCTCAAACATGTTCCTAAGCGATTGCTCTGCATCATCAGTAGTCTCCGCAATGTGGGCCTCCTTTACTCCGGCAAGTTTGAACCCTCTCACTAAAAGCTGGTCTCCAATGACCGCAACTTTATAATCGCTTCCTTCCTTCATCCTGCCCTCCAAACAATCATCCTCTTCACTTCATCATCGCTCAGCCCGTATGCCTTGCTTTTTATAAGTACTCTAAGCGAAAATACCTCTATCTCTTTTAGGTAGAAGTATGCAACAAGGGATCCGAACGAGAGCACGCTGTGCTTTAGCACACGTATCCCATCCTTGAATATCTCGTTTCGTATAGCTATCTCAAATATCAGTAGCGACTTGTTCTTGCTGCTTTCATATACTCCTATCGCGCTCTTCAAATCAAATACCTTTATCTCCTCCAAAAATCCACGGAAATCTTTCGAAACATCATACGTCTTCTGCCACTCTTCAGGGCTTACGTTTCCGTTGAATGAGAGAAACTCCTTTATGCTCTCAAACTTCAGCGAGTACTTCTTTGCCCGTATCAAAAGAAGCGCATTCTTCATGTCTATGTCCTTTTTGATGAGGTTGTTTGCCCAAGGATCAACATCTACAAGCTTGTAGATTATGTTGCTCAGCTGCATGTAATACATCTTGTCAATTGCTCCGTTCACGGACATTATGCTGTTTGTCTTCTTGTAAACGTTTAGCGCCTCCTTAAGTATCTCATCATAATGTGAATTCTGCATAAGCTTAGATATCGTGTTCTCGACGTTGCCTTCAAGCATAGCATCTCTCACAAGTTTCTTGCTAACGTAATTCGAATCTACAACGTATCTCTCTATATCATCGAATTTTTTTCCAGATGCCTTCGCCTCAATCACGAGCTTTATGTTGTAAATGTCCCATTTTCCAAATACTGCCCTTGCTACTTTCTTTTGTGTAAGCGGTGCTATGGTGATAAGTTTGCTGGTCTCGTCCCCAAGGCTCTTGCTCAGTGCAGAATCGATTAGCTTGTCCATGGCAGAGACGCCTCCGAACTGCTCTATGTACTGCTTGTAATTTGTCTGCAAGAGCATTCCTATTATGCTCGATGTGTCCTTTGCAGCCAACATATGGTCGAGGGTCTCGCTGCGTATCAGCTTGGACTCCATAGCCTTTACCCTAGCTGTGGAATATCCGTATAATGCAGCTGCCTCATAGCCATATAGCATAAAATCATCTCTTTCTCTTCGCTTTTGCTCTATTCACTCTTTTTGGTTTTGAAATCCTCTTTGCAGATTTTGCAGACTTCGCTTTCTTTGATTGCTTATTCATGGCTTTCCTTGCACTTCTACCTGCCTTAGGTTTTTTTGCGTTGCCAGAGGATTTTCTCGGATGGTGCACAACATCGTTTATTATCGTCTTTATCATATCCGTGTTGTTTTCAATCATGGTATCAATGCTTGCATCTATCTTCACTTTAGAATCTTCAGAGTAGATTATGACTCCGCCTACCATATCCCTAAATTCTACATTTCCCTTCCACCCCTTGACAAAATCAGAGTCTTTCTTGTTGATCACGTATCTCATCTTTTCGATAGGCCCTATCTGCTTTGCCATCTTTGCCGCATTCTCGAAGATCTTCCTTTGCCTTTCCCTTAAATCCTGGGCCACGTCCTTTCTGACCTTTTCAAACACACCGTCTACTACTGCATCTCTTGCGCTGACCAGTATCGTGTTCCTTGCAAGATCAGAATTAGCTGCGTACTCGTTTTGGAGCCTAGATACCTCCTGTTTTATAGCTTCTTTGACTTGGGCATCTATGCTCTTTGCGTGCTTTTTTGCCTCATCAAAGATGAGCGACGCCTCCTTATGCGCCATATCCTCGACGCTCTTGGCCTCGTCTCTGCCCTTCTTCTCAATTTCCTTTTGTAGCGCTTCTAGTGACATAGCAAATCACCTAGCTTAAAGCAAGGATCATACGATCCCTGCCTGAAGCATTATAAGTATAGCTATGACGAACCCGAATATCAGGAGTGTCTCAGGTATGACCATGAAGAGAAGAACTCTCCCCATCTCCTCTGGCTTTTCAGCTATGAGTCCAAGTCCTGCCGCCCCTATTGCCGACTGCGCGACTCCAGTGCCTATTGCCCCTCCTGCTATTGCAATTCCTGCTCCAATTGCTGCGACTGCAGCTTCCAATCCTATTGCCAAATAAATCACCTATATTTTAGTATCAATCTCGATCTTCGCGCGTGTACTTTCTCCTATAGCCAAATGGCTGGAACTTCACTCCTCCTCCAGCAAAGAACTTCGAGAAGAATTCAACGAAGTTCAACCTTGCGCTCTGCACAATGCCTTCGAATATCGTCAGTATCATATTAAAGAAGTGAAGTAATATAAAGACTATTAATGTCAAAACAAACGATATCGGTCCTGCTGCAAGGCTAGGCGTAAACCATTTGTCGATAAGACTTGCTATTATCACGCTTGCCATCCCAAATCCCAGCAACCTTGCATAGCTAAGCGGGTGCGTTATCAAATTGAGGGTCTCTGTTGCCTCGATGCCGCTGAGCAGCGCAGTTAGTATTATCGCAATTACTGTTACTATGGCTGTTGCAACTGTCACCCCTCCGCTAAACATTCCAAAGAGCCCACCTGCTACGGCAATCGTACCTGTAAGTATTGCTATTATGGAAGTTATTTTGCTGAATGCAAGTTTTTTCTCTTTATGGTGCATTTTGTTGAAGAATCCAAACACGAGACCAAGTATTACTTGGGCAAGCCCGAAGCCTATTGCAAGCAGCAAAACGCTAGTCACGTTCGTGAACCAGTCGAACACTATTAAATGAGAAAGCCCAAGCTGCGGTCCCAACTGGAATCCGAAGTACTGATCTGAGAGAAGTCCAAAGAATATGGCAGCAACTGCTGCTATTTGCCATATCTTGGCCGTGTGGTACAGCAAGCCATCTTGATCAGTCACTTTTGTGAGCAGGTATGCGAATATAAAAGATG
Organism: Microcaldota archaeon; assembly: GCA_021812185.1. GTDB lineage: Archaea > Micrarchaeota > Micrarchaeia > Micrarchaeales > CABMGC01 > JAKAON01. The sequence goes on from JAKAON010000011.1 coordinate 14,808, forward strand.
CTATCCCATACCCGACATCGCTAACCATGAGCCCGTAAAATATCGGAAATGAGAATATGAATATCCATGTGGGGTCTATCTCGTCGCTTCTTGGTATTGACATGAACTCCATCATGTAGTCAAAAGACGCAAGCCATTTCGGCCTTGTGCTAAGTGTAGGTGCCATCTCGCCTTCGTCTGGGGATATCTCTTCAAATACATATCTATTCTTCGTTACTCTCTTGACTATACCCTCAAGTTCTGCAAGCCTCTTCTTTGCCACCCATCCCTCAACGCAAAATGTTGCCTGAGTTTTTTTGAAGTAGATGCTCACACTAGCTCTTTGTACTTCAACTTCAAGCATCTCCCTTAGCTGTACAATCCTCCCAAGCTCCTTACTTGCAATTTTCATGAGTTCGGAATCCACCTTACCCTTCTCATTAAGGCTCTTCTCCCGTAGCTTTCCAAGCTCGTATGAAAGTTTCTCTTCACTGCCAAAGAGCAGCTTGTTTGAAAGATCTATCTCAATTATTTTGAAATCCCTAAGCACATCATTGACAATATTCGCATCAGAAGCCTCGTATGCAATAAAAATAAGCGTCCTCTTTCCAAGACTCTTCTCAATTATTTCATAATTAAGTTTTTTGTGTTTTTCAAGCATCTCCCGTACTTTTTGGGCGTGCCTTTTTTCTATTGTAAATGCAGTGAACTTGAGCAGGTCGCTCTTAATCATCGAGAAATCTATCCCGGTTCCGCGAAACATCTCTGCTATCTTTATCGAATCGTCAATGCTTGCTATCTCTTCGTCAAGCTCCCTCTCTTTGTCACTAAGCTTGAATATTTCGGGTATAAAATCTGATTTCTCGCACTCCTTTATTAATTCCTCAAGCTTCAGATGCTTCTTCTCGCTGAATTTTATCTTATTAATCTTAATCTTCCCCTTGAGCACAGATTCGGCGCTCTTGAACTTGACCAACAGCTCAGATATCCGGGGCAAATGTGCAAGGGGGGCGTCATCGCCCATCTCCTTTTTGCTCTTTCTTACGTCAAGTACGCCTTCATTATGCAAAGCCTTCACAAGTTCGTACTTCGTACTTTGCAGTGATATTATCCTTACTTTTTGCATCGGAGCGGTTCTAAGCAACGTCATTCACCAAGTATCCTGCTTACTGCCCTTTTTCTAATATTCTCAATAGCATTCTTGCTTATTTTCATGTTCTTTATCTTCGCAGCCTCCTTTTTCGCAGCGCTCAAAACCCTCTCATGTTCCCTTTCCAGGTTCTTTATTGCATTTTTTATCGAATTCTCCTTAGATTCTTTTGCCGCATTCGTTGCGTCGCTTATCATATCCTGGGCTTTCTTCTTTGCGCTATCTACTGCATCTGCAGCTTTCTTTTTAGCATGCTCTGCGGCGCTCTTGGCCATTTCCTCCGTCTTCTCCACGTTAATTATATCATCTATCTCTTTTTTCATAAATCCACCCAAGTTCTACTAGGTACTGCTCACACTAAATCATAAATAATTGCGCAGCAATAATAATTAAAGTAGCAACTCTTATAAATTTAAGCAAATGCTTTCGTGCCTACGATAACATCGCTTGAAGGGCATATTTTGTTTAGCACGCATCTTTCACACTCCTTTTTGCGCGATCTGCAGGTATCTCTTCCAAGTGCTATGAACAAGTTCGAAACATCACGCCAATACTTCCTATCGAGTTGATGCATCAATCTGCTCTCAATTTTTTCGGGTTTTCCAGTACGCTCTATCTTAAGCCTCGTTGCTACGGTTATGCAATGGGTATCTATCGCAATCCCCTCGTATATATTATACCCTTCCGAAAGTATCACGTTGCCGACCTTCCTTCCAACCCCTTGCAATGTCATCAGGTCATCAAGACGTTGAGGTATCTTCCCTCCGTAACGTGCGACTATCCTACGTGCTGCCTTCTTTAGGTTTTTTGCCTTTGTTTTGTAGTAGTTCAAACCTTTCAAATGGCCCTGCAGCGTTTTAAGATTTGTTTTGTCATAATCGCTTATTGTCTTGAACTGCTTGAATAGCTCTTTTGTTGTCTTGTTCACTTGCAAGTCGCTGCACTGCGGGGATAGAAGAGCAGCTACAAACAACTCTGTAGTGTTCTTGTGGATAAGCTGTGTCCTCAATTCGCTCCTATACTTGCGCTTGAGTATTTTTATGACTAATTTGAGCGTTTTAGTTTCCATGCAACTATCTATTTTCCAAATATCCTCTTTGCCTTGTGAATCGCGTGCACTGCCCTGTCGATATCCTCTCTCTCGTTATATATGTAAAAACTCATTCTGGAGAGCGCCGAATTGCCAAGCATCTGTGTCACCAACGGCATTGCGCAATGGTGTCCGCTACGTATCGCAATCCCCTCGCTGTCAAAGACCTGAGACACATCGTGAGGGTGTATTCCATCTACACTAAAGGATACTATCCCCCCTCTCTTATTCATCTGTTTAGATGTAGGTCCATAGATTTTAACTCTATCTATTTCCCCTAGCTTTTCCATAGCGTATCTTGTTATATCCTCTTCATGTTTCCTTACTTTATCCATACCTATCTTATTCAAATATCCTATCGCCTCTCCAAATCCTATCGCTCCTTCGATATTTTGTGTTCCTGCCTCGAATTTCCACGGCAAATCATTCCATGTAGCCCCTTCAAGCGTCACGCTGCGTATCATCTCTCCGCCTCCAAAGAGCGGATTCATCAAGTCGAGCACATCCTCCTTGCCATAAAGTGCGCCTATTCCTGATGGAGCAAGCATCTTGTGCCCCGAAAAGGCAAAAAAATCGCAATTAATCTTTTGCACATCGACTTTCATGTGGGGGGCCGATTGCGCGCCATCTATTAAAACAACTGCCCCTGCCTTATGTGCCATCTCGGTAATTTTCTTCACATCATTTATTGTTCCAAGGACATTAGATACCTCTGTTATTGCAACTATTTTCGGTTCCATCTCAAGCTTTTCCCCAAGATCCTCCATGTCAATAAATGAATTTTCAGAAAGGTTTGCATAATCAAGGTGCGCCCCCTTCCTTTTTGCAAGCAGTTGCCATGGCACCATATTGCTGTGATGTTCCATGGGGGTTGTGAGTATATGGTCCCCTCTCTTGACATTTGCGTCTCCCCATGAGAGTGCAACTAGATTTATCGCCTCCGTGGCATTCCTAAGAAATACGACTTCCCTATACGATTTGGCATTAATGAATTTTGCAAGGTCCTCCTTGGATTTGGTATATGCTTCCGTTGCCTTCTCCGAAATTTTGTATATGCCTCGGTGGATGTTTGCGTTATAATTTTTGTAATAATATGAAATTGAATCAATTACTTGCTTGGGCTTTTGGGATGTCGCAGCGCTGTCTAGGTAAGCCAGTACCTTGCCATTCATCTTGGTGCCCAGTATCGGGAAATCCTTCTTTATCTTCCTAGCATCAAGCTTCGCCATAAAATCACCCTTCATTTACAAACGCTTCGTATCCCTTCTCCTCTAATGTTTTTATTATGCTAGAATCCCCTTCCGCGATTATCTTTCCACTCGACATTATGTGCACGAACTGCGGTTTCATGTAATTTAGTATTCTGCTGTAGTGGGTGATGACGAGAAGTCCAGTGCCATTTTCTTTTGCTATCTCATTTACGTTTTCTGCGACTACTTTTATCGCATCTATGTCAAGTCCCGAATCAGGCTCGTCAAGTATCGCAAATTTCGGCCTTAACATTCCCATCTGAAGTATCTCCGCTTTCTTCTTCTCTCCTCCAGAGAATCCCTGATTGAGCGACCTTTTTTGAATGCCATCTTTCATATGCAATCTCTGCGACCTTTCCTTAATCTCGCTCAAGAATTTCTTTACGTCTTTTGTGGGTCCATTTATAGCTCCGTGCGAGGCGTTGATGAAGTTCACAAATCCTATCCCGTCTATCTCCACGGGATTTTGGAACTGCAGGAATATTCCGAGTTTCGCCCTCTCATCAGTCTTGAGTTCAAGTATGCTCTTTCCATCAACAAGTATGTCCCCTTGGGTCACTTTTAATTTAGGGTATCCCATGATTGCCTTGCCCAAAGTTGTCTTTCCCGACCCGTTAGGTCCCATCAGTACGTGGAATTCCCCATCGGCTATCTTAAGATCAATGCCCTTTATTATCTCCTTGTCCTCTGCGCAAACGTGCAGATTCTTTATCTCCAAAATCATGCTATCAACCAAATCAACATCATCTATACTTGTAGTGCTCCTCAAGCAATCTCTCACCATCCTCTTCATTTCCTGTCTCTATGAGCATGATCTCTTTACTTAATTCAGGAACAATTCCGCATTTCTTGTTAATTACCTTGTCATGCAGTATTGATGATATTGCATATACCAATCTTGTGTCTTTTATCTTTGTTATATTGCTCCCAAGGAATCCGTCAACCAGCAATAAGTTGGCCTGAGTCTTGTTCATTCCCCTTGAACTTAAGTAGAACAAAGATTCCTCATCAATGGGGGCAGTTGCGGAGGAGTGTGTCGCCTTTACATCGTACTCATCCACGCTCATTCCAGGTATAGAGTCTATCTTCGCAGTGTTATCCAGAAGCAATCCTCTCTCATGCACAAATGATCTTGATGCAATTGCGCCATCCTTAATGCTTGCAAATCCCTTAAGTATGCATCTTGAAGTGTCTGAAAGTACTGCTTTTGAATCCAGCAATGCAAGCGATCCCTTTGCGGCATTTACTATGTCTGTGCATATGTCCATCTTTTGATCCAATGTGCCAAGCACTATCTCCGCATTGTCTGTGTGCGCCCCACTGCCATTCAAATCAACTGACCCCCTCGCTCTTGTTATCCTGCCTCCTATATATGCGAAATGCTGTACAAGAGATCCATGGGATTTCACTGTGCCCCGATGCATGTCAAGGACTGCTGTATTCTCATTCTCGTTGTGCAATACAACCAAATTCATTTTTGCCATCTCCTCTATTTTGGTCTCATTTATTATCCCTTGCACTGAACTTCGCTGTGCATCCGAACCGTGCCATTCGAAGAGGTTCAATTCAGCTCCTTCAGCAACTTCGCAAATCACTTGCGAAAACAGTTGCCTTGATGTGTTTACAAACATTATATTGAAATTTTCTTTCTCACCTTCCCCAAGTTTTATTCTTATTATTTTTTCTGTTTTTGCGTTTATCAGTGCAGCAAATTTGTCATCTACGCTCTTGAAAAGTTTGTTATCAAAGAATTCCTTTTCCATACTCCCTGCTTCCAAAATCTCAATGTGCATGTTTTTAGGTACTGAAACAAAATTACTCCCTACGACAAGATCGAAGCGTATGCCCATTCTTTCTGCCACTCCCTTTTCATATGACCTGATTGCAAATTCATCGCTTGCACCGTAATTTGCGTTTGATTCAAAGTCAATAAATTCGACATACTCTTCCGGAATGTGGATATAATTTTTTTTGTATAACTCGGATTTCTCTTCTGGGAGCTTTTTATAATTGCCTTTGGCATCCGAAAGAAAATCATTGTATTCCAAAAAAGCACCTATCCAACCGAACCTGCAGTATCAAGTTTAATGAGCCTCTTTAGCTCAAGTGAATATTCAAGCGGAAGAACTTCAGTGAGATCGTTTATGAATCCGAAAACAATTGTTGCAACCGCATCTTCCTCGCTTATTCCCCTTGACATCAAGTAGAATAAATTCTCATCGCTTATCTTGCTCACAGAAGCCTCATGCGCTATTGTCGCATCGTTGCTGTTTATTTCCATGTAAGGATATGTGTTTGCCTTTGCGCCGTCTCCAAGAAGAAGCGAATCACATCTTACCGAAGTCTTTACGTTTGTAGCACGCTTGTCTATGTGCATGAGCCCTCTGTAGCTTGCAACTCCGCTGCCCTTAGACACGCCCTTGGATATCAATTTCGAAGTTGTGTCTGGTGCAAGATGGTATATTTTACCTCCACTATCTTGTATCTGATGCTCTCCTGCTATTGCAACAGAAACTATCTCTCCTTTGGATCCTCTTTCCTTCAAGAATATCGAAGGATATTTCATGTTAATCTTACTGCCTATATTGCAATCAATCCATTCCATAGCGCCGTTCTCATAGACAAAAGCGCGCTGTGTAACGAGATTGTAAACGTTCTTTGACCAGTTCTGAATTGTAACATACCTTACGTGAGCATTCTTGTGCACGACTATTTCCACCACCGCTGAGTGCAACGAAGAGCTGGAATATATTGGTGCCGTGCAATTATGAACCGCAAATCCTCGTACTAAATACGATTCATCCTTATTGACGCTAAAATTATATACTGGTCCGCTAAAATCTT
>JAKAON010000057.1 GCA_021812185.1 Microcaldota archaeon
ATCAAGGATATATATGTTTTTACTGAGAGTTTTTTCATTGTGTTTCGAAGGTGCTTGGATGTGAGAAGCTATCTTGCAAGAGTTTTTGGGGAGACGTACATAATCAAGGGCACAAATGCGGCATTCGTAAAAAGCATCGGCGCACTGATTGTTGGAGACATGCATATCGGGATAGAGGGTAAATATGAGAAGATGGGTGTGCATTTTAGGCATGCCTCAACTTTGAACGCGCAGTCAATTTCAAAAACATGTGATATGGTCGGTGCAGGCAAGGTGATATTTTTGGGGGATGTGAAGAATGCGATAGGATTTCCCGATACAGCTGAGCTTGGTGCGCTGAAGGATTTCTTTTCCAGTTTAGATAGGCGCGAAATAATAATCGCAAAGGGGAACCATGACGGACACCTTGAGGATGTCCTTGATAGGATGGGAGTGAGCGCGAAGATAGAGCGCGAGGTGCTTTTAGGCGATTTTGCATTTATGCACGGGAATGGGATACCTAGCCAGAAGGCGCTTTCGAAGAAATATTTGTTTTCAGCTCACGGGCATTTTGCAATAAGACGTGAGGGAGGACTTGATAAGGTGTTTATTTCGTGCAAGAGGGCAAAGCAGAGCAGTGGGAGTGGCAAGTATCTTGGCAGAGGAGATATGAGTGCGAAGATGCTAATGCTGCCTGCCTTCAACAGGCTCATTTATGGCACAGAGATAACACGCCTTACGATCAATGCCATGCCGATTTTTAGAAATAGGATATTTGATTTTGACTCTGCAACTGTGCTGGATTTTGCAGGCAGAAAAATAGGCAATGCTAAAGACATAGCATTTGAGCAGGAATCGATCAGGTCGAATATGGTTTGATTATTGGAGCTATGGAGGATTGCATATTTCTGATTAGCGACGAAACGGCACTGCATTAAAAATAGCGCTGCAAGTTATATCGGATTTGGCTTGAATTTCTCTTTTGCCTCTCGTATTTCCGCAACAACGGCATCGCGCCATGGCTTGAACGCCTTTGGACTCTTAGGGTACTTTGCATAGAGCGCATTTAGCGTCTTCATCTTCTTTGAAACGAGCATAAGGTTCCTAAAGGCATCTATGTTCTGTATTCCGCTTAGCATCTTTTGGAATGTTGATGCGATCGTGAGTTCTGGCACTCTGCCGTAGCTCATATCTATCGCCTCTTGCTCAGTTATGAAGTTCCTCATCCCGTAGTTTATGAGATCGTTGTTCATTGACTGAAGGTATATCCTGAACACCTCAAGCCCAGCGGTCTTGTTCCCGTATTCCTCGTTGTACTTGAGATTGTATCTCCATAGCGATTCTATGCTCGTGTCTCCTTCTTCTATTGCCTGCGCTGCGCTCTCGCCTGCAAGGTATCCTGCCACCATTGCAGGGCCTATGCCCCCTGCGCTTATTGGGTTAGGCATTGCCATGCTATCTCCAGCGCCGAGGTAATTATTGAACACCAAGCTGTCCATCTGTCTCCTGACAGGAACGGACCAGTATCCTTTCCCATTGTTGTCATCCTCCACTATCTTTATGCTCTTTATAAGCGGATTCCACTTAACGTACTTGTCTATAAGAGTGTGAAGCGTGTCTTTCTCGTTTAGCTTCTTGTTCCTTATGTCAAGGCTTGCCTTCTCTACACCGAGCCCTATGTTAAGCCTGTGGTCGGACCTTGGGAATACCCACCCGTAACCTCCAGGTGCAAGTTGCTGATTGAGATGTATTAGTGCATTGTTTGGATCGTAATATGCAAGGTCCTCCCCGTCCTGCTCGAAATCGCATATGTATCTACCAGTAGATTCTACGTCGCTTAGGTTCACCTCCCTTTCAACGTAATCGTTTTGGGGAAGCTTTCTCCTTATCATGCTGGATATTCCAAGCGCGTCGATCACAAGTTTTCCTTTAAATTCAAATGGCTTTTGGTTGCTGTCCCTTCCAAACACCCCTGTGACATTCATGCCGTCTAGCAAAGGCCCGTCTATCCCGTATCCCTGCACGTACTGTGCGCCGTGATGTATGGCAAGTTTAAGCAATTTTCTTGCAAGCGCGGGCCTGTTGAGGCTGTAGCCTTCACCTTCGAATAGAAACTTCTTCTTCAGGTCCGGGCTTATGGCATATACGCCGTCTACTCTGTGATCCAGCTCGGGCTTTGCAAAATTTATCTTCAGCTTGCTTTCTATCATGTCTATGTGGGTCTTTGCAACAGCGTCTCCGCATACCCACCCCCAATTGGTCTTCCTGCCTACTATATCTTCAGTATTCCTGTCTACCAAAAGCACCTTTGCTCCGCCTTTGGATGCAGCTGCTGCTGCAAGTGTTCCTGCTATTCCAGCGCCTGCGACTATGACATCGTAATTGTCGGACATGATAATAACCTTATTTAGCGTGTGGTCTTACTACAACAATAGGAATTGCGTCGTCGTTGAATTCGAGTTCTGCGAGATCCAGCGGGCTTGAAACCCCTGTAGGAACTTTTATTAGAGGTGGGGCACCGAATGCGAGCTGCAAAGCGCGTGCACCAACTATTCTTGCTTTCTCAAATTTAGTATACTCCATAACAATCAACATAATTTTTGATAATGTACCCTGAAGACGAATAATTTTCCAACAGCCAGCCGAAAACATGGTTGAGCGCGTTGTGCCTTTGATTGGCACTACTATATTATCGGATAGATTTATATATATAACGTGGTGTAAAACCCCCTACTTTTAATGGTGGAATATAAACATAACGTCAAAGGATGGTTGGATTTTGCCGTCGTGACACGAGAAGAAAAAGGTAGTGATACATTTTTACTACATAAATTTTTGAAACTGCGACGGCAAGGTGCAAAAAGGCGCAACCAAGGATCGGCGTCATGTGGATATAAGCCACCGCAGGACAAAAAGATATATCGATGAATGACGATATAAATAATATGAATATCACAAGAGCATACAAATTCAAAATATATCCAGATTTCAAGCGTCAAGCAGAGATAGATGAAAAGCTTCTTCTTTCCCAGCAACTCTACAACAAACTTCTTGAGAAGTCAATATCCTCCTACAAAGACGGAAATACGAAAGTTTCAATGGCACAATTCAATGAGTACCTAAAAGGGATAATTCAAGAGGACGATAAATACCTAAAACTATATTCGCAGACAAGGCAGGACATATTTTTGCGATTAATAAAGGCATATTCAAATTTCTTTGGAAGGGTCAAAAAAAGAACAGCGAAAAAAGGTTTTCCAAGATTCATGTCAAGAGACAGATACAAGTCACTAACATACCCGCAGGATAATAGTTCATTCTCAATCGAAAAAGGAAAACTTCGTGTTTCAAGAATAGGAACAATGAAGATAATACAACATAGAACTATCGAGGGAAAAACCAAGACGCTCACAATCAAGAAAGTGGCAGGAAACTACTACGCAATCTTCACAACTGTAAAAGAGGTTGAAGTTCCAAAGGCGGAAGATACGAATCCGGTCGGGATAGATGTCGGTTTGAAGACATTTGCAGTCCTCTCGGACGGAACAAATATAACCAAACCAAATTTTAGGAAGAAACAAGAGAAGCATATCGCAAAGTGGCAGAGGATAGTTGCAAGAAGGTATAAAGGCTCAAAGAGAAGGCAACTTGCAAAGGACAAGTTGAACAGGGAATATGAAGTCGCAAACAACCAGACAAATGACTATCTCCAAAAAGTCACGAACAAAATCGTGAATTTAGGATACACTTCATTCGCAGTCGAAAAGTTGCAGATTCGGAATATGGTAAAGGACCACAGTCTCGCAAAATCAATCAATTACGCTTCATGGAACAAGTTTTTCCAGCTCCTCTCATACAAGGCTGAAAGCGCCGGTGTGAAGGTGACTGAAGTAGACCCAAGGAACACAACCAAGACGTGCAGCAATTGCGGCAATATCCAAAGTATGCCGCTATCGAAGAGAATCTACCTTTGCGAAGGATGCGGTCTAAATGAAGATCGGGACATCAACGCATCGATAAACATACTCAATAGAGCTTTGGACACAAAAGGTTCAAATTTTGGCAGCAAAACTGCAAAAACTAGGGAGGGACACTCCCGAAGTCACGTTCAGGGAGATTTTGTAAGACCTCAAAGGGAGGCAGTAGTCGAAGAACTGAAAACATACTCTGCAAATGCGGTCCATGCAGATGCAGGGGAAGCCAACGCCAGTTAGTTGTTGGGAGATGTCACAAACATTAGCGATTTTGAGGATATTGCGTTAAAGTTCTATTAGGCACTTTGGATGTTAGAATTGCACTTGGCAAGATTTGGATGTGCATTTTCCTAAAGGATTGCCAGCAAACCACCAGTATTTTAAAGTATTAGATTATATTGTTTCCTATTGTATTTTGCAGTAGGTTTGCAAAGCAGAGGACGAGGACCATGGTTAAAATAAGCATAATAATACCAGTATACAACGAATCGAAGTACATAGTTGCTACTCTCAAAGCCATAAAGGAACAAAGTTTCAAGGACATCGAAGTGATACTTGCAGACAACGGCAGCACC
>JAKAON010000012.1 GCA_021812185.1 Microcaldota archaeon
TGATAGCGGAAGTGGAGGAAACGGCGGATGCGGTTACTACGGCGGCGGTGGTGGCGGTGCAGGATATAGTTCAGGCGACCCAACGGTAGGTGGCGGCGGTGGCGGTGGTGGCGGTGGTGGATCTAGCTACAGCTCCAGTATCGTTACCGGCGTAACAAACACACAAGGTGGAGGGAGTGCACCAACATCAGCTTCTTCCAGCAACAGCATAATATCAATAACTTGGTCGACATAAATTGTATGGCCCAAATTCGGCAACATTAACAATACTATTTCGTCGATTGTCCAATAATTATCAGGATATTATATATCTGGTTCTAATACATAATAACATGCAGAAATCAGTGCACGAAAAAACACATAAACTAAAGGCTCACTTAGTATCTGTTTTTAGAAAAGCGAATGCAGCAAAAGTAATGCAGGCATTATGTGCTTCTGCAATTCTATCTGTTACAAATGTGTCATATTCTCTATGTCCTCAAAATGTATCTTTAAACACGCCAATAACTATAGCAAGCAATATGAATTCTGAAAATTGGGCTGGCTACTACGTCAGCACTTCTCAAAACTCAGAGCGACAGATAATCAGAGTTAGGGGAAAATTTACTGTTCCCCAGATTACTAAAGGATGCGATTATGCAAAAAATGGTTTAGATACAAAATTAAGTAATATCCAAACCGTAAGTATATGGTTAGGTATTGGCGGTATTAAACAAGAAAGATCTTTGATCCAAATAGGCGTACAACTAGCACATTATCCTGCAATCGTTAATTCTGAAATATCTATTAATAATAAGAAAAACCCTACGGCAAACCTAATTTACACCGCATTTTATGAAACCATACCTGATGTGTCAAATGTAGAAAGCACAACAAAAATTCCAGACATGGCGATATACCCTGGGGATATTATAAAGGCAAGCATAACTAGAGGGGATAAAAATTCTGATGTTTTTAAACTCTCACTTACTGATCAGACTCAGAATCAACATTTTTCCAAAAACATAACTTTTCCAGTGCATAAAAGATACGGCATTCCGCATGAAACTGCAGAATGGATAGTAGAAAAACTTTTTGATGGTAAAACAAACTCTTACTTACCCTTGGCAGGTTTTGATAATATCAAATTTATTGATCCTGGTGTTGTTTTCAACAATTCGAATGGAACCCGAAAAACCTCTGGTGATATATCCAATTTTGATTATGCCCATGTAAATCTAATAGAAACTAGAAAAACAAGTGACTATGGAATATCTAAAATAAAACTCATGCACATTACTACATTATCTAAAAACGAATCAAATTTTCAAGTTACTGATGCAAAATGCGAAGAAATAAACTAGGCAATATATGTTGCGTCTAATAATCTCGAGCGCGGCATATATCGCTAATACTTTCAGGGTCTATGATATAATAGGATCTTCCGGGAACGACTTTGTAGTGGATGGAGGATACCTTGCAGATGCAATCACGCTGTAAATCAGCTAACAAAGCCATGCGTTACGCAAATGGCATTTGCTACCTAATCCTGCTTTTCAGTTTTTCATATCTGCAATAGTCTAGCTGGCATCAACTAGGTTGCATGATCAGAATCTATAGTTTTGATTGCAGTAAAATTGCAGCAATCAATCTCGCATCGAAATAGAAAAATGCAAAATAAAATATTATCTGACGTACGAGAACTGCGCGGATACTGTTTCGGAGAGCTGGTATTTGCCTGGATAAAATTCAGGTCCGTTTATGTACTTCGCATTGCCATATGTGCCAAATCCAATAGGTTGATTTTATAAATTCCTGTTGAATATATCTCATTGTAAAAAGCGTGCTCATATGCCAAACATACTTATCGTAGTAGATATGCAGGAAGGATTTCGGTATAATAATGTAGAGCGAATTATCCCAAAAATAAAAATGCTTTTAGGAAAAGCCAAAACAGCTGCGGTCTTTACAAAATTCGTTGACAAAAAGGGATCAGAATTTGATATCGTCTTGCACTGGTCGAAATTCGTGCGAAAGAAAGACCAAGAACTCCTGCGTGAATTTGCCCGATTTTCTGATCTCAAGACCATAACTCATAACGGGCTGAACATATTAACAAAGAACATGCTCAAAGAGATTAAGCGAAGGCGGGCAAATACTGTATACCTATGCGGGGTTTACAGCGACGTAAGCATAGGCAAGGCCGCAATGGACCTATTCGACAAAAAAATCGACGTCAAAATAGTCTCTGATGCCACAACATCTCAAAATGCTGCGTACAATAAATACGTCCTAGCGAGCCTGCGCAGGGTCATAGGCAAAAAGAACATAGTGAAATCCGCAGATGTCGCAATATGATTAGCGCCAATACTCTTTCATCTCGTCATAAGTCAATTTCTCAATGAACATCGATTTCGCAAGCTCCTGCCCCAACTTTGCGCTGAGCACAAGGGGGACGTTCATGTCTGCCGCAACTCTACGCACTTGGTGGTCGATGTTCCTGAGATATCCGTCACTTACCACCAAATCTATCTTTCCCGAGGCAATCATCTGCGATAGCGACTTGCAATTAAGCGCATCATACTCTCCGGCTTGCAAGCCTTTCATCGTAAGTACGTCAACATGCTTTGACAAAATATCCGCAGTCCTGCAAAGCTCTTGGAGATTGTCCTTCCCGTACACCAGGGCGCACTTCTCTGGAATGCGATTGGGTTTTGCCCCAAGCCAGCTCTTTATCAGGGCATCCTCGATGCTAATGCCAAACGAAGCGCTCTCCCCTGTGCTCTTCATGTCGGGTCCAAGGTGCGGGTATGCCCCTGCAATCTGCCCCCAGGCGAACTGCGGGCTTTTTACTGCAAAAGATTTGTGCACTGGTTCCATAAATCCATTCCAATCAAATCTATCAAATATCCCGCGCGCTGCGTACTCTATTATATCTATTCCAACTGATTTCGAGCTAAAAGGCATCGACCTGCTTGCCCTCAAGTTAAGCTCAACGATGCTCGGTCTCCCGCTTTCTATTATGAACTGTATGTTGAAAGGCCCGACTATCCCAAGTTCGCCTGCAAGGTCCAAAGCCGCCCTTTCCATCATCCCCTTCAATTTATTATCTCCGTAAAATGGGGTCACGGCTGTCGAGTCACCGCTGTGTATTCCGGATTCCTCCAATTGGTAGCTTGTGATGCCGAGTATGCTTCTACCGTCGCTTGCGCAATCCATCTCTGCCTCGATCCCTACAATATACCTAGATACGACTACCGGGAAGCCCTTCGAAGCTTTTTTGGACGCTTCGAAATATTCGCGAAGCTGCTTGTTATCCCTTGCTATCCTTATTGCCGACCCTCCAAGGATATGGCTAGGCCTTATCACCACTGGAAATCCGAAATCATCAGCAAACTTCTCGGCTTCCCTGATTGTCTTTGCGTAGGCCCACTGCGGCTGGCTTATTCCAAGTCTCTCTACAAGCCTAGAGAATTTAGATCTATCCTCGGCAATCTCGATGCTCTTGCTGCTCGTTCCGATTATGTTTATATTGTGCTCTCCCAGTTCCCTGCTCACGTCGTTGCCGATCTGCCCTCCGGTGAAAGTTGCAACATGCGTGAAGTTCATCTTCTTGTATATCTCGCAGATGCTCTCGTAGCTTATCTCATCGAAATACAATTCCCCCACAAAGTCCCAATCAGTCGACACTGTTTCCGGATTGCAGTTGATCACTGCAACTTTATCGAAGTACTTTTTCGCACTCTCAAATAACGAAAGCGCGCTCCAATCAAATTCAACCGACAATCCAATTCTAAATCCTCCTGCCCCTACTATAAGCAGCCTCTTTTTCATGCTTTTTCCAGCCTTAATGTCGTCTTCGCTTCCCAAATTGGTCGTATAAAGGTAATCTGTTTTTGCAGGCATCTCTCCTGAAAGCGTGTCAATTTGTTTTATCGATACATCCTTTTCCATGCATGCGCTTAGCTGCATGTCCGAAAATCCAATGCCTTTTAGGCGCAAATACTCGCTGCGAGTCATTGCTCCCTGCCCCTTCTTGCGCGCGCCCTCATATTCTCCAACAATCTCCCGTATCTTCTTTAGGAAGAATGCGTCTATGCCGCTTAATCTGCTCACCCTTTCCACCGACATATTTATCCTAAATGCCCTTGCTACATACAGCTGCCAGTAAGGAAGCTTTTTCGATAGCGCATCCTCAATCTCCGTCGAATTCAATTCGGAGTTGTAGATCTCTCCAAATAATCCCATTCTTCCTACATCGAGCATGCGGACTGATTTTTGGAACGCTTCTTCAAAACTTCTCCCTATGCTCATGACTTCCCCAATGCTCTTCATCTCGCTTCCTATTCCAACTGCAGCTCCTTCAAACTTATCAAAATCCCATCTTGGCGCCTTTATTGTTATGTAGTCAAGGCTAGGTTCGAACATCGCGCTCGTTTTCTTAGAGACGCTATTTTTTATCTCATGTAGCCTCTTTCCAAGCGCAAGCTTGGCGCTGACGTAGGCAAGAGGGTATCCCGTAGCCTTGCTTGCAAGCGCGCTCGATCTCGACATCCTTGGATTGGTCTCTATTGCATAGTACTTGTAGCTGTCCTTTGAGAGCGCAAACTGCACGTTGCACTCGCCGATTAATCCTATGGCATCTGCAACTTCCATGGCCTTGCTCCTCATCTCCTGATACTCGTAATTATCAAGTGTTTGCGCAGGCGTAATCGCAACAGATTCTCCTGTATGAACGCCCATAGGGTCAAGATTCTCTATGCATGCGACAACCGCGGTGTTCCCGTCGATGTCCCTGACCACTTCATATTCTACTTCCTTCCAGTTCTCCAGATATTTCTCCACAAGTATCTCGCTATTCTTGCTATTCGAGAACGCCCTTCGCAGGCTGTCAACAAGCTGCGCTCTGTTCCATACCACTGCCGAACCTCGTCCACCGAGATTGAAGCTGACTCTTATTATAAGCGGATATCCGATCCTCTCGCCAGCATCTATCGCCTCTTCCTCATTTCTTGCGCTCACGCTAGGCGGGGTCTCTATTGCACGCAAGTGCATGGTGTGCGCGAATTGTCTGCGGCTTAGCGCCTTCTCTATTCCAGATATCGGCGTGCCCAGATTTTGTATTCCATACTTCTCAAGCACCCCGCTTGAATGTAGATCAAGCCCAAGATCGAGTGCACTTTGTCCCCCAAATCCTATCATCACTCCATCTGGCCTCTCCTTCTCTATGACTTCTCTTGCGAATTCGGCCGACAGCGGGAGAAGGTACACCCTGTCTGCCATCTTGTAGCTCGTCTGCACTGTGGCAACATTTGGGTTTATCAGCACGCTCTTTATGCCCTCTTCCCTTAGCGCCTTTAGCGCCTGGCTCGTGCTGTAGTCGAATTCGGCCGCTTCAGATATCTTTATCGGGCCAGAGCCCAATACGAGAACCTTACTTATTCGCATCATTTATCATCTTGTCGAAAACTCCAAACACGTAATGGGCATCCTTCGTCCCTGGTCTTGCTTCTGGGTGGAACTGCGTTGTTATCAACTTGTGCCTTAGCGATTTTGTGCCCTCGACCACCCCGTCATCAAGGCTCACAAACCATTCCTTAAGGTCTTGTGGCAGGTTTTTCCTGTATGCTGCATATCCGTGGTTGTGCGTTGTTATGTATGCCTTTTTGGTCTCCAGATCCATTACTGGTTTGTTTATCGCCCTGTGCCCAAATTTCATTTTCTCCACTCTCCCTCCTAGCGCCTTTATCGCAATCTGGTGCCCCAAGCACAGTCCCATCATAGGTATTCCATGCTCTAGCACGTCATTGAAATTCTCAGCCTCCTTCTCGAGAAGATTCGGGTCCCCGGGCCCGTTGCTATATAATATCCCATCTGGTTCAAATGACATTATCTTATCTGCCGAGTACTCAAATGGCACTCTAATCAGATTATATCCAAGTTCATAGAGCGATTGGAGTATGCCGTGCTTTACACCGAAGTCAACGATCACCACATTCTTATTGCTCATGGGATTGTTGTGGAATATCGGTTTTTTCGGCGATACTGATCTTATCAACTCAATGGATCCATACTTATTCTTCAAAAGCGCATCTACATTTGCATTGGACCTTGCTTTGGCTATTACGCCCATCATGGCTCCACTGTCGCGTATCTTTTTTGTCAGGGCCCTAGTGTCAACGTTGCAGATCCCTGGAATTCCCTCCATGGACATCCATTTGTCTATGCTCTTTACGCTATTCCACTTGGTCCCGTAAGTTACCTCGCCCACAACCAACCCCGAGATGGCTATCTTCTCCGATTCGAAGTTCCCAAGTATCCCTTCCTTTACATTTCTCTTGGGGACTCCATAATTCCCTACAAGCGGATGGGTGATTACAAGTATCTGGCCCTTGTATGACGGATCAGTAAGCGATTCGGGATATCCATTCATCGCAGTTGTGAAGACTACTTCTCCAACTGCGGTGGACTGTGCGCCAAAACCCACTCCATCAACAACCGTTCCGTCTTCAAGGTATATGCGTGCTCCATCATCCATAAAATGACCTGCCGAAATGGCAATTGCAAGACTAGGATTATATTTCAAGTAGAAAAGCTAATAATTGAGTGCAAAGCCTCCTCCGATTTTGCATTGGAACCCAAAAGCGTTAGCCAAGTGCTAAGGCAAGTGCCCCGACAACCATTATTATCAGCCCTGCCAGCTGGTATGGCGTTAGTTTGTCGAGATAAAGCTTCTTGGACGCAACTGCCACGACTATCGGCGTCATTGCTATTATGGCGCTTCCAAGCGCAAGAGAATGCGCGAGTATAAGATATGCGAATATGAAGCTTGCAAGCCCTACCCCAAGTCCTACAAGAAGCGTATAGTGGCCTATGTGGAACCTCGAATTTCCATCCTTTACTATAAGCAGCTTTTTTATCTGCCCAAACTGGTTGAGGTCCTTTCTTGCCAGTATGTAGATGACTGCGATTACAAATGATGCAAGCGATGCCACTCCCTCTTCTACAATATATCCATGCGAGTTGAATATTGCATATTCAAGTATTATCCAAAACACTGCCCACGATATGAATCCTGCCAGCGCATACCCCATCTTCTTGTTTATCCCAAGGTCCTTTGTGGTTATCACCAGCAGCGAGCCAATGAATATCGCAACTATCCCAATCGACTGTATGTTTGCAAGCGTTTCGCCGACTACAAACACTGCAAAGAGCACAAGTATCGCTTTGAAGAATTCGGATAGGGCCATGGTGTTCGTCGTCTGTTCCGTAGTCAGCGCCTTGTATAGAAGCATGAATCCTACTCCGTAGAAGAACCCGGCTATTATGGAGAGTTCAAGCGAGTATGGCGTCGTGCTGAAGCTTGGTGATATCACAAATGCAACAATTGCAGGTATGGCGCTCACGATGCTAACTGCAGCGGCAGCTGTGGCGTAGTTGAATTTCGCAAGCACCTTCTTTGCAAACATGTCTCCGATGCTAAAGAAGATAAGCACAAAGGCTGCAAGAATTATCCTTGGATCAATCATAAAATCCTAATAATACTTGGCTAAAAGGTATAAAAAGATAGATATCTGCCTAAAGTGCCAAGTGCAAGGGAAAAATCATCTTGTTATTGCATAGCTCTTGACCTCTTCGTAGAGCTTCCTTGCAGCGCTGTTGCTTTCAAAGTGCTCTCGGATCGGCTTAACCTTCTTTTCCAGTTCCACTGCAACGAAATTCTTGATGTCTACCGGATGCACCTTGCCTTCCTCATATATTCTGACTAGCTCGCCATAATCTGCAGCCTCTATGTCCCCTCCGAACTTTTCGGGCCTTTGGATGGTTATCGGATCTTGCGCACTCTCAATTATTATCCTGTCTATATAATCAAACATCGGGTTTCCGCGTACTACTCTCTCGGGGCAGTAAGCTCCCTTTATCTTGTCCTTTATGGTGTCAAGGCTGTCGTGGACGAATATGGAGCTTGATGGATTTGATTTCGACATCTTGTATTCCATGAGCACTGCCTCGTCCTGCGTCTTGAGGTCAGGCGGTGCTCCCTTGAGCCCTAGCAGGAGCGGATGGCTTACCACTACTGGGACCTTCCAGCCGTATTTTTGCGCCACCTCCCTTGCAAGTATGTTGGCTTTCCTCTGGTCGATGCCCAGTTGGCATATGTCTATGTCCATCTGGAATATGTCTGTGATCTGCATGATTGGGTAAAATATCTGTGCGGATGATATCGCCTCTCCCTCCTTCCTTCCCATTATGGTCACTGCCCTCTTTACCCTATCAAGTGAGACTGCCCTTCCCACCTTCAAGTATCTCTCCCAATATGAAAATTCATGCATCAAGTCATTGTTCCATACTATCTCGACCTTCCCTATGTCCACTCCTGCGGCTTTCCATACTTCGATGAAGTATTTTCCGGTATTCCTTATGTGGTCCATGTCTCCGTCGAGTTTGTTGTTTATGAATGCAAAGTAGTCGGCAAGGTAGAGCTTAAAGCGTATTCCTGCATCGAGCATCTTCTTTATGTTCTTTGCCCTAAGTAGCCCAAAGTGTATCCCCGCAAGCCCCGACGGCTCAAAGCCGTCGTATGCAATCGGATGGCTATTGGTTTCAAACAATGCCCTGAGCTGCTCGTCTGTCACTATCTCTGCCGAGAAGCTCTTTATCATTGCCATCTTGGTCTCGATATCCATTGAAGCACATTTAATCAATGCAAAGAATAAGATATATCCCTTTGCATATTCCCCTCATATATCCTGCAAACCCCAAATAGCCAAAGTCATACATTTTCCGGCACATAAGCCTGATCGCTTTGGTTTATGAACAAGGTGTATGTGTTGCCAAGGAAAGTGCTCTGGTTTTGCGCCTCAAGCCACACCTCGACAGTATACTCTCCCGCGCCGTACGTTCTTGTCAAGTTGCTTATCTCAAAACTTACTATGAAATTGTTCTTGTCGATGATGTACTGGTTTGCGACTATTGTATCAAGCCCTGGAAAATACGAGTATGGGTTGCTCACAACTCCTGCAACTGCGTTTCCATATCCATACTCTGAGGTGTTGTCCAGTTGCGCAACCGACATATTTTGCACTTGAGGGTCATAGCTCACTTCAATTTGCGCTATCTTGTAGCCGTCAAGCAACGTGCCGTGCAGGTATACCAGCCCGCTTGCAAACCCTGGGCTATTTGACCAATTTATGTAGTCGTTTATGAAGTCCTCGCTGAAGTATATCTTGCTTGCATTGTATGCTATGCCTATGCTTACCTGATTGTGGTAAGGATTGAGTATGTTATCCCTATGCCCGTTATTGCAGCATGCCGAGTCGTTGTACATCATGCTATACTCCATGGCATTCAAGGCGCTTTGCGGATCTATCGTCCCTATGCATCCTAGCAGGTTGCATTTGCTGCTTGATTGGTATGCGATGTTTTCGCTAACTCCTCCCGTCCCCCCGAGCAGCGTGTAGCGCATGTACGGCTTCATGCCGTATGTGTCCCAGTGGCTGAAATAATCGTAATATAGCATGCTGCTTGAGTGCTGCTGCGCCGAGGGCTCGCTGGACAGCGTCACATTCTGCAGCCCGTACTTTTGCCTGTCTTGATTTATCAGCGATAGCGCGTAATACTCCAATTGCGTCGAATTCCCGCTAATGTTTGCCTGGCCTATTGTAGTGACGCTGTTTGTCGCATTGCCGTAGGCAAAGATCGTAGTGGCAATCTGCGCTGTTGTTATCCCCTGGCTTAGGTTTGATATGATCGGCCCTCCAATTGAAGAGGTTCCTATCAGGTAGATTATCGCCCCCACTAAGGCAAGTATTACGATTATGTACGGCAATGACGAACCCCTCATCTTATCGATACATATGAAACGGGAAAAAATAAATATTGGGCTCTAAAGGTTTCTCGATGCAAAAGCGCCACATCATATCAACACAGTAGTTTTTCTATCATCATAATTGGAGAAGAAATCGCATATTGATACATACCTGATATATATTTTTCTTTTCTTATTGTGTTTATGGACTCTGTCGACCATGAAATAAAACGATTGTTAGAAGATATAGAGAAGATCATCAAAGTGCGCAACGATATTTGGCATCCTTGCATCTCAAGTACTGATTGGAGAACATATCACCAAAAACGGGCATACCAGATAAAATTAACAATGAAATCCCTAAAACCAATAATAGACTTGGCAGTCTCATCTGTCCTTCAAACATCTGGCAGAGGACGCAAACCTGCAATAGACACGGGCCAGAAAATCACGATACTCCTTGTTCAGCGCCTGCTTGGAAAGAGCAATAGGGGAATGGCATATATGCTTTTGCTATTCTCATCGATAAGCGGAAAATACTTGGGATACAAAAGCGTCGAAAGGTTCTATTCCGACCAGCAGGTGTATAAAGTTTTGTTGAAGCTTCAGGAGCTGCTTTTAGAAATCAATTTGGCACACAATTAATTTTGTCCCAGATAGCAAATTCATATTATTCTTCATAGGCGATAGAGCTAATTAGTGACCAACATGAAAAAATTTGAATGCAAAAATTTGGGCGTAGATTGTCCCTTCCAGGTACAGGCTGAGGATGCAGAAGAGGTCGTAGCAAAGGCAGAAGAACATGCAGCTATGGCGCACAATATGCCTAGGGGAGACGAAACAAAGAACAAGATAAGGGCCGTAATAAAAGACATGGTTTAATTTTTTGGGCCATTTTTGGCCAGTTATTTTTTTATCCGCAGTCAAAACATCTCTTTAACCTCTCAAAATGGGAAGTGCGCCTGGAAGCTACACGCTTCTCATCGGTGTCAAAAATAAATCAAGGCAGCTGTGCACAAGAATGCTGCAAGTTCCATGCATTATCTTGTATGCATTATGCCTGCCTGGAAATCAACTGAAATTGCAAAAGGTAAAATTATGATTATGCAAAAAAAATTATTATGCGCAGATCTTGACGGTACCATGTTCCCCCTGCACGGGCGAATGTCAAATAAACACCTAAAACGCCTGAAGAAACTTCTGAACAAATATAAGAACGTAAAATTGTGCTATGTGACCGGCAGGGATCTGAAACTTGCCAATAAGGCAATACGCAAATACTCTCTTCCTCTACCTGATTATATGATAACCGATGTTGGTACTAACATATACTTAAGGCAAGGAAGTTCCCTAAAACTATACTCTGCCTGGAATAGCGAGCTTGGAAAAATCTGGCCTTCAGGAACTGCAACTAGGATAAGAAAAGTATGCACGCAAATCAACGGAATAACCCAACAACCAAAATCAAAGCAGGGAAAGTTCAAGGCAAGTTTCTATATCCGGCCCGGCTTTTCAAAGCGCGTGCTTGAAAATGTTCGGAAAAAGACCAAGGTCTTGAATATCCAAATAACCACTATCTTAAGCAAGGGCTCCCAAAAATCCATGCTACTAGATATACTTCCGCCTGGAATTTCAAAGAGCGCGGCCATCAAAGCTCTTGCCAAAAAGGTCGAAATCGGCTATTCAAATGTGGTATTTGCAGGGAACAGCGGGAATGACTATCACGTCCTTTTGAGCAATCTTAAAGCAATACTCGTAAATAACGCGGAAGATGGCCTAAAGAAACTGGTAATGCGAAAGGTAAATTCACGCGGCAATGCACCTTTGGTATACTTCGCAAACGGCAGATTCGACTGCGCAAACGGCAATGACATATGTGGTGTACTCGAAGGCGCACTCTATTACGGGGTTTTTTCAGGGAAGAAGGGGATGCGCATACAAATCCACTCTATTCACGGCCTCATAAACCGTCGCTATACTGATTTGGGAAGAGACGATGATACTGGGGGCCAGGTAGTGTATGTTGTAGAACTTGCCAAGAGCCTGGGAAAACTTCCAGAAGTTGAAGGGGTTGATCTATTCACGCGCAGGATAATAGACAAAAAATATCCTAATTATGCAAAGAGGATCGAATACCTTTCCCAAAAAGTGCGTATAGTGAGGGTGGATTGCGGACCTAAAAGGTATGTTAAAAAAACAGAGCTCTGGCCACATATTGATGAGTATGTCAAAAACACCATCAAATTCAATGAGGAAGAGGGAATCGTTCCGGACATAATGCACGCTAATTATGCCGACTCTGGGCTTGCTTGCTCAAAACTCTCGAAATTAACTGGCGTTCCATTCATATTCACTGCTCATTCCCTAGGTAAACCAAAAATGGAAAAATTAGGCATTAATAAAAAAAATTATGCTGATTTCGAGCGTAAATTCCATTTTTCCATAAGGCTCAAAGCTGAACAAGAAGCCATGGATAAGGCAAGTGCAATCATCGTTAGTACGCGTCAGGAGCTAGAGGAGCAGTATTCAAAATATCAAATCGATGTGCGCAAAGTGCATGTCGTCCCTCCAGGCATAAATAAAAACGATTTTCACCCTTTTCATCGTGAAGATCCGAAATATGCATCTCTATCCAATTCAATAGCAAAAAAGTTCGATAGTCCACGAAAGCCCATTATACTTGCAATGTCCAGGCTGGATCCAAGGAAAAACCTGCCTGCGCTTGCAAATGCGTTTTGCCGAAGCAAGGTTCTTCCCCGTCTTGCTAATCTAATCATAGTAACTGGTCTTAAGAAGAAGCCCGATGCAATCCAAAAAGGAATATACCTAAAATTACAGAAGATAATAAAAGCAACAAATAATACTGGGAACGTCTTCTTGGTAAACTTTGTAGAATCAGGAACGGGTGTAGGCAATCTTTATCGAATTGCCGCAAAAAGCCACGGCGTTTTTGTAAATCCTGCTCTAATAGAGCCATTTGGGCTTACAATAATAGAATCCAGCGCATGCGGGCTTCCCGTAATCGCTACAAAATACGGAGGCCCTTCAGAAATAATACATGATCGCACCGATGGCATATTGGTGAATCCGACCCGCGAGAAAGATATAGCATCTGCGATCACGAAACTTATCAAAAATCGTCAGTTCTGGCTCAAAATATCCAAAAATGCCATTGCCAACGCACAAAGATACAGCTGGGACAACGCCGCAAAAAAAGAAACTGACATATTCCTAAATATACTAAATTACAAGAATACCAAGGATGTAGAAACCGCGTTAGTAGGTTTTTTCAAACACATCCGCCAGCACAAGTGACTGTGGCTTCTACATGTTCGCCTAAGAAAATCTATGCTTAGATGTTATTTTGACATAGTAAATCCAACAGTATAAACAAATGAAAACAAACGTATTCTTCTGGTTTATGATGCAGGGCCCTATACGTCTATTTCGAGTTTCCTACTTCTTTTGTACATAGAATCAGACACTTGTTTTTGCTGCATATTCTGATTTTTGATACCTGCTCTAATCATCCGCTGGGCGTGTAGCCTAACGAAATCTAAGTTACCCCTAAAGTTTCTTTTCTTCTCCTTTGCAAGTTCCCATAGCAACTTACTATCTTTTTTCATAGGCTCTCTCTTAGTATATCCATTCGGCAACGTCTTATTTGAATGGATTAATAACTTTTATCCCCTGAATTTTATTGAAATCTTTTTCATTTTCCGTAACTAACTCAATTATCCCATTCTCCTTCATTGTTTCTGCGATTAGCGGATCCCAGATAGATTGAGAGTTAATTATCTTTGAAGTAGCTATTGCGGCTCTTATTGTTCCTGTGGTATAATTTATCTTTTTCCATTTTTGTGAATTTGCGAATTCATTTATTATCTGCCCCGCATCATCTTTCGAGATTGGAGAGTGCATGTGCCTTGTCAGCACATTGAACAACTCTGCCAAAACTTGATTAGAGACAATCCCTGTCCGTTCTCCCTTAAAGATATCCTCTACTAGCTTCTTGCATACTTCTCTCTTATTTTTTTCAGACTCGTCATAAGCGTACACCAAAATCGATGTGTCATAAAAGCAGCTATCTTTCATGCCAATCCGCCCTATTTTTAGTCTTCATGCCATCCATTTTAAAACCCTTCTCCAGAGTTCTAAGTGCGTGCGCATCAATATCATCCTCTCTAACCTGGGTCCATATTTTAATGGCATCTGTTATTGCGCTCTTTAGATAGCCCTTGCGTTTGCCGAACTTCTGTTTGGCGTTCTTCCTAAACTCCCGAGCAACTTTTTCGTCGAGACTTATAGTTATTGTTTCTGACATAATTTGTATTTAGATCTGCATCTATTTAAATTTTTGTTTTTCTACTGTATTTATGTACTGTTTTGCTACGGAACAATTTGTAAGTTTTTCTCTTCCGCAACAAAACGATTCCCGCACTTTATACTCCCTGTGTAAGGATCGAATTAAAATGCGAATGGAGGTAAGGAGAGTCGAACTCCTGTCTGCAGAATGTCAATCTGCTATCCTACCGCTAGACTATACCTCCTCAAATTTAGTTATCCAAATGAATTATTATATATCAATAGCATATCCGTCAAATGCAACAAACGAATTCTTGAACTCGCCTCTTGCTTCCTTGAGCAATTGCGAAGTGTCGCGATACCTCGCGCTTATGTGCGTTAGCACAAGCTTCTTCGCCCTTGCCTTCTTTGCTATCTTTGCGGCTTCCTGCGCTGTGGAGTGCTTCCTATCCTTTGCTAGGGGCTCCTGCTCTTTGGCATAATTGGCCTCGTGTATCAGAAGATCGCAATCTTTTGCAGCAACCACCGTCGCTGCGCATGGCCGCGTGTCGGACGCGTAGACGATTTTTTTGCCCTTTACTGCGACTGTTACCTGCTTTAGCCTGACAAGCTTTCCATTCACTGTCGTCTTCCCATTCCTTGTTATGTCAGTAAACATCTGGTCCTTTATTCCAAGCGCCTTGCACTTATCGACCAGGAATTTAAACCTGTCGCCCTCCTTGAAAACATATCCGAATGTCGCGACTGTGTGGTCTAGCTTAAATGCGCTCACAGAAAAATTCTTCCCCTTGTATATCTCTCCGCTTCGCACGCCCTTTATTGTTATCTTGTATTTTATCATCGCCTTGTCAAATACTATCAGGCTCTTTAGCCTGCTTTCGTATCCTCTTGGAATGAATATGGTAAGCTCCTCCTCCCTGTTGTTTAATGCAAGCGTTCGCAAGAGCCCCGCAATGCCTATCACGTGGTCTCCGTGGAGGTGCGTTAAGAATATGCACCTTATCCTAGATATGTTGGCTCCGAACTTCATCATTTGCATCTGCGTTCCCTCTCCGCAGTCAAAGAGGTAAGAATTTCCATCGTAGGCCAGCAGCACTCCAGGAAGGCTCCTATCCTTTGTAGGCGTAGAGCCTGAAGTTCCAAGCATTGTCACTTTTATCATAAACTCATCACATCTCTATCTCGATTGTCTTCTCCTTAAGGTCCAGCGCGTCAACTTTTATCCCTGGAAATGCGCTCTTCACTTCCTCAAGTGTGGCACGCTTGTTCTCCCTCAAGTACGCTATGACTTGGTTTATCTCAACCATATTATTTAATATCGTATTGCCTGCTTCGAAATACTCCACCCCTTCAACTTCAAATTTCCCTATCAGCTCCTTTTGCTGCTCTATGCTGGCCTTGAGCTCCTCGAGTTTGCTATCTGCCTCTCTTGTCGACTCGCTTCTCTTCCCAACGTAGAACTTGTCTAGCAATGAGCCGAGGCTCTCAAATTCCAAGGTCTCATACTTGCTGTATTTTTCGATGCTGACCACTGCGTAGTCTACGTACTCTCCGTTCCCATCAATGTATATCCTCGGCTTCTCGCTCTTTAGCTTCTGGTAGAACATGAGGATTCCATGCCTAAGTTTCTTTTTTTGGCTGTAATCCAGGGATTTAATGCTAGTGCTTAGTCCCGAAGACGTTATTATGTCCTCTACATAAAGGGGCCCCAAGTTTAAGGAACTCGAGAGGGTAGTAATCAGTCTATCTTCCGATCCATCCATGATCTCCAATAATCTATCGACATTCTCCTCGCTCCCAAATTCGAATGGGGCCGTAGCTGGGAATTCGTATGCCCTCTTGACCCTTATCGTCCTGTTTTTCTGGTCCATGACCTTGTAGGCAAGCACTATCATGTTGCTTTGGTCAAGGAGAATGACATTTCCCTTTCCGTACATCTCAATTACTATGCTAAAGCTCTCATGCCCCAAGGTCCTTATGATAATTATCCTATCGGATCCGCTCTGTTCCACGCTTGCTATTTTAGATCCCTCAATCCTCTTGCGCATCGCCATCGCAAAATTAGTCGCCTGCGCAGCACTTTCTGTGAATGAGGTAAGGTTTATCGTCCGTAATAATTTGCAGTAGAGCAGGAACGTGCCTTCCTTTCCAGAAACTGCGAACTTGAATGCTCCATCGCCAAGGTCGTAGAACTTCTTGATGTACATCCCGCAAAGCGATTGCATCTCGCCAACTAGCACGTGCACTTCAACAGACGCAAGCTCCCTCATTTGCTCAACTTCCTTAGAGTTTCTTCCTCCCTTCCTCCTTTACTATCTTCTGGAAGCTTTGCGCCATGCTTCTAACAGATGTAGATCCCTCAAGCGCGGTGCCTATTTGCACTATGTCGGCTCCTGCCCTATAAGTGCTCCTGAGCTTGTCCACACTGCTTATGCCCCCTGCAACTATGTACGGGACTGTTATCGCGCTCTTCACTTCCCTTATCATCTCAGGCGGCATAGGCCCAAATCCCTGCAGTTTCGGATTTGATCCTACATCGGTTATTATGAACCTGTTGCCAAGCGCTTCCCCTGCCATCGCAAGCGCAGCTGCAATCTTCGGTTTCTCCCGCGGAACCATATTCGCATCTCCAACCCATCCGACAGTGCCTCCTGGGGCCACCACGATGTATCCTACTGGCAGCGTCTCTATTCCAAGATGCCTTATCGTGGGTATCGAGAGCATTTGCGCCTGGGTTATCCAGTACGGATTCCTCGCATTTAGCATAGACATGAAATATACCGAATCTGCGTACTTCGTTATGGTTGCTATATTGCCTGGGAAGAGGACCACAGGTATGTTCTTAACCTTCTCCTTTATGCTCTTTGTTACGTAGTCAAGCAGCTCTCCTTGCGCGCCTATGCTTCCGCCTATGAGGATCAAATCCGCCCCTCCATCCACGGCATCGCATGCCGTCTTCACCGCATGGTCCGGGCTCTTGTAATCCACAGGGTCTATGAGCATGAACATCATTGCGCCCTTGCCTTCAAGGGTCTCATATATGTACTTCTCTGTTCTTCCTGGCTTCATAAAATCAGCATCTATAATGAATCTAAAAGTCTAAAAATTGAATCCGGCGTGCATTCTTTTATGCATATTTTGGATTTCTCATCTCAGTGCGTAAGCTCTCTGTTCCTTCTTCCACGGCGCTAATTATCCTCACTTGCGCAGTGCATCTTTGGCAGCGCTCTTTGCGCCTTCCACTAAATCCGGCGCTCTTTCACCCTGTACGGATCCTCCTTTGTCGCTTTGGGCTCCTGTCAATGTCTTTCTAAAGCCAACCACTCCTGAAGATATATCATCAATCCCTTCAGATGCATTGAGGCTGAAACGAATGCCCCCTATGGTATCTGGGTAAATCGAAAGGAATTGCAGGTTCCTTACTGCGTAAACATAAACTGTCTTGTTCGCATCTGCCTTTCCCGTTTGCAGGTTCCCATTCTCATCAATATTATAATATCCAACCTCTTTTGGCCCGTTTCCGTCTAGGTGCAGCCTCATTACATCTCCCGTCTGCCTAAAATACCTCTGCGCTTCATCTATCAATGCTTCCCTAAAAACCGAAAAGGCAAGTTCCAACTTGAGCATTTCGTAGTCTTTCTTGCTTATTGCACGGATCGAATTCTCGCGGTTCATCCTCTCCTTCAGAAGACTCACGCTACCTTGTTCAGAGCATCCGAATTCCTTGAACTGCTTTCTGGACCTCGCCTGCCCTTTCAAATTTGCCATGCTATCCTATCTGTCAGTCCTTCTATAAACATTGCTGTGAAATCATCTACAAAACAGGCAAACTACCCATTCACTAAATCCTGTGCTTTGGGGTATCTGCCTTTGGCGCATGCCGATTACAAAATCTTGCCTGGCGATAAGCAAAGGGTCCTCTATTTTCACACGTGTCTCTTCAAGAATTCGTCCACAAGCTCCTTGCCGCCTATCATTATGTCGACCTTCGGCTTGTATCCAAGTACCCTCTTCGCCTTGCTTATGTCTATGTTGCGATTACTCACAAGGTACCTTAGTTCGTCAGTGTTCATCCCTTTCCTTTTGGCTATGACCTTGACCACTATCTCGTTTAAATGTATCGTGGGCCTCGGCACCCCAAGCATGTCTGCAGCTATGTCCATCATCTGCTCTTGTTGGTAAACATTCCCATCGCTTATGTTGAATATCTCGTTCTTTGCGCCTTCGCAGTTCCTTGCAAGTATCATCGCATTCACTGCGTCCTTTGAGTTTAGCAAAGTAAGGTTGTTGGTCCCCTTGCCTATTATGAGCATCTTGCCTTCCTCAATAGCCTTCAATACCTTGAAGAACGTATGCTCGAACCCCTTTCCGTATATGGTGGAGAGCCTAAGTATCGTGAATGGCACGCGCGGTTTATGCTCTATTATCTCCCTCTCTGCAAGCATCTTGCTGTATCCATACCTATCCTGAGGTTCAAGCGGAGACTCTTCGGTAATTATGTCCTTTCTCTTAACTCCATACACGTCTACGCTGCTCGTGTATATTATGCGCTTGACCTTGCACTTTGCGCACGCATCGAGCACGTTCCTGGTCCCTTCTACGTTGACGCGCAATATCTCTTGCGTTATCCCGCTCTCGCTTACTGTTGCCGCAAGGTGGAATACGCTGTCCGCGCCTTCGCAGGCTTCTGTCAAAACATTAGTATCAGATAAATCTCCCACATAAGGGAGAACTCCTTCAGGAAGTTCGAGGATCATGTCCTTGCTTTTAATGAGGGCGCGAACTTCGTTGCCTCTTTTTACGAGTTCCACTATCAGCGCTCTCCCCAGCTTCCCATTCGCACCTGTAACGAAACTTACCTCTCTGTCGTTTCTCTTGAACTGCCTCTTCTTAGGTGCGCCAGCCATTAAAACTTCCATATATCCATTTGAAGGAAAATATCAAAAATACTTGCTACAAGGCCAAAAGCCTAGATGCAGCAGCGATGAGCAAGGCGAGGCATGCGCTATTTTTGCAACAATCTCCATATGTCCAAAAATTGTACCTTTACGAAACTAATAAAATAGGTAATAACGCTAAATATGTTGATAGGAATGCCATCTTCTGATCCAATTGGAAAGAGGTCTAATCAAGAAAGTTGCGAATTAGC
Organism: Microcaldota archaeon; assembly: GCA_021812185.1. GTDB lineage: Archaea > Micrarchaeota > Micrarchaeia > Micrarchaeales > CABMGC01 > JAKAON01. The sequence continues at coordinate 19,242 of JAKAON010000012.1, forward strand.
AGGTCCAAATGAGTTTGAAATGGCAAAGAAACAAGAAGGGAATTTCATAAAAAAATGCCATGAGCAAAGCTCAAGAAAGCGAAACTTCTTAGGAAGAAGTTCCATCAAGAACCAATCCGCAATGGAATATCTCATGACGTACGGATGGGCCATACTTATTATTGCAGTCGTGCTTGTCGCACTCTTCCAAATGGGCGTATTCAACTCGGCAAACTTCGCGCCTAAGGCGCAACCTGGCTCGTGCCAGGTGTTTAGAACAGTTGCATCGACTTCTCTCGAAGGGACATGCAATAACGAGCTGCCGCAGTATGTTGCACATTTCAGCGGGGCAAGCAACATATTGATGCCAAATTCAAATTTGCAAATGCCTGTCACTGTGACGGGTTGGGTAAATCCTACCGGAACATCTACGCAATTCGTTTATTACGACGGTGCAGCTACTGGATATCCTCAGTTTGGCGTGTACATATATTCGGAAATCGCAGCTGAGTGTCCATCGCAGGACGTATATCCTACTCTTCCAGTCACTCCGAACTCGTTCAATTTCTTCGCAGTGACATTTACATCTACAAATACGATATTCTATCTAAACTCCAAGACTCAAACTGTCAGCGTAACTTGTTCGGATACGCCTGGAACCTACATATCTGTTATAGGCCAAAAACCTTCAGGCTCTTTTTCCCTTTCCGGATCCGTCTCAAATATCCAAATCTACAACACTTCTCTTTCAGCTAGCGATGTGGCTTCATTATATTACGAAGGAATTGGCGGCGTACCACAGGACATTCAAAACCTAGTAGGTTGGTGGCCGCTCAACGGGAATGCTAACGACTACTCGGGGAATAACAACAACGGAGCTGCGACCAACGTAATTTACAGCGGATCTTGGACAAACGGATACTCTGCGCCTTAAAAAAAGCGCTATTTGTTGTGGATCCAAAGACACACCAACTCAATTTATCCTATTTCTTTTTCTATAGTAACAATATCCTTCTTCAGTCTAGGCAAATAATTTTTTACAGTATACCCTCCGAATTTCGTTCTCAATTCTTTTCTATTCTTTCTTAATACACTTTCAACTTCTTTTAGATGTTTCATAGACATATAACTCATAAAAGATATCTAAAGATATAAGAAATTCCTGGATTTTAATCTTATTCTTCTTCCTTGTGTTTGATTAGCTCGCTTGCAAAACTCCTTATGTGCCCTTCCGGCACTTTGTTTATGGCATACCTTACCCAGTCTTTTCCAAAAGGCATGTAGATGCTTATTTGCCCCTTCTTTGATATC
>JAKAON010000013.1 GCA_021812185.1 Microcaldota archaeon
GCAGAAGATTAAGTATCTTTCTGCACTTTATAGGAAGTTGAAAGCAGAGAATTGTAAACTCGCAGAAAAACTAGGTTTCGAGAAAGAAGATAGAAAAGTGAAGCTTCCCTCGTACAACAATTTCTGGGTTTTCAGGAAGGTAAGATTGGTGGCAGAGAGGATAGATCAGATATCCGAGATAATTCTTCTGGACCTCAAGAGAGAATTACACCTGCGGGGAGTAGAATTAGGCAAGAACACCGCACATGATGGATTCGTCATACGGTCCCATGACAAAGAAGCAGTGTATAACGGCCACTATGAGACAACAATGTATAAGGGAGAAGTAGGATTTGACCTAGACGTGATGGTGCCGATCTACGGAAGCGCGACAACGGGCACAGACTATGACGGAAAATATGTGGTGCCATTTGCTGAGAAACTCGATAAGATAGTAAAGGAGGGAAGGGAGATCTATCTGGATGGTCACTATACATCATTGGCGAACTTTGCAACCCTAAATCAAGTCCATAAGATTAGAACCGTGATGAACATACCTCAAGATCAAAGAGTTATCTCCGGAGAAGGCAGTCTGGAAAACATAGATAAATGGTATCAGACTTTCCATGATAAGGACGACTTCATAGTGAATGCCGATACCGACTACAAACTGTCTCTTCTCCTGAAGTATGGAAGAGTAGACGAGGTTGGGTATTATTACAGAAATAAATACGTCAGGGAGTATCTTGATGACAAGGACTCGTACTATAGGGAATACCACAAAAGAAGCCTCGAGGAATCTGCAAATAACCTCATAAAGAACGGTCTTATTGACATGGAAAACGCATCTAATGGAACTGGCCTTCGGAACAGGAATCTTCATGTCAAGTTGTCCGTGCTTGCAATGCAGTTAGTCGCATTGATAAGAGCGCAGCGCGGCAGGGTCACAAAACTTACCTCTGTAGAAAACATCGCATGTTGATGTGATAACTGCAAAATCACATCTTACGCATACCTTTAGGTCTGTGTGATTTACGAAAATCGGCATTACTTCTATGGACTCCGCCAAATTATTGTGTATTTTGTTGCAGATTTTTGAAAAAATAGTCCCTAAAGCGCAAAATGTACCTCTTAACTTCTTCTAATTGAAAAATGGGTCAATTAGAAATACTCTATTTCTTTTTAAACGTTTCGCACCAATAAGCTTATAAATGAGTAATAATTAATCTACTTAAGTAGTAATGCGGTAAAATCGCTAATTCTACAGAAAAGTGAACAACATGGATAGAGACAGAGGCAGCAGGCCTGACAGAAACGGAGGAGACAGAGGCGGATTTAGAGGAGGAAGGGATCATGGAGATCGCGGCGGAATAAAGCCGAATTACTTCTTGCCTAAGCCTGTCAAAGTCGGAGATGTAGTCGAAGTGACTATAGAAGCAGAGGCTTCGAAAGGAGACGGAATTGCAAAGAAGGACGGATTTGTCATCTTTGTAAAGGACGCAAAGCAGGGGGACATCGTAAAGGCAAAGATAACCGATGTTAGGGCCAGATATGCACTTGCACAAATTGCAGAAGCGGGCGAGAGCTCTGCTCCGGCAGAAGATGCAGCATCCGAAGAGTCTTCAGAGGAAGAATCCGAAGAGTCTTCAGAAGAAGAGGCATAATCAAAGCCTTATTTTTTTCTTTTTTTAATTTTCCAACCTTATTCTTTCATATTACCTATTCTCCTTTAGCTAAGGCAGGGCAGGCAATTCAAAATATGCCACTATATAATACTATATATAGGACTTAAATAGAATCGGCAAAAACATGGGACTTCCATGTAGAAGCCATAGGGATACCTGGGCAAGGCATAATCGCAAAAATGTCTCACGCCCAATATAACGTTCGAGATATATTCAAAAACCAGGCTCTGCGCACCTAGATCGATCCATCGTATGCATTATTTTCATTGCACAGCGGCATTGCATCTCAAATTATGCAATATCGCATCCGTATGTAGATAACTGGACAAAATAACAAGTGTTTCAAAGAAAATGAATCTTTATATATCCAAATTGAGTAATTGTAAATGGAGAATATAGTTAAATGAACTGTAATGTTTGGTTTGGACTTAAGCAAAGTGTCCAGACTTGCAAGAAATGCATCAAATGCGCAAAATCTGGCTTCCGTCGAACGAGTTCGTGAATAAAAGAAACCATGTATAACAATTGACGAAGTTTAATGGGTTATCTATAAAAAAAATATTAAATCAAGCAGAGGTATTTAAATACCTTACAGAAACTATATCCTTACAAAAATTGTATTAAGTGATGAAATGAAAAGTGTAAACGCAAAGAGAATTGCCGCCCTTGCGGCCAGTGTGGCATTAGGAATAGCTTTCGCAGCACCAGTATCCTTTAGCAACATACCGATAGTAAACAGCGCAGGACAACCTGTCGTCCAGGTAGTAGTGGGATCCACTGCAATGCCAAGCGACGGAGTGGTTGCAGCAAACATCGCTGCAGTAATAGGGAACCTTGCATTCACATCGACGCCAGTAACGGCGACGGTAGGAGGGACAAGCCAACTATCATGCGCAGTAACAGCACCATCATGCACTCTATCAAACCAGCAAGTATATCTTGGAGAGAAGGGTTCGATAACGGCATCAGGAAGCTACTCGTTCAAGGGACTGATAGGATCGGTCATGAATGCAGGACTTCTGAACTACAACACGCTTAACGCGACGAAGAACCTCCACCCTGCATCAGACGGATTCGCATATCCACAGGGACAGACGTCTCCTTATGCAATAACATCAACGCCAACAGCAACCTCTCCACTCACTGGAGTAGGACCGATATCGCTTTCAACATCAGTGACATCATCCGTCAACGGAGGAGGAGTGCAGTTCAACAGGATGACGCAGACAGGCGGATACGACAACATAGTAAGATTCTCAAACGCACAAGTCCCAGGACTTATGCAGAACTCTGGTCCTTATTCGGAATCCGAGTACCTATGGTCAATGGGATTCCCTGTATTTGATCAGGCAAGCGGAGTGAACAACCTCGCAGTGCTTGATGCAGGAGCTGCATACCAGGTCACATTCGGCAACCCAATATCGGTTGTCAGCAGCGGAAACGTGAACCACGCGGCATTCCAGTTCGACGGAGCAAATTGGACAGTCTTCAATGTAACTCTTCCAACAGGTGCAGAACCAACATCGGCAAACTTCGTAACTGGAGGAAAGCTGCAGCTTGCAAGCGCATCAACGCCTTTGCAGACAGTGTATGTAGGACAGAACGTCACAAGCGGAGGAATAAAGGTGACGCTTCAGGACCTTTCATATCCTAACAGCAATGGAGTTGCAGACGCAGCGCTTTCAGTGTACAACAACGGAAAGCTCACGAACGAGACTTCAGTAGTTCCAGGAACTTCACTTGCAGTGAACTCGAGCGGAACGAAGATATACCTCTACGTTCAGCAGACATTCCCAGGTCTTTACTCATACCAGAAGTGGGCGAAGGTGCAGCTCTTCTCGAGCATAACCAACGTGACTTCAGGAAAGGTATTCAACAATGAGCCTGGATGGTACTCTGAGATACAGTGGACTACAAACCAATCTACAGTAAGCGCCAACTTCCCAGCAGCTCCAACGCTTGCGGGATCGAACGCAGAAATAGCTGGACTTGTACTCTACTCAAACCAGTCGCAGTCAACGACCCTTACACCAGGATCTACGATGGCAATAGGAAGCAACTACAAACTCACGTTCGCAGGGGACTCATTTGGAACTCCGGGAAGCGGAAACTCCAATTATGATCCTTTGACGCTCTCAGTGTCAAACCAGAACGGAGTTACGTATGCAAATCCTGCAACTGGCGCATCGACATCACAAGTACCTGGAAAAGAGACATTTAGTTCAACAGGTACACTATCAAGCAGCAGCGGCACAATTCAAAACGTGAACACGACCGTAATAACTGAGCCTGTAGACTGGCTTACTGTTACGAGCGCAGTGCCTACTGCATTCGAGGTTCTGAACACTGGATCATTTTCAGCACCAGCATCGAGCTCACAAGTGCAATATGTACTTGATGGATTCCAATACAATTTAGGAAATGCAATAGATGCTGCGGGAGTTGCAAATGTACTGGCTGCACCAGAAGGTGGGACATACGTAACTCTCACAAATAGCGGTGTAGTAGCAGGAAATTATGTATCGAACAACAACCAGTTCACAGTAACTGTAACTGGATACAAGCCAGGATCAACATCTGCTTCCTCAGCTCAGTTCACATTCAATGCACTAGGCCAAACGCAGACCGATTCTGGATTTGCCCTGGGCAATGTAACGAACATCGGCTTGAGCTATGCAGTGCCTAATGGAGTTAGCGTAAACGTGTATGAAACAACAAACGTGCTATCTGGATCGACGTCTTATTCGTCTTCGCCAGTTTCACAAACGCTTGTGCCTACGAATTCGGTATACCTTTCATCTAATTCGGCAACATCAAATACTGTATCGTCATTTGGTGCGAACACGTTGAAGTTGACAGTTCCTGCCAACATAATATATACTGGGCAAAGTGACATACTCTCTGCTGTAGATTCCAATTCCGTTACAGCAAACATAGTATTGGAAGTATCTTATGGTGCAAACACCTTTGTGACGAATACCATTACTAATGGAAATACGGTAACTCAGAATGCGGATGTTCTAGGTGGTTTAATTGCCAGTGCTACATCTCCAACATTCTACACTGTCAATGCCTTCATACCTGGCACGTCGTACTTTGCTACAAACACATTGCTTGTAATTCCAAGCGTGACTCTCAGCTATGCAAACAACGCAATAGCATCTGGGACAAGCATGATAATAACTGCATCAACATCTGCAAATGCGCTTACTTCAGCAGCAAGCGCATTGAGTATACAGGTAAATGGAGCATCTTCAGCAAACAACATTGCAGGATCTAACTCCGTAACATTCAACTCAGACTCTTTGGGAGTTGGAACTTACTCTGTAAGCGCAAATGTGATTCCATACAGCAAGAATGCAGCATCTGCAAATCAGGTATTAACATCAAATACACTGATTATAGAGCCTGCGCTGGCACTGCTTGGAACGCTCTCGTACGCGGGGCCTCTTGTAGCATACAAAGTACCTCAATACAACTATTACCTGACACCTAATGCAGCATCTGCAAATGTGCTCTACACTGTAGAATCGTCAACGAACCTTCCATTCACATTGACACATATTAATGTGAAAGGATCAACGGCAACGAGTGCGCAGAACTACTTCACATACACAATGCCGGAAATAACAGTTCCGCAGGCAACAACTGCAACGGCAAACGTGGTAGTAGGACTATACAACGCATCGACGATACTCTCAAACCCAACGTACTGGCTCAACCAGACCAATGGAAACAACAATGATCTGCAATACCAGAGCTCACAGGGACTTACTGTAAAGGCCCCTGTAGGATTCAGGACAGAGAGAGGAGGCGAAGTCGCTTCGATATCCACAACTTCCGTAACGTACGACATGGCAAAGGGAGTTGACACGCTGCAATTCTTAGTAGGGCCGGGAAGTTCGACTGTGACTACATCGTCAGCTACGTATGGTCCATATGGGGTCGGACAGGCAACCAACATACCAAACGTAACGATAGAAAGCGTCAATGCAACTTGCTCATTCAAGTCTGCAATATCTGGATGCTCTGTAAGTGGAATAAGCAACCTGACTGGAGTCCCTTCAGTGAATTCCGTAGAGAATGCAGTCGGACTAAATCCATCAACAACGCCTCTTGCAGTTCTTGACAGCCAGGCAAACAACGCATCTACGCTTGTAGTTGTAGGAAGCAGCTATGTGAACACTGTAGCTCAACAGATATTTGCACAGAACCCAGGATTTGCGTCCTCATTCGGACCAAGCTCAGTGGTAGTGCAGGCATTTGGGACAAACAGGATACTTGTAGCTGGATACTCCGCAAACCAGACAGTGCAGGCAGGAAACCAGTTCATACAGGACCTCTTGCAGTCTGCAGCGGCAACGCCGGCGTAAAGTCGTCAAATGAAGCCTGAAACACGGCTTCGTTTTTTCTTTTTATCTCTCCTATTTTGTAACAATCTCCTCTAGCATTGCGCATCGAGGAATTAATTATCAAAGACAAGTGGGATCGAATTTTCCAAACAGTATAATAATTCAATACGGCAAAATTGATTAGTGGTTGCATGTCTCTATCATCTGCGGTTCTCTTTGGCGTATTTGTGCTTGTAGCATATGGCGTGCAGGATTTTCTGATCGCAATAGTATCGAGGAAGATAGGCGTGCTGCGAAGCTCGATTTGGCTTCTCCTAACACAGCTTGTATTTTTGGTGGTCCTCGCCCCTTTCTTATATGTGCAAATAAATGTCACATCGACAATAATCATCATTGCCGTCCTTACTGGGTTGCTCTGGGTCTTGGGTCTCATACTCTTCACAAAGTCGCTTATAGAAGGAAACATATCCGTAGTTGTAACGATAACATCTGCCTGGGGTGCAGTCACTGCCATACTTGCGCTAATCCTATTCAAGGAAGTCTTGAGCACCATGCAAGCGCTAGATATATCCATGGTGGTGCTTGGTACAGTACTGCTCTCATTTGACCTCAATTCATTTTTAAGGGGGAAGAAGCGCACAAGGGCTGTAGGCATGAGCTACGCTCTCCCTACAATGCTGATATATGGAGCAGTGTTCTTTCTCACAAGCCTAATGGCAAAACTTGCAGGATGGTTCGATGCTGCGTTCTTTATTACAATACCTGCAGTCTTCTTCATGTTCGTATACGGATTTGCGATAAATGATGGCATCAATGTCAACAGGGTTCAGATTCCTGTACTTGTGCTAATAGGGTGCTTGGGCCTAATTGGCTTCTTCTCGTATAATCTAGGGACTCAGTACAACTACACTTCCATAGTCGCCCCGATAAGCGCCGCCTCGCCCCTAATAACAGTGCTTCTTGCAAGCGTGATAGTCAAGGAGAAACTCTCTGGAAACCAGTTTCTAGGCATAGCCCTTGTGATCGTAGGCCTTGCGTTACTTGCAATATAGCTACAATCAAAATAGCCCCAATCAAAAGAGGCAACTATCAACTTTCCTAACTTGTGCAATACAGCAAAACAAAAATCAATGCCATAGTCATGTTTATATTTATCCGCCTACAAAATAAATTTATCTAAGGGTAGGTGGCCTGGTACTTGTATATCTGCTAATAATGTTTGCAATAGGCATAGCATCGGGGATTGTCGGAGCGCTCACAGGCCTTGGCGGGGGCATAGTATCGATACCAATACTTACATTGATGCTCGGCGTGCCAATAGAGTATGCAGCTGGGGCTAGCTTGATTTCAACTATAGCAACATCAAGCGGAGCTGCGAGCGCGTATGTCAAGGACAAGCTTGCGAACATCAAGATCGGCATGTCCCTTGAGATAGCTACTACTCTTGGTGCGATTGCAGGCGCATTGATTGCAGCCACAATATACGCACACCACTTGCAGCAGGACATATTCGTGCTCTTCGGGATCGTATTGCTGCTGATAATATACCCAACTTACAAGGAATATAGGAAAGTAAAAAGAAGGACGATGAACAGGGATTGGACCACCGATTTCTTCCAGCTTCAAGGCAGCTACTTCGATAAGGCAAGCAAACGCACTGTGAAGTATTCAGGATATCGCTGGTGGCTTGGCGAGGCAGTAATGGCATTTGCGGGTGTGATATCTGGCCTGCTCGGAGTAGGATCTGGAGCTCTCAAGGTAGTAGGGATGGACTGGGGCATGAAGCTGCCCATAAAAGTCACAACATCAACAAGCAACTTCATGATTGGCGTAACTGCAGCGGCAGGGAGCGCGATTTACTGGGCTCTTGGGTATATTGATCCATTTGTTTTGGGCCCTATAGTGATAGGCATACTTGCAGGTTCGTACCTGGGGTCTATCATATTGCAAAGAACGCAAGGCAGCAGCATAAGGCTCGTCTTCCTCTGTGCTCTGGCGCTGCTTGGTGTTGAGATGATACTCAAGGGAATAGGTGTTGCATGATGGGAATGGAGGAATCGATATCGCTAGTCTTAAGGTCTGGGGTTTCACTCAGCGTCCTCTTGGTGCTTATAGGCATAATCCTCGCAATATCTCAAGGCCAAGCTGGCGGATTTAGCTTCTTCCAGGCGTCGCTGCATACTCAGTACAATTCATCTAGCATAAGTGTACCCGGCACCATAGCCGGGACGTTTTCACTTGAAGGCACAAGTTTCATCTTCCTCGGATTCATAGTGCTCATTGCAACTCCTATACTAAGGGTGCTGATGTCGATCTTCTATTTCGTGATTCAAAAGAACTACTTGTACACTGTAATAACTGCGCTGGTCTTTGCCAATTTGATGATTGCGATACTGATAATTCCGCAGCTCATCATTAATACTTCACAACAAGTGCAAACATGCACATCGTGCTGGAGCGCCTTTAATCCTGTAGGGTCTCTTGTATCATTCGTCATCCTCTTTGCAATAGGCATTGCAATAATACTGCTTGCGATGCGAATGGATCAAAGCGTCGCGCCAAAGCCTAAAGGCGCGCTTGCGATTCTTCTAATGCTGCTATGGGTGCTGTCCATGCTGCTTGTCATCAACTACTTCCGGCAGTCATTCACGTTTTCAGGCTTGCTTGCAGGCGACATGGGTCCGATATTCCCGATAACCTCTCTCATCGCCTTATACAGCTTTGCAGCAATAGCATACCTATCGCTGCGCGATGGCTATGCCATGGCCGTATTTAGCGGGATCGTTGGCGCTCTTGCAGGAATAATGGTTTTTGAGATTCCGTTCATGATAATCACCTTGCCTCTCTCCGGAGGCCTTGGCGGCCTGCAGGGCGAGATACTCTTTGGAATAGTGATGTTTGCTGCAATCACTACCTTATCTGTTCTATTCACGCTCCCTAAAGCATCGCTTACAAGGCGCAGTGCATACGCTCTGGGTGCTATGTTCCTGACGCTCTCCGTATGGGCGATCGGGGGGTTTGCATACCCTTCCGCACCCATCCCCTTCCTGCTAAACTGCTTTGCGAAGGCGATGGGATTTTTAGCAGTGATATTGATGTTTCAAAAACCTGCAAATGCCCATAGGAAAAAGAATGCAAGGCGCATATGATCTGCGCAATGCAAATCAAGGCATTGGTTATTTTCGCTGCACTGAAAATTCAAAGTGCAATTTTTGTGCAATGGGTTTATAGGTTTTCAACCAAAATTCCAATATATTGCCTAGTACAAAATGATATCATGCCATCAAAACAAAGCATACTGTCAAAGCGCAGCAAGTTCGTGTACAATGTCCTTGAGGAGGATGATAGGCTTGCACAGAAGCTTTCAAGCGAAGGCAAGAACATACTAAAGCTCAACAGGGGCGACCCACCGCACTATTTCCCAACTCCAAAGTATATGGTGGACGCGTATATAGATGCCCTAAAGGCAGGGAAGACCGGCTACTCGATGAATAGGGGCGTACCTGAATTGCGAAGTGAGGTGGCAAAGCGCTTCAAGAGGCTATATGGTGTGGACTGTGACGAAGACTCGGCGATAATAACTCAAGGCGTATCAGAAACAATAGGCTTCATGAATGCCGCACTAATAGATGAAGGGGATAGGGCGATATTGTTCAAACCGTATTATACCATCTACATTCCGGAACTTGGATTATATGGCGGAACTGCGCTAATTGAAGAATATGATGAGGAAAGCGGGTGGCAGATAGATACCGACAAATTGAGAAAGAACATAAAAAGCGAGCTCAAGGGCGCAAAAAAGCCAAAATACATTATGCTTACAAATCCAAACAACCCTACTGGCACAGTCCTTTCAAGGAATGTTCTTGAGGAAATAGTCGACATCGCAAACGAGCATGAAATATTCCTGATAAGCGATGAGATATACGATGAAATAGTGTACAATAAGGCAAAGTTCACGAGCATAAGCCAGATCGCAAAAGGCGTGCCGCATGCGATACTAAACGGAGCGTCAAAGGGATATGATGCCACAGGGTTTAGAGTGGGCTACATTCTCATTCCAGGTAATGACAAAACATCAAGTGAGGTGCGGGCAAAAATGGAAGACTTTGCAAATGCAAGGCTCTGCCCCAATGCTCCAGCCCAATACGCTTTCGCTGCAGGCCTTGCGAATCAAAAGGAGCACGGTAAGGCAATCAAGCATATGGTTGGGGAGATAGAGAAGAGAGTAAATGCGTGCACAGATGAAATCAATAAGAGCGAGTATCTCTCAACAGTAAGGCCTAACGGCGCATTTTACATATTCCCAAAGGTAAGGATGGAGAAGCTCAAGATAAGGAGCGATAGGGATTTTGTTGACGGATTGCTAAGGGAGGAACACATTCAAGTCACGCGAGGATCCGGGTTTGGCGCAAGCGGTCACATAAGGTTGGTGGCACTTGCCGAAAAGGAGGTCCTGACAAGCACGATAAAAAGAATAAATAAGTTCTGCGAGAGACATAAAGCGTAATTCGCAAAAATTTATGAATTATCATACGGAGGCATAGTCTATTGGTAGGACGTCACCTTTACACGGTGAAGAGCTGGGTTCGATTCCCTGTGCCTCCATAGAACCCTATTTTTAACATGTTTGTCGTCTAAGAAGTTCCATAAATCTGACCTGAGTTCGATTCCTCGAAACAGAACTGAACTCGAAGTTTGATTCCCTTGTTTTTCAATTTGATTGGACCTTTATGGCGTGTCTCCGTTTTGAACGACAGAGAGAAGACCGATTAACTTTGCTTTGCTTGACAAGAGGATATAAAATATAAATGCCTAAAAACAAATATTTTTATATCTATTAATGTCATATTAATATGGTGTTAATATGGTGTTAATATGGTTAAAGCGATAATTGATATAAATGACAATACAAACAGACTGTTGAATATAATTAAGGCAAGATTTAGCCTGAAGGACAAATCTCAGGCCATAGAAGTCATGGCAGATGAATACGAAGAACTTCTATCTGAACGTGAAATAAAGCCATCTTATCTTAAGAAATTAAAAAGCATAGAAAAAGAAAAAACAGTACGAATTGGTACATTAAAGGACTTTAAGAAGGCATACGGCGTTAGGTAATTGGTGCATGAATGTCTTCCTATTTATTGGAAAGAAAGGAGACCATAAATAGGATATTCTCTAAACTATCGAAGAGAAATCCAAAACAATTGGAGATAATATATAAGAAACTTGAGCAAGTATTAGAGGATCCTTACAGGTTCAAGCCATTAAGAAGCGATATGAAAGAATATAGAGAAGTACATATAGATAAGCATTTTGTTCTGTTATATTCGATAGATAAAGAGAGAAAAGTTGTGATATTAATTGATTACGACCATCACGATAAGATTTTCGGGAAATGAATAAAATATCTAAGAGAAGTATATTTCACAATATCAAACGATATTGAACAATATTAAATCATAGTAAACAACATTCTTTCTACAACCCGAACCTATCATGTAATGTCCTGTGCCTCCACTTAGGTTATTCGGTGACAAGATGGGTTCAATTCTCTGACATTTTTCAGATACCTATAAAAGCAAGTACACCTATTTGGTATTATGTCAAGTAAGGTTGTAATAGTTATAGTTGCAATTTTCGTTATAGCCATAATAGGCTATTTTGCAGTATCTTTAATCCTATCTGGTGCTCAATCTAGCACCCAATCCACATCACAGGAGACATCTTCCTATCTCACATCTTATACTACAACTATCAACTATAGCCATTATTCAAGTAGCAGCACTACATCAATATCTTACAATTACACAAATTCAAGTAGCAGTCCGGAAAGCCTAATGAGGATGCCGTCAGGGCTGCCTGAATGCAGTTCTAGCAATACTTTCTTTTCGGTGTCGCCTATTTCGTTATCAAACATCACAAATATTGTGCCTTTAGGGCACGTCAATCCTTCCGGTCATGTCTTCCCAATAAACCACATCTATCTCTATCTCAATCTCTTCGCCAATAGGACTGCCATACCAACTACTGTTATTTCGCCAGGGAACGCTACCATATACAAAATTGAACGGTTTATATACTATACAGATGCTAGCCGCAATGCTGTGCTAAGTTACGATTATGAGTTAAGCTTTGCGCCATGCCAGAATGTATCTGGATTCTTTTATCACCTCTCTTCGATATCAAACAAGCTAAGTAGCAACTTCACACAGCCATTTGCATATTGCACGAATGTTACTGCTGGTTCGGAAGTCTACCAAGATTGCGGTAAGTATGTCTACATCAACATAAGTGCAGGAGAGAAATTGGGCACAGCCGGTGGCGTCCCGGGAGGATCACAAGCTCTTGATTGGGTGCTTGAAGACTTCAGGATAACTCCGCTATCATTTGCAAATAATTCAAGGTTCATCGATACGGGTCAAGACTACTCCCGCTATGTTGTTTGTCCTCTGGATTATTACGGCGCGAATATGCGCAGTGCATTATATGCGCTGCTTGGCGGAGACCCTGTAAACGATGCCAATTTTCTTAATGTAGTCAAGCGCACAACGCCTCCGCTTTGCGGGTCATCGGATCAGGACTTGTCTGGCACTGCACAGGGGAATTGGTTTGTAAACGGTGCTCCTATGGGATTCTCATTCAGAGAAGATCCAAACTTAGCACTTGTTCACGATAATGTGAATACGAGCATAGGTGTATTTTCTGTAGGGACTTCTATGTCACCAAGTGGACTAACTCCAGGGGCATATTATTTCACTCCTACTAATTCTGGATTAGTAAACAGGGATTTCAGTAACATTACCTCTGATGGAAATATATATTGCTATCAAACTACTCAGCAGATATTCTCATCCGGCACAACTCCAGAAAAGCCCATAATCATATTGCAACTTGTAACCTCTACCCACTTGAGGATAGAAAAACTGAATGCCAACGGCTGTGGCAGCGGTCCGTGGTCATTTGACTCTGGGGCAACAGACTTCTACAGATGAATATCTGTTGTGGTTTTTATAGAATTGTCTCATATGTATGAACAAAATCAAACATGCACATAAATCCAGTTACTATGTATCTCCACTTCAACGACAGAAATCGGAGAATTAAAAAACAAAAACGATTTCTATTATCTTCCAATTTCTGATATCGGCCTAAAAGCCTTTTTGAATCTCTTTTAGCATCATACATTTTTCTTTTTACATATGACCTCTTCATATACGGTGTCAAAAATACTTACATATGCTTATTGCATTTGAGAACGAAAAGAGTAAATACTATTTCTGAATGATATCTACAGGATTGATATAATGCCAACAAAAATCGGAGAGTACAAGGGACATGCAACCATAAGCCTTCTAAAGGACGAGAATGATAAGCTTCCTTTCACGTTCGGGCTCACTAAGGCAAAACTGATACTTGAAAACATAGATGCAGTAAAAGAATTTGTCGAGAAAAACGGCAAGTAAATCTCGGATAGTTCGGATTCAAGGTTACATATTTGCAATGCGCGTGCAAGCATGCAGTACACAATGTTTTTATTACTTATGTGAAAATTAAATCTAAGGACATCTTTATTTGGTGGCTCCCCGTGGACAAAAAAATAAGGCACGTAATTGCTGCAATTCTCATACTCATACCTTTCGGCGTGTATCTCGATGTACCATTTTACAACGTACCAAACCCTGTGATGTGGGGTCTTCCATTTTATTACTGGTTTCAGATGGTTATGCTGCCTGTGACTGCGCTGCTTTTTTTGATAGCAGCATTTTTGATAGATTAATGGTGTATAAATGCTTCTTGATATTGCCGGTATAATCGCATTTTTGGTATTGTTCATAGTCTTCGTGTTCCTCGGGTTCTACGGTTCAAGATGGAGAAAAGGGGACCTAAACAAACTCTCAGAGTGGGGTCTTGCAGGAAGGAATCTCGGACCATACATAAGCTGGTTTTTGATAGGTGCTGATGTGTTTACGGCATATACCTTTGTCGCAGTACCATCACTTGCATATGCTGGGGGGTCGATAGCATTCTACGCAGTTCCATACGTTGCCATAGTCTTTGGAATAGCCATGTTGACAATGCCAAGGCTCTGGCAGGTGTCAAGGAACAAGGGATACGTGACTGCATCTGACTTCGTAAAGGAGAGGTTCAACAGCAGATTACTCGCAATGCTCATAGCAATAACTGCCGTCATAGCAACGCTTCCATACATAGCATTGCAAATAGCAGGGATGCAGGCGGTGCTTTCGATAATGCTTTACGGGCTTGCTAGCGCAAGCACGGTGTCTGAGATAGCACTTATAATATCATTTATAATACTCGCTGCATTCACATTCACAAGCGGCCTGAGGGGAGTGACGTTGGGGTCAATATTCAAGGACGTGCTGATATTCCTTACTGTGATAGTTGTAATAGTTGCAGTACTAACATCATATGGTGGGTTTTCACATGCCTTTGCATCGATAGCAAGCATAAAAGGTGCAGCGGCTGCATCACCTTATTCGAGTCTTCCTCCAGCAAGCGTACCTGCATTCCTGACCCTGTTTTTGGGAAGCGCGTTTGCGCTATATCTATATCCTCATATAATCAATGGCAGCCTTGCTGCTAATTCAAAGAAGAACCTAAGGAGGAGTCTGTCATTGCTACCTATATATTCCATAGGCCTTGCGCTTCTTGCCTTATTCGGAATAATAATATACGCTGTGCCAAGCGCACTTGCAATAGTCAAGGCAGCAGGCAACGGGCTTCTTGTAGTTCCATCCCTTGTCGTTAGCGTGCTTCCTGGGTGGCTCGCCGGAATATGTCTCCTTGGAATATTCATAGGTGGAATGGTGCCGGCTGCTCTAATGGCGATAGCCGCAGCAAACTTGCTATCTAGAAATGTGATAAAAGAATTCAAGCCAAATATCACTCCAAAGGACGAAACAACGATTGCTAAGTGGCTTTCTGCAGCCATAAAGTTCGTAGCCCTTGGTTTCGTATTCATAGCCCCTCTTACATATGCGATACAGTTGCAACTCCTAGGTGGCATAATAATACTTCAGCTTCTGCCTGCAATATTCCTCGGTCTTTACATGAAGGATTTAGATTGGAAACCGCTCACTCTTGGATGGGCTGCAGGATTGATATCTGGAATATGGTTGGTACTACTTGCAAATCACTTCGGTCCGCTTGCCACATCCGATGTCAGCACAGGGATAGGGCTCCTATACATCGGCCTGATATCCCTTGCAGTGAACATGGTGATATCGCTGGTAGGATCGGCATTCGTAAACGTGATAGGCTCAAGGAGATCCGGATTGCTAAAGGAGAGCGACCTTGTAGAGAGCAAGAAACTATCAAAGGCCTGAAATTTACTTTTTTTGCCAACTCTCCAAGAGCTAGAGCAGGCTAATCAGGGCCAGAGTTTAGCAATTTCAAAACTGAGGTTGCAGTATAATCACATCAAGCGACGCATATCAACTAAAAATCATATCTATATTTAAACTTTATACCTCAATATCCTATTTATGCGACTTAATTATTTGGCATTGCTTACTGCTCTGATATCTGCAATGCTCATTCTCCTTCCATACGCTTCCCAATCATCAAATATACAGGCGGGCGTAAATGTAGGATGCCCTTTTGCGATAACTGAGAACGTCCTTGCATCCTATCCCATATATGGCAATGCCTCCTTAAACTATTCAATCAAGTCAATATCAATATGTTCGATATCTGGAATGTTTGGCAACTTTTCAATAGTAAATCCATCAAACGGCAACATAGTGTATCAAAGGCAGCTTGTCGTAAACGGCATATCAAATGTGCCAGCAACGTTCTATCTCTCGTTCAACACTCTAAAACTGAGCAACAAAACCTATTACGCGAAGATAAACTTCAGCACAGCAAGCACATACAACTCTTCGCTCTCACAGTTCCAGATGCTCTATCCTGCAAATGTAGTCATAAACAAAGTCTCATACGAACAAAGCATACTCCAGAACTCGCAGGTCCCATTCACAATCTCGCTGCAAAACAAGGGACAGTATGCATCTGGAAAAATATCCCTCAATATATCGATAAACGGTCCAGCTAATTTAAAGTCCAACTATTCGATATCGGGCCTCTCACCTGGACAATACGATAACATAAGCGTAAATCTGGGCGCAGCTACTGCAATAGGCACATACTTTGTAAATGTTACTGCATCCTACATCTCGGAAAATGCATTAAACACTTTCAGATTTGCAACTTTCCACTATTCGGTAAACGCGCCTCAATCTTCAGGATCTACTCCAGGATCTATACCCTCATCTTCATCGTCTTCGCCACCCCCAGTGGCTCCTCAAATAGTTCCAATACCATCTCTCTTAGTGTCTTCAGTGCCGCTGTACATAAACATGCTTAGCGGGAGCTCGACAATATCCTCCATCTCGCTCAAGAACACTGCAAGCTCCCAAGAGACCATATCTATAAGCGTGCCAAATCAGTTCGCAAACGTCTTTTCGCTTTCTGCTAATAATATTACCCTTTCACCTGCGCAGAGCATAAACATAGAGATAGCCGTAAATGCAAGTTCAAGCCTTCCAAACGGCCAGCACATAATACCTGTGCAAATCAAGGCGACAACAATAGGCGGATCAACCACGCAAACAGAGTACGTGGGACTATCAACCTATCAAAACTATTCGGATAATCCCCTTGCAATAAACCAGATGAACATGATAAACGATACGAGCATAGCAAGCGACGTCCTTGGGATACGTCCGTTGCAAGGCCAGAATTCTTCAAGCATCAACATACAGACGATAATACCTGCCGCACTGGTGGACAATGTCTCCCAAATACACTCGTATGGCATGGCATCAAGCACGCAATTCATCAAGAATGCGTATGTGATAACATGGTACCCTTCAAAGTTGCCTGCAGGTGCAGAAACATACGGCTATTACACAATAAACAACCCAAGGAATCAGGGACTGCTCAATTCGATACAAAATGTGGTCGTTGCGACTTCTCTGCCTTCCACAAAAGACGTACTGAGGCTGATTGGACAAAAACTTCCGATATTTTACACAAACACTACAGGAACTGTTCAAATTGAGATGCTATACACCGGCATAGTGTCCCAGCCCATATACATATCCCTATTTGGGTCACAGTCCATTTCTGTTCTCAACTCTACGCAATATGTAAATGCGACTCCAAACGAGTTAATAACAACAACCTTCGAAATACTCCCTAATTCTGCAGGTACTGGCATCTTGGATCTATATGCATACGCAATAGGTGCAAATATGAGTGCATCTTTCCCAGTGCTCACGCTCCCTAAAGCGGTGTCCTATTACACGGCCTCACAAGGCACCCAAACTCCAATATCCCAATTGGCAATCGACTATGCGGGTGGGTTTGCGTTTATAATCCTTCTGCTCGTAATAATATCATTCATTGCCATGCGTACATTATCAAAACCACGCTATAGTCAAGATCGAGCGGATACTTTAAAAAGCATCAAGGCTAATATTAATAGGAAACCCGACGGTGAATAATTGCCAAAACCTTACATACTCGGAATAGCAAGCCACAAGGGAGGGGTCGGCAAGACTACCGTTGCTGTCAACCTTGCAATATCATTAAAGCTCTTAAACTACAAGGTGCTCTTAATCGGAATGGATGTGGCAAACCCAAACCTGTGCTTTCATCTGGGGCTTGAAGATGCGAACATAGGGTTCCAAGACGTCATAAAAAAGAAGGCAGATATCCTAAAGGCAATCGCAATACACAATCCAACTGGCTTGTCGATTTTGCCAGAAGCGCTATCAGAATCAGAGTTCATAGCAACAAAGTCGCAGTTCGATGAATTTAAGAGTAAGCTTGCAAAACTCAACTTCGACTTCATAATAATAGACACATCTCCCGGATTCCATCAGCCATACGAGTTCGACCATTGGGACGAAGGAATAATAGTATCAACTCCAGATATGCCCTCGGTATCTGCAGCAATGAGGACAGAGAAGGAATTCAGGTCGCATAAGATAAAATCCTCACTTGTAATGAACAAGGTAAGGAACAAGAGTTATGAAATACATCTTAACGAGATAGAAGAAACGTGGACCGAGCGCATATACGCTGTGCTTCCTGATTCGGAGAATGTAAGGTCGTCTTTGTCGGAACAAATACCTGTAACTATAAAGCATAAGCATGATCCTTTCAGCTATGCCCTATTTGATATGGCAAACAAATACTCTGGAAGATCCCAGGCAAAGCCGCTCAATTACACCTACCATATCGGAATAATCAGAAGAATAAGGGAGTTCCTGCACATATGATTCGCAGCATGTCTAAATAGTAACAATATACGTGTGCAATAAGGCATATATGCTTAAATGAAAATTTATTTCGTGATTATATAATGACGATAGGAAAAATAAGGATTGCTGCGCTCGCATTTGCTATCCTTGTCATAACTTTGACCAATGCTGCTTCGGCTTCAGGATGCGGTAGCATCCCATCTGGGCTGCTTTACTGCATCCCCATAACTGTCCAAAACTCGCAGACAAGCGCATTTGCTTCGAACACCCAAATACCAATAAGCTTTGCCGCATCAAATTCCCAATGGAATTCGTATCTTTCAGGCAACCTTGCCAATGTCGAGTTCTACTATGCCAATGGAACAGTAATCCCTTCATGGCTCGAAGGAAATGTGGCAAATGAGAATGTGGGTTCAGGACTATCTTCAAATACCGTACTATACTGGCTGCTGATAAACAACGCGCAAAACTTCCTTCCAGCATCAGGCAGCAATACCTTATATCTAGGGATAGCACCTACATCAACTAATTTCTACTCAACATCAAATACTGGTGCAGCGCCCCAATTATTCTGCGCAAGCGGCTGCCCTGCCAGCACATATGCTGGGGTTGACAATGGGGCGCACGTATTTCCCACATTCTACCAAAATTTCGTAGGAACATCTACTCCGAGCGGATGGAAATTGCAAGGCTCGGGAGTCAGCCAAAATAACGGAGCCACTGCAGGAGGATCGTCAGGCCTTGGGGCGCTATACACAAATTCGTTAACATATGGCCTTAGTTCAAATACTGTGCTTGACTTTTACGGAACGATTTCAGGCAGCACAATAAATGGCGATACAACGGGTGCAGGGTTTACTCAATCAGACGGGTTTGCAGGTGCAGGTGTAGCTTCTGTTGGGGCAGGCATATGGGGAGTAACAACCGATAACTGGCACGCAATAAGCGAAGTCGGATCAAGCCAATCCGAGATTGACACCAGTATACCTCCATCATCTGCAATTGTAACTACTTACTGGGCATCAGGTTCAAGTGCCACAATAACTATGAACTATGCAAGCGCTTTCACATTAACATCATCAATATCTGCAAGCTCAACTGGAATTGGAGTAGGTGGAAACAACGCGGCATCTCAGACATTAAAAGTGAATTGGATGAGACTTAGGACCAACCCTCCAAATAGAGTAAATCCAACTGTTACGTTCGGCAATGGACAAGCATTAGTCGCAGTAACTTTTGGTTCAAATCCAATAACTTACGGTGCTACAACAAGTGTGACTGCCACATGTGCCGAAAGCTCCGATACCTGCGCAGTCCAAGCTCCGCTTGGAACAAATCTATGCACAGGGACAGGCACGTGCACATACAACCTACCTCAGACGCCTGCAGCAGGAACGTATACCTACTATGCAAACGATCTAACTACAAACAACAATAATGCAGGAATATTGACAGTCAATCAAGCCTCTGCCATATTGTCGTGGACAAATCAGTGTGCATCTTACATAGCTGTATTTGGAACTCCAAATCCGTGCACAACTACTGCACAATTACCATCTGTTTCAAATCAGCTAATAGGTAACTTGTACCTAAACAGTGCTTTGGTGGGATCGACGTCAAGTTCAAACGATATGGTATCAAATTCGCTATCAACAAACAACGTAGGGACATATGTATACACCTTCAACACCCTTGGAAATGGAAACTACATTTCGAATAGCATATCCTATACTACTGAGATATACAACCCTGCAACAATCTGTGGAACTCTCCCATCTGCACTTGCAATATCAACTCAGTATTGTCAGTCAATTCCAATTCAAAACACCCAATCTACGGCATTAGCATCCAACACGCAAATAATGATTCCATACAACAGCCTCGCCTACACTTCTTATCTTGCTTCGAACATGATGAATATCTACATCTACAATTCAATCAGCGGCGCAACAGCGCCTGCATGGATAGAAGGAAACATACTCAATGAGGGGCAAACAGCAAATCTCAACACCGCTGCAAACGTGATTATATGGGTGAAGATACCGGATGCGATTGCAGCTTCAAGCACGGATCCAAATTGGTACATCGCATA
>JAKAON010000058.1 GCA_021812185.1 Microcaldota archaeon
TTCGTCCTTTGCGCCAGATACGAATTCAAGGGCTATTATTACAACCAGTAAAAAAAATACAGCTATGCCGAAAACCAACGACAAAAATGCAACTTTTTGATAAAAAAGATACAATACGAAGAGCAACGCTAGGATTATGTACAGCGGCCATACCGTCAACTTCCCCTTATTTGGCATGGCTTGCTTTGCAGCAGGCTTTCTAGGCGCTGCACTTTTTTTGCGTTTTTCCTTTTTCAATCTTACACCTATTTGCCCACTCCAACCAATTGTATGCCCACCGCCTTTGATTCATCATTCTGCATAGAGAACCCTATTGCAGTGTCTGCAGCCGATATCAGGGTGTCATTGTGGCTTACGACTATAAATTGTGAATTAGAGCTTATTTCTTTTATTAGTTTCGACAACTTTTTCGAATTTTCTTTGTCAAGTGCAGAATCAATCTCATCGAATATGTAGAACGACATCCTATTGCGCATCTGTATGGCGAAGAGCATCACTATCAGAATGAATGATTTTTGGCCCCCTGACAATTCGTCTACGGATTTTATCCTTCCTCCTTTGTCCTTCTTCCTTACGGATATCGAAAGCCCTGAATTGAATGGGTCTTTTGGATTGTCTAATGACATTACCACTTCGTCATCATAAGTGTAATTGTAAAGCTTTTGCATGTTCCTCTCAACAGCCTTGAATGTATCCATAAATACGTCTAGTTTTTTTGATTCTATTTCTTTTATCATGCCCAATATCGAGGTTTTTTCGTTTTCTAGAGTATCGAGCTTTTCTATGGCGCCTTCGAGATCCTTGCTTTTTATTTCATACATCTCAGGAGCTTTTAGGTTTACAACGCCCATTTTTTCCAGATCGTTTTTTAGGACTGCAAGCCTGCTTTCCAGTTCGTTTATGCTCCCCTTGGCTTCTTCAACCTCTGCCCTTCCGGAAAGTTCGGCTTTTATGTCGTTGAGCCTCGTTTGCGCCTGGGCTTTCTTAGTTTCTGCTTCTGATAATTCCTTTGCCAGCTTGTCGGATTCTCCAGTCAGCCTGCCTTTCTGGAATCCCATTTCAGACAGTGATTTTTCGAGTTTTAAAAGCTCATTGTATATCGATTCTGACCCTTTGTCATGTGATCTTATCATTTCTTCAAGCTCGGCTTTTGAAGACACCCCTTTGGCGATGTACGCTTCCTTTTCCTTCACCGCAGCATTGAGTTTATTTATAGTGTCTGACGCTTTGCGCATTTCGTCTTTTATGGCTGCAATCCTCAAATCCAGCATGTCATTCTCTTTTGAGACCGATGCATATTGCATTTTTAATGATTCCAGCTCTGCACGTTGCTTCTTTGCAGTCTCAATTTCTTCCTTGCTCGCTTTCGATGACTTCCCAGCATGGAGTGCGGTAGACATTGCTTTGTAGCTAAGTGCCTGCTTTTCTTTTATGGCTGAAATCTCTTTTGCCAGGTTGCTGCATTTAGACGCGTATGCCTCGATTTCACGTTCTGTGCCTTTAACTGACTTGCTTTTTGCATCTATTTCGGATTTGATCGTCAGCAATTCTCCTGATGACAATGATATGGAAGAATTCATGCGTTTTATTTCTATTTCGCTGCCCGCCAGGTCTACCTCGAGAGAGCCAACTGCCTTTTTCTCAGATTCCAGTTCAGATTCAACCATTGCTATTTCCTTTAAAAGCTCCTGTTTTTGGCCTGCAACCTTTTCTAGTTCTAATCTCAGCTTGCCGGGATATGCAACCTGCCGTGAAAACCCTCCACTGACGACTCCTGACGGCTCAAGTATATCGCCTTCCTTAGTCACATACCTTAGATTTCCGAGTCCATGCTTCTTTCCGTCTGCTATCGTATTTACTAGATAGGTATTGGCGAATACGAACGAGAAAACTTTTTCGTATTTCTTATCGAATTTCACCAGGTCTATTATTGGAGTGACGCCTTCTTGCACCGCAGGCTTCTTGCCGTATATGTCCGCCATAGGTATGAACGATGCCCTCCCAAGCTTTTTATCGCGGATAAGTTTTATCGCCGATGTTGCAACGCTTATCGATTCCACTACGAAGTAATTGAATCTGCTCCCCGCGGCGGCAATGATGGCATTTGAATACTTGTCTTCATAAGTGCATAGCTCATACGCTCTGCCGTGAAAACCCTGCTTTATTTCGCGCTTTATCTCGTCATTCATGCGGTCCGTGCCGCCTCCGCTTGCGGCTATCGCCTCCCTGATATCTATTGACTTTTCATCCAGTGCCGAAATAGACTTGGTTATGGCGGATTGCTTTTCGTGAAGTTCTTTTATCCTGATGCGACCCTTGGCTATTTTGCTTTTCACTGCATCGGCATCCTTTAGTCTGCTTGAAACAGATGCGTTCCATTCTTTGATCGATTTTTCCAAATCAGATGCTTTTAAAGATAGCATTTCTATTGAATCTGATGCTCTTGAGATTTCGGCCACGGCAGACAGGCGAGCGCCGTTGACCGAATCGAATTCTTTTGAGAGGGCATCAAGCGACTTTTGCATAGACTCATATTCCCCCGATGCAAAATCGTCGGCCTCTTGATTTTGATGAACTTCAATTTTTTCAATGCTTTTTGATCTAGATTCTATTTCTGCCCTTAATGAAACTATAATTTTTTTGTTATCTGCTATCCTGATACCCAAACCATTGTCTTCTGCTGTCAATTCGTTTATGCGTGTTTTTAAGCTTGCAATCGATTCTTTGGTCCCCCGCACTTCAGATTCTGCTATAGCCACCCCCTTGCTTATCTCGTCAAGATTCCTGTTAACGGAATTTACCTCAATTGACTTCTCGCTGAGTTTCTTCGAAAGTTCTGAGCGCAGCTTCGCAATATCCTCCATCTTCTTATCGATTTCAGATATAGATGACGACAAAGTTTTCTTCTTTTCTTCAAATCGTGCAATGCTGCCCATCGCATCTTCCAATGCAGAATATACTTGGCTTTCCCTCTTTTTCAATATCGTGTAGCTTATGCTTTTTATGGAATCGGATGTAGCTATGTACCGCTCTGCATCTTCTTTGTCTTTTTTAAGCTCCTCTATGAATCCGGTGCGTTCGCTAAGCATTATTTTTGCATTCCCTATCTTTTCTTCTACTTTCTCAAGCTCTTTTAACGAATTATTTTTTTTGTCATCAAATTCTTTTATGCCGGAAGCTATGTCTATCAGTCCCCTGCGTTCCTTTGAATTAAGGTTCAGTATCCTGATTATCTCGCCCTGGGTTATAGTATTTGTTTCATTGGCCCAGCAGTTGTTTGCATGCAGCAAATCCAACACATCCTGCCTCTTTGCCTTTTTGCCGCCTATCCTATATCCAATTTTGCCATCCGACCTTACGACTCTGGATATCTGGATTTTTTGGTCTCCGGAAAAATCTATTGTGACGTACGCCCGTTTTAGCTTTGTTTCCTTATCCGGCTTTACTAGATTGCTTATTAGTTTGCTTGAATTTGTGACCCTCATTCTTCTGAATGATGACTCCCCAAGCGAAAAAAGCAGTGCGTCGCATATGTTGGACTTGCCCGATCCATTTGGGCCTACAATGCAATTGAAGCCCTTGCTAAACATAATGTTTGCATGCTTGAAGGATTTAAAATTATGAATTGTTACTTTGTCAATATAGAGCACAAACAACACCGGCGCCACTAATGATTAGCATATTAAGATTTTTAGTGCTTGTCATATGGTTATAGTTGGCGCATATCGCATGGTTATGCGCCTTCATTGTTTTGCGTTTGAACCTTTGTGCAATTTACTGAATTTTGAGATATGCAGCGAAAGCACAGATTCAAGGTGCTGCCTTTGTATTATCCCTGTAAGCTTCCCATTTTTTACTATGCCTATTATTCCGGCCTCGTATATCTGCATCTTGGTGAGCGCTTGAAATGGTTTGGCGTTGTACGGAATTACAGGCAAGGACGAACTGAAATATGCGATATCCTTCTTTATCATGTTGCCTACGCTCTTGTTTGATATTACAGTTGGCAGGCGCGAAACCAGCCTGAATTCGCTTCCTTGCTTGAATACCACCAGATGCGTATGGTGCGCTAGCATCTCATTGTAAAGGCTGCCCATCTTTACGCCAGGCTTAAGCATTATGTAATTTTTTGACGAGACTGCGCTCAGCGGAAGATCCGAAGTATAGTTGCGCACATATGCGGACTGCATTTCAGCCTGGGCGCCGCCATAGAAGAATATCGCAATGAATAGGTCAAATACCACTATTGTTTCTTTGTAGAGAAGAGAATAGCCATTGGACAGATATACGAATATGAATGTTCCAATGATAAAAAGGATTGTTATTACGTT
>JAKAON010000014.1 GCA_021812185.1 Microcaldota archaeon
AATTAGCGAAAGAGCATCACGGTGTCAGGTCCAATTTCGGAACGTTAACCACATACCATGTACCTGCAACTCCCTGCCCATTGACCTGCCCTGGAGCCTTGTCCCCTAGGTAGAAGTAAAGCGGGCGGCCTTCGTATGTTGACTGTTTTGCTCCGCCTGTCCTTGTTATTGTGCCGAATGCGGATGCATTGACAGCGCTTGGGACATTTAGGGTCGAAGCGTAAAATGGCTGCCAGTAAATGGAACAGGTGCCATAGCATGTGCTCAGGCCGCTATTTGGAGTATCGCTAGTGAACACGTAAAGCGTCCATCCAGTAGCATTAGTCAAATAATTGCCGTTTACAGCTGCATTGTATCTTACATTCACGGTATAGCTATTGTTTTGCGGATTTGTGGATGTCGATGGAACTGTTGAAGGGGCGGTAGCTATAGACGTCGATGGGTTTTGATCGAGCGGTCCCTTGCCTATGGCGCCGGATGGAGTGTTATTTGCAGACTGGGTGATAGAAGTTTGCTGGGACGATGTTGAACCGTTGCCATGAGCAGTTAGCAGTATGAAAGCTGCAATTATCACTACGATTATTATGGCTGCGCCAATCAGTATGGAATTTTTTTGCATGTTTATCAGTAGGCATTAGTATTAGAGATTTATAATAGCCACTCTTTGCGATGTTCCGCTTGTGCCTGCTAATGGATTTGTTATAGGGGTTGTCAACAGGCCGTACATTTTACCATCTTAAGTCTGGGGTTGCCGGGATTTGAACCCGGACCGACAGGTAACGCCTATTTTCATTAATCATTGCTCCAAATCCTAGTCATCGCCACTTGGCTCATTTTGGATATGTTAAACATCTGGAGCCTGCCGCGCTGCCGGATTACGCTACAACCCCTTGCATTTTACTGTTTTATTGAATAACAAGATATTTAATTAACTTGCATTTACTAAAGGAGATATTAATCTGCTGCACATGCAAAATAGATTTCGGCGATCGAATGATAAAATGCTTCATATTTGATATTGGAGGGGTGATTATCAAGTATACAAATGCGGAATACTATGATTACCTAAATGTCGTCTCTAGGATTGGAAAGGCGCAAATAGAGGCAAACATAGAGCCTTTGATAGCAAAACTTGAGATGGGTGAGATGGATTATAGGGATTTTGAGGATAAGGCATCTACGATGCTCAAGATAGACAAAAACGAGCTTCGCTGGATGGACTTCTTCAAGAAGAATATGATAGTAAACAAGGATGTCTTGGGAATTATTAGAGAGCTTGGAAAGAAGCACAAAGTGGCATTCCTTTCCAATGTCGACAAACCCAGGTACTTGCATGTGATAAAGTTGATACATCCAGAACTCTTCGACTACAAGTTCGCATCCTGCTATTTGAGGATGAGAAAGCCAGACATTGAAGTGTACAAGTATGTAGTCCAAAAGATGGGGATTAAGCCAAACGAAGCGGTATTTATAGACGACAGAAAGGAGAATGTATACTGCGCAAAGGTGGCAAAACTGCATGGAATACGCTTCACAGACGCGAAGGCGCTGGAAAAGAGCATTGCAAAGATACTGCATCAAGAGTGATTGGTAGTCGTATGGATTTTGTCAGTAGATTCGGAGCTGCTTTTGTAAGAAGATGGATAGCAGGGGTGAGCGTAGATGATGCGGTAAGAGAGTCTGCCCTCATCAACAGAGCAGAGGAACAAGTAATGATAAATTACCTAGGTGAGCATTTTCACGACATGAGCCAGGTTGAAAATGCAGTCAATACGTACAGCGAACTTATCGACAAGATGGAGAAAAACAAAGTACATGGGTGCATCGCCATCAAGGCGACTCAATTAGGCATGGGTATTGATGACCAGAGATGCTACAAAAATTATATTTTTATAGCAAAACGTGCACAAAAGGCAGGTGTCTTTGTGTGGCTCGACATGGAGGAGCACATGTACGTATCGAAGACCATCAGTTTGTACCTAAAGGCGCTGCGTGAGAGAAAAAATATAGGCATTTGCATACAGGGCAAGCTGAAGAGGAGTTATGCGGATGCAAGGAGGATAGTAAGAATGCATGGACGAATACGGCTGGTTAAGGGAGCGTATGATGAATCAAGAAGGATAATGTATACCGATAGGGAGGGGGTGTTCGAAAATTATTTGATGATAATGAGATATCTCTTTGAGCATTCTGAAGAGTTCATAATAGCCACGCACGATGATAGGATAATAGACAGCGCACTGAGACTTAATCTGATACACAGGAAGAAGTTTGCTTTCGCAATGCTTAAGGGAATTCGCGGGAAACTTGCAGAGAAAATTGCAAAACAAGGGAATACTATTTTCATATACGTGCCCTTTGGGCCCCAGTGGCTGGCTTATTCCATTAGGAGGCTTAGAGAGGGCAGCAATATAGCGCTGGTGCTCAGATCAGTGTTGCAGCAATAGAGATAATAGATATAAATGTGAAGCCAAACAATAGTAGAGTGGGTTTGTGTTCGTATGGCAGATGGCAAGATCGATGAAAAAGGCATGCAATTCAAGAAGTTGGAGAACTTCTCACAGTGGTATACGGATGCGCTTATAAAATCTGGGTTCATTGATTACAGCGATGTATCTGGAGCTATGGTGTTTCGACCTTCGTCCTATAGCATGTGGCAGACCTTTAGCGCTGAAGTCGACAAGGAATTTAAGAAGATAGGCATAGAGAACGTATATTTCCCGCTATTCATACCTGAAAAGTTCCTGAAGAAAGAAGCTGACCATTTTGAGGGATTCACCCCAGAAGTTGCCTGGGTAACAGAGGTGGGCCATGAGAAGCTAAGCGAGAGACTTGCGGTAAGGCCGACATCCGAGGCGATAATGTACCCTAGTTTTTCAAAGTGGATAAGGTCCTGGAGAGACCTTCCGATTCGCTACAACCAGTGGAACAATGTCGTGCGCTGGGAGTTCAAGCATCCTACGCCTTTCATACGCAGCAGAGAGTTCCTATGGAACGAAGGGCATAGCGTATATGCAACGCAGCAAGAGGCCATGGCAGAAAGGGACGTCATACTTGGCATATACCTAAAGATGCTCAAGGAGTACTTCGCGCTTCCAGGGATAGCTGGGCAAAAGACTGATAAGGAGAAGTTTGCGGGAGGCGTCGCAAGCTATAGCATTGAGCACATAATGCCTGATGGATGGGCCATTCAGGGACCTGATTGGCACTTTGACGGACAGAACTTTGCAAAGGTATTCGATATCAAGTTCCTTGACATAAACGAGAAGGAGGCATTCGCATGGCAAAATACGTACGCAATATCAACTAGGGAGATAGGAGTAGTTATTGCAACGCACGGGGACGATAAGGGAATAATACTGCCGCCCAAGGTAGCAAATATACAGGTAGTGATAGTTCCCATATTAAAGAAGGGATCTGAAGAGCAGGTGCTCGAATATGCGCTTAAGGTGGAGCAAAAATTAGGTGCAATAAGGGTAAAATTAGACTCGCGCGAAGGCTACACCCCAGGATACAAATTCAACGAGTGGGAACTGAAAGGGATTCCAATAAGGATAGAGGTTGGGCCAAAAGATATCGAGTCAGGCAGCGTAGTAGTGGCAAGGAGGGACACGTATGAAAAGGAGACGGTTAAGATAGATGATGTGGCAGAAAAAGTAAATGAAACATTGGAGAAGATCAACAAAAACCTCTATGACAAGGCTCATGCGTTCATGCTTAGCAAGATACACCATGCAGATACTTATGATGAACTAAAGAGCTTGATCTCCAAAAACGCCGGGATGGTGAATGCGCCTTGGTGCGGAGACATCAAGTGCGAGGACAAAGTGAAGGATGAGACAGGCGCGAAGATAACTAACATACCATTTGATCAAAAAGCGAATGGAGGAAAGTGCGTAGTTTGCGGAAAAGAATCGAAGAGCAGAGCCAATTTTGCAAGGTCTTACTGAAAAGAGAAGAGATTGAGGTATTAAGAGTCAATCAGATTACTCTCTTCTCATCATTAATCAGAAATACCTCGTATCATCACGCTATTAGAATATTATTATGTCTATTTAATACTTGTCAATTAGGTTAGATAAAAAAAATATTTGTAACAATATTATCTAAGTGTGTTTGTTTTGTTCTAGAATGTTTACGTTGTATGTTAAAATGCCGGAGGAATATCCCTAATAGTCTCTTTTGCCGCTTCCCCGTTATTCAACAGTAGATCAAGAATAGATAATCCAGATATAAATGGTCAATTTTATCTCCTAATTTTGTTTTTAACACAACATATATCACAATAGGTAGTATTTTAATTTATATAAATATATTATTAGTTTGCCAAATTGATTCTATTTATCGAGAAGACATACCTAAAGGTCATCGGAAAGCTTAATATCCTTTATAGGAGAAATAGATTCTAAGTGCGGCTATGGATAGAGTAAAGACAGGCATACCTGGATTTGACGAATTGGTAGAAGGAGGCTTGCCTGCGAGTTTCAACATTTTAATAACAGGAGCACCTGGAACAGGAAAAACTATTTTTGGATTGCAATATTTAGTTCAGGGTGTTAAAAATGGCGAAAATGGAATTTATGTTTCCCTAGATACCACTAGAAAACAACTTTTAGCTCAAGGTAGTGAATTTGGTTGGGATCTTGAAGCTATGGAGAAGGATGGAAAATTAATAATTCTTGAAATACCTTTAGATTTACCTGAAGTAAATATATTCAGTTTGGTGGAAGAAACTGTTGAAAAAATAAAAGCCAAAAGGCTTGTTTTTGATAGCCTGATAAATTTTGCCATAAATGTAGACCAATTCAAAATACCGTTGAATTACAGAGTTAATTCAAATATGGCTGCGGCAATGGGAAACGTTGACTCGCAAGGAAGAGTTCTTTATCAGGGAAAGTCTAGGGAAAGAATCACTTACCTTTTGATAAATGAATTATCAAAATTAGGCACTACAAATTTAGTAATAACTGCAGGAGTAGAAGGAGAGGGACAAATCACAGTAGATGGCGTTAGCGAATATGCTTGCGATGGGCTAATAATACTAAAATCTTTGGCTATAGGAGATAGTGTAAATAGAACTATTGAAATTAAAAAAATGAGATTAACTAAGATTGATGGAGGGATAAAGTCTTATGATATAACCAGCAAGGGAATATCTTTGTCTAAAGTAGAGAATTAAAGATGACAGCATGTTTAGTTCGAGTTATATGCAAAAAGTGTTTTCATTAACTAGAGTATATTCCTTAGGTAATGTTTTACTTATAACCATTTTAACAATAGGTTTAAACTTTGGTAATATATCAATTAATTCGAAGTTTATTGAAACCTGTTTAATGGGTCTTTTGTTTTGGATCTCTTGTGTTTTTTTACTTGAGTTTTTTCATAAATCAGTTGACGGTAGAGAAAAATTTCTAGACAGATATATGCTATTAATTCCAGTAATTTTACTTGTTAGTATATTATTAACAACTGCCCCAATGGCAATTATATTTTTTATATTGGCGCTAATTTCTGTGAAAATATATAGTTTAAAATCTAAAAATTTGCCAATATCTCATATTGTTTTCATATTTAGACCAGTTACGGAACTAGGGATAATGTTTGCTGCAGCTGCGATTTATAATTATAATCTACATAATCCAGAGCTTTGGATTTTGTCTTTATTAGTATTTTTGATTTCGATTTCTAGGAATTTGATTGGAGATATTAGAGATGTGCAATTTGATAGATATACATTACCTAGGAAGATTGGAACAAATAAAACATATTTGTTGAGCTTTTTGATATTATTGATTCTGATAATTTTATGTATATTTAACGCACTATTTTATGCTTTGATACCTCTATTTTTAATGAGTATATTGATTATAATTAAATTAGATCCGTATGTGTTACATAGAATTTATATAATTTGTTCTAGTTTTTTCTTTGCATTTTTATTGCCAATTTCAGAACAGAGTATAAATTTGGTTATTATTTTGCTATTTATTAGCGTCATTTCGAATTTCACATACAATATTACACCAAGAAAGTCTAACCCTACAGGTATAGAGTGGATTTAATGTTGAAAGAAAGGTTAGAGAAAGATCTTAAAGCCCTTGAAATGGTAAAAATTATTTTAGTAGATTATGCTATATCGCTTCTTGAACAGGAAAACGTTATGACTTTGTTAAAAACCACGCAGACATTGGATGACATATTGGAAAAATGTGGTTTGAAAAATAAACAGATGCTTGAAAATATTTTAGATTTGTTGGTAGGTCAAGATATTCTTGGGTATAATAAAGGGTATTATTTAAAACCTTATAAAAAAATTAATACCGTTGAAGCTACAAATTTTTTGAATAAAAATTATAAAGAATCTCTTGAATGGGTTAATTTTGTAAATCAGTACTCTAAAAATACATTAATTACGGGAAATCCTTCTGATTTAACAGGTTTTGAGGAAAAACAAGCTGTTTATTATTGGAATAAGATAATGGAGCAATCGCCATATTCTTTGAGGGTTTTGGCAATACTGGAGCTATATAAAGATTTAAAACCCAATGTATTAATTCTTGACTACGGATGTGGAGGTGGTGTTAGTTTAGAGCAACTTATAGAACTTTCACATATACCGATACAGTTTATTGGTGCGGACCCTAGTACAAAATTTTTTGAGGAAGCTAGGAGTAGAATTAAAAAACTTAAATTTAAAGAAGCCGTTAAAATTAAAAATCAAAAAAATGTTAAATTTGAAAGCATAGATAGTTTAAATAACTATTCGGGGGCATTCGATGGTATTTTTGTATCTATAATATTTAACCATATAAAACAAGAAGATTATATTGATACTTTTAAAAAACTTAGTAATTTATTGAAAAGTGGTGGAAAGTTAGTGATTGTGCAACTCATGGATTTTGGAAAATATGACAGAAACCCTATTTGGATAATGCATAACATACCAAGTCATAAAGGGTATCCCATGAAAGATAGATTCATACATGACTTAAATTCAGTCTTCCCGAAAGTTGAAGAACAATTAAATGGAATTATAACTATATCAACTAAATAAAGATACCGATAGATATCCTTGAGTTATGTTCCTTTCCACTTTTTTAAATTTTACGTGTTCTTGTGTAATTATCGAGAGCATACCAGCTACAATACCCGAGAATATTAAATAATTAATTTGATTATATAGATTTGTGTATGGAAAGTAATTTACATTTATAACATATTTTGAGTCTTTCTTAATAATCAAAATATCACCCCACCCAAATGCAGAAAGATAATCAGTTATTGTTTTAAGTGTTGGGCTTTGAACATTTTCTAACATTTTCAATCCAGCGTTGAAAGCAGAATTATAAATTATATCAGAATAATTATTCAGTTCCTTTTCTATGAGGTATAATGCAGTAACTTCTAATATAAAGTATCTTTCTTTATTGTTTAATATTATTCCTTTATTAAAACTAAAATATTTACTATTTAATAGTGATTTGAAAGAGTAATTTGAGTATTTTATTGGATGAACTTGATTGAAAGATATGTAATTTTCAGTTGGTTCAAGGTTTGAAAGATTGATTTCTGAGAAAAATTCTTTTTTATTATTTTTTAGGTATTCTGCTGGGGCATACAATAATGTTCCGCTTCCAGATTGTTCGTTGAAATTTTCCAATACGCCTTCAATATTCGGATCTTGAAGAAAATAGGACATTAGTCCAGCTGCTGCGCCAAGTGGCAAGAAATATCCATAACCAAGTTTGTTTAAGACGATAAAGTTTTCTATATTATAATTACACGTCTTTTGATCTGGATTAATTTTACATTCTATTCTTGATGCATATGTTCCCTCGATAAATTTGTTAATTATATTTATATAATTTATTAAGTCTTGACCTTTTTTGTCTTTAATATTATAAAAACTACCTAATAATGAGAAATGATATCCGAATTTTTTACCTGCAGAATAAAGTGCGTTTTGAGCAATTTTACCTTTCTGTGAGATACTCCTTTCTAAGTTTATAAAGAAATCTTCTGGTATTATAACCTGTCTCGCAAAAATAGGAGTTTTACCGGATACTTTAAAAAAGATAAATCCAGGGACTTCAATATTTTGAGATTTATTTATTATGAAATTTTGAATATAGAACCGGACTGCATTGTCTTTAATATCCATGTTACGGCCTTTTGTAGTTATATAATATAATTCTCTATAAATATATAGTTCTTGGAGTTACATTGATTAATTGCGTTGTTATTTGATATATCCGAATCAACCGTTGCAAATTTTGTCAGCTTTTCAATAAGTCATTGTTGATCTTTTTTGAATAGTTAAATAGAACGATCATTGGTTCTGGAAACTTGAACGAAATTACGCTCATACCTCCCGTGTCCAGTTTGAGCGTGGACTTGGATTTGCGATTTGTCTTGATGTTTTGATAATGATAGAGAACAGATATTATCGGGTCTGCATGAGTAACTACCACTACATTACCGCTTGAGGATTTTTTGATATGATTGATCTCCTTCATTACTCTTCTTTGCAGATTTGAAAATGTTTCGTCGTATTCGGGATAATTAATGAGTGTACCTATGTGTTTTACAGTAGTTATGGGCTTTCCTGAGGCTTTCCCCACATTGCGTTCAATAAGCCCGTTCCTCACAGTCACATCCACATCGTGATGTTCTGCAATTATTTGCGCAGTGTCAAATGCGCGTTTTACTGGGCTGCTGTATATTTTTGATAATTCGACATTAGACAGGAAATTTGAGATGAATTTAGCCTGAGCTACGCCTTCTTTGGTCAGTGGGTAATTCCCGTATCCCCCGAATATCCTCTGGGCGTTTGCAGTTGACTGCCCATGTCGTACCAGTATCAGGTTGTCTATCATTTTATTTGCCGTTTTGGAATATTAGCCCTGGTCGGATTCGAACCGGCGTGTGCGGGTCCAAAGCCCGCTATCCTTGGCCACTAGATGACAGGGCTGCGTAGATAATGATGTATTATCAGATTTATTAATTATATATGGTTGTTTAGTTACAATTCCTTGGTGGACTCGTCAACTGACTTGCCTTCGTATTTGAATATGGCCTCCTTTATAGCCTTCAAGGCTAGCGTGGCGCAGTGCATCCTTCCGGCCCCGGGATTGATCCCTATGACTTCGATCAGCTCGTCCTTGCCCATTCTCTTTATCTCTTGCAGCGTCTTCCCCTTAACGTAATCAGTAACCATGCTGGCCGAGCCCAGGCTTATTGAGCATCCGTCGCCGGTAAACTTGACGTCCTTTAACTTATTTTCGGATATGAGCAAGTAGACGTCTATCGTATCCCCGCACGTTGGATTGTCTTCGTGTATTTTGGCACTGGGATTATCTAGCTTCCCTTTATTGTGCGGCTTCTCGTAATGCCTTATCATGTTTTCTGCATATATGTCAAGGGGCAGGGTATCACCGATTGGATATTTTACTTTCCCTATACAAAAATAAATGTATATGCATGAATAGTATAATAGACCGTCCAAGTGAAAAGTATGAAGGCATTGATACTCGATACCAGTTCTATACTCTTTGCGGCTTCGAACAAGATAGACATATTCGAAGTGGCAAGGTATTCATTTCCTGGTTGTTCCCTAGAAGTCTCTGATGGGATAATAGCAGAACTAAAGGGAATGAGAGGCTCCACAAGGAAGGAAAAGGTATATGCTGGGATAGCCCTCAAGATGCTTGATAAGAGCGGCATAGAAGCATACAAGGACAACGGCAAGGTAGACATATGGATAGTCAAGAGAGCGCAGCAATCCGGAGCAGCGGTGTGCACAAACGACGTGAACCTCAAGAGGTATTTGAAGAGGAGCAAAGTAAAGGTATTTAGCATCTCGCGGGATGGAAGAATAAAATGAGTGTTATGGTGATTGGATGAAATGGCCTACAGTTGGCAATCTTAGGATACTGATAATTGCGATATACATAACGATAGTAGTGTTCCTGATAAACTTCGTGTTCGATTATGTTGTGTCTACTTACAGGTTGGTATTCCCTTATGCAAGTTATGTATTTACGCTCGCGCAGCTTGTCTCTACTATAGCCATAGGGTATGCCCTGATATCCATAATGACGTCAATACTTGAGAATTACACATCAAGGAGGCTTGATAAGGTTGGAACAGGGATAGTGAAGTTCTTTGGACAGGTAGTGGCCTATGCGATACTGCTTCTCGTCATCTTTAACATACTTAACATAAACCCTACCAGCCTGCTTGCTGCAAGCGCGGTTGGTGGAGTCATACTTGGGCTTGCAATGCAGAACTTGCTGCCCATAGTGTTTTCAGGGGTCCTTGTTGGATCGTCAAGGAATCTGACGACAGGGGATGTTATACTCCTTGAATCGTATTACTGGGGGGTTACAACTCCGAAATTCCTTAAGGTTAAGAAAGTCGGGATAGTATTCACTCAATTCCACGATTCGGGGGCGCACCTGGTCTCTGTGCCAAACACGCTGCTCTTAAACAGCTCTATAGCAACAAGGCTCGAGGACAAGGGAGTGTACAAACACTCTGTCAATGTAAATATAAAGAACGACGTCCCTGCACATATACTGGACAAATACATAAGCAAAAGTCTCCGGTCTGCGTTTTCAGACTCGTATCTTAAGGTCCCGCAGGCTTTGCTTATGCAAAACAACGACAAGACGCACGTGTATTCGGTTACTTTTTACTTTGATGACATATATGAAGTTGATCAGATTTTTGACAGGATATTCAGGGCCATGGATATGGCATACTGGAAGGCTAGGGAGGATAAGAGGACGAAGAGATATTTGACATGAATAGGGCAAGTGCAGGCAGATACACATTTTTGGTAAAGCGGGATTAAGTTTAAATATCTTTCAAGTGCATGATTAAATACAGCAGCAAGTACTCTTTCGGCTAGAAAGTTCGTTCTCTTTCCTTATGCTAAAACTAGGTGAGATTTTGTATTATGTACACACTATAAAAGACACGCTAAGCATCCCTCCAGAATACTTCAACAAGGATATAGCGGCAGTTGCCGAGGACCTTCTTAGAAGGAAGTATGAGAGGACCATAGACAAGGACCTTGGGGTTATACTGACAGTCTTTAATGTCAGGGACATAAGCGATGGGATAATAATGCCTAGCGATCCGTCTACCCACCATGATTTGAAGTTCGACGTCCTCACATTCAACTTGGAAGTTGACGAAGTATTCATAGGGCAGATATCCGAGATGATCGACTTCGGGTGCTTTGCAAGAATAGGTCCTCTTGAAGGGCTTATTCACCTTTCACAGATAACAGGAGACTTTATGACATTTGACAGGAAGACAGGGACATTTGTTTCTAAGAACTCAGGAAGGACCATAAAGAAAGGAGACGACATATATGCAAAGGTCTCCACGATAAGCATGAAGAACACAGTAAAGGATACGAAAATAGCGCTGACAATGAGGCCTGACGGCCTTGGAAAGAAGGAGTGGATACTTGAGCCTGAAAGAAAGGGCAATCAAAGATTCGACAGGGGAAGGGGCGGGAAGAGAGGAGGCCCTCCTGGAAATAGCAGAAAGGGTAAGTGATATCATGGAAAAAGCATGCAAAAAATGCAGGATAATAATCGCGCAGGGCGAAGTTTGCCCTATATGCGGATCTAGTGATCTAACAAACAAGTGGAGCGGCTACATAACAGTGATCAATGTTGAGAAATCTGAGATAGCCAAGAAGCTTAGCATAAAAGTCAATGGAAGGTATGCAGTAAGCATAAACAGCTAGATGCAGTTTATGCAGTAGTGCTCTTTCCGCTTGGCTTGTCGTACTCTTCCTTTATGTAGACCTTGGCTACTTTGTCCAAATACGTGAATGCCGATGCAACGAACCTTGACTTGCTCACGAAGTAATTCGCGTCCTTGTTCACATTGCTTCCATATTCCACGGTGACATTTGCCCCGTTTATTTCCACCTTTTCTGGAACCAGGTTATAATATTCGGAAAGCGCCTTTACTTTCTCGTTTTCAGCATCTATCTTTGCAACTACCTTTACTTCGTACGTAAGCTTTTCTCCTGCGAGAGGATGATTTGCGTCAACTAGCACTCTTCCTGAATTAACGCTCTTTACGACGGCGG
This sequence comes from Microcaldota archaeon, assembly GCA_021812185.1. Lineage (GTDB taxonomy): Archaea > Micrarchaeota > Micrarchaeia > Micrarchaeales > CABMGC01 > JAKAON01. The sequence goes on from JAKAON010000014.1 coordinate 12,116, forward strand.
TTGTTCCGTCAAGGTCCACCTGCATCCCGGGATATGGTACTATGTCCCTCTTCCTGAATTCGTTTATTGACATAACCTGCATCAGCTGCGGATCCCTTTCCCCAAATGCTTCGGATGGTTCAAGGACCACTTTCTTTGATTCGTTAATGGCCATTCCCTTTAGCACTTTGTCGAGGCCTTCTATAACATTTCTTTTGCCAACTATTGCAAGCTGAGGGCCATATTTTACTTCCTTGTTGTATAGGTCGTTCTCCTTAGCCTTCTTCTCATCGGTCGTGTAGACCAGTGCGTTATCCGCAGATCGCCATGCATCGTACTCTATTTTTAGAAAATCTCCGTCGTTGAAAGTCATTTCATCACGTTTTTACAGGAATATTACTTCCTGTCAATATTATTAAGTTTTGTTTATGTTATATTAAACTAAAAAACTTGTGATTACTTTGGAGAGGCAAAAGATTATTAAGATCCTTGGATCGCTCTTTGTCGCCGTGATACTCGTGTTGTCCTATGCAGCTTACGGAAACTCTAGTAACAGCACTTCTACTACGCAGTCGACTACGATTAACGGAACCGCATTTTGGAGCGGGTTCAATTCGACAGTAGTAGGCACCCAAAACCTTAGCGATGTTTTCACCATACAGTCTAATTGCGCAAATCAGAGCATAGGCGGATATGCATTAAATTACACATATGCGATAGTATCTGGGCTTGGCAACCAATCGGTGCAGGCCACGCAACTAGGTGGCGATGTGCTTGTGAACAGCGGAAACGTTCATTCGCAATATGTATACAGATATGTTGAAGATAGGCTTAATGCCAGCTATTCAAGATGCATATTGTTTGATATGAAGGCGTCCATACTACTGCCTTCAAGGCTAAACTTCCATGCAAAGGAGCTGCTTGGGAATTACGCCCAGAATGCGCTTGTTACTGTGCCTTCAAACATGAGGTCGTACTCATTGCCGCTCTCATTTTCTGACAACTTCACAAATACCACATCCGTACAAGTACAGGCGCTGCTGACGCAGAACTTGCAGATTATACCTGGCCAGATAAGTGTGACGGTGGGCTGATGCTTGGCGATGAATCCCTTAAAGAGATACGCAAGATCGCACTTAAGAACGCCGTAGATTATGGCAAGGCGGATGATAAGTCGGTTTTGAGCAAGGCCATATCGAAAATACCTCAAAAGGACAGGAACATTCCCGAAATACGCGAAGCTGTATCGCGCATAGTGATCGAAATCAATTCGTATAACAAGGAGCGATTAGAGACGGAATATGGGCAATACAAAAACGAATTCGATGAGTACGAGAAGGCGCGTGCCGAGCGCACATCTAAGGTAAACATGACGCTTGACGGTGTCAGTGAAGGAAATTTTGTTACAAGGTTTCCTCCAGAACCTAGCGGATACATGCATATAGGGCACGCGAAAGCCGTCTTTTTGGAAAGCGAGTTTGTCAGGATATACAAGGGCAAGCTATGGCTGTATTTTGACGACACAAATGCGGAAAAGGAGAAGCAGGAGTTCGTGGATGCATTCAAGGTGGATTTGAAGTGGCTCGGCATAGCATTTGACAAGGAGTACTACGCAAGCGACAATATAGAGAAAATGTATGCATATGCCAAAGAGCTGCTAAACAAGAATGGCGCATACGTATGCCTTTGCAGCGCGGATAAGATAAAGGACATGCGATCAAAGGGCCTTGGATGCGAACATAAATTGCAGGATACAGGAGAGAATCTGGCACTATGGAAGAAAATGATAGATAGGGAGTTTGAGGAGAACCAGGCGATACTTAGGTTCAACGGGAGGATGGATGACCAAAACACTGCCATGAGAGATCCCACTTTATTTAGGATAAAGAAGCATGCGCATTACAGGCAGGGGGACAAATATACAGTATGGCCTACATACGATTTCAACACTCCCATAATGGATTCCCTCAATGGAGTGACAGACGCCTTAAGGAGCAAGGAGTACGAATTGAGGGACGAGCTCAACTATGCACTCTTAGACATGCTTGGACTTCGAAAACCGCGCATACGAAGCTTCTCGAGGTTTGAGATAATAGACAATAATACCCATAAGCGGGAAATTCGTGCGCTGATAAGCGAGGGGAAGCTGGATTCGTATGATGATCCGAGATTGGTAACGATAATTGGACTTAGGAACAGGGGAATAACACCCGAGGCGATAAAAGAATTTGTCCTAAAATCCGGAATGAGCAAAGTTGAGAGCAAAGTGAGCATGGATGTATTGCTCGCAGAGAACAGGAGAGTTGTTGACGGTAGCGCACTGCGGCTCTTCGCAGTTGAGGACCCTGTGGAATTAGTGGTTGAAAAAGGAGATGCAAGATCCAAACTTAGGCTTCACCCAAACAAGGACATTGGATTTAGGGAATATGACATAGATGGTAGTTTTTACATAAGCAAAAAGGATGCTGAAGGCGAAAAGGAGCTTAGGCTAAAAGACCTCTATGACGTCAGAATAATTTCGCTCTTGGAAGATAAGATAATTGCAGAACGAGTTGATGGGATTAAACCAGTAAAAATAATTCAGTGGGTTTCGAAAAAAGAGAGCAGGCAGTGCATGCTTGAATATATTGGAAACCTTATGAAGGATGGCGAGTTTAATTCGCAGAGCCTCAAGAAGGTGAATGCTCTGGCCGAAGGATATGTTGAGAGGCTCAACGAGGGAGATGTTGTTCAGTTTGAGAGGATAGGCTACTTTAAGTTTGCAAAGAAGGATGGCATGGTTTTCTTTTCTTTGTGAATTCCCAAATTCCATTATTCAAAGTTTATTTTGCTGGTATACGTGCACGTAATACATTATTCCTGAAATGGTGTTGTTGTCCTTTATCTTTCCGCTCTTTATCATTTCTAGTATCTTTGTTATTTTCGTAGGCTTTACTTCTATGGCTTCGTTCTCATCTAAATTCTGCTTTGATTTCTTTAGGTCTTCTGCCAAGAAGAAGTACATTACTTCATTTGAAGTTCCAGGAGTGGTATATGACTTGAATATGAATTTTATCTTGTTAGACGAATAGCCTATCTCTTCCACAAGCTCTCTTGAAGCTGTCTGCTTTGGGGATTCGCCGAGTTCGATTGTGCCTGCAGGTAGTTGATAGAGCCACTGCTTCACAGCAGGACGATATTCGCGTATTAGCATTATTTTGTCTTCAATTATGGGTATTACCATTATCGCCCCAGGATGGTCTACAAGAGTGTATATTGGAGATTTGCCGTTAGGAAGCCTTACTTTTTCTTCCCTGATTTTGAAGATCTTGGATTTGTAGACTATCATCTCTTGCACCAACGTATTTATTTGATTAGAGAAGATATTTAGTGGAAAGATATTTATGCATAGGGAAAATATCGTCAAGGAAGTCGAGAGAATACTTGAAAGTTACTCGTATGAGAATGTTGTCATAAGCAATATGCATGCCAGTTTCGACATACTTGCGAGGAATAGGCTCAGGACAATCGTGATAAAGGTAGTATACAACATAGACACGATAGATAGGAAGATGGCCAAGGACATATTTGATGTTGCCTCGTTCATGGATGCCGAGACACTTATAGTTGGGGAGGTGTCAAAAGACAAGAGGCTCGGTAAGAATGTTGTATACACCAGGTTCTCGGTCAATTGCGTATCTGTGGAAAGTTTCGAGAGCGTGCTTGACGGGATTAACATACCGCTCGCATCAAAGTACGTTGGTACAAAGGCTGAAGTTGACAAAGAGAGGATGAAAAACCTAAGGATGCTAAGCGGAATGAGCTTAAGCGGGCTTGCCAAGAGCGCCAAGGTGTCCAAGGATACATTGTACAAGCTTGAGAAGTTCGGAGGATACGCATCTCTTGGCACAGTTGAGAGGACCGAGGCAAGGCTTGGAGATTCTGTAAGGCTCAATAGGATAAGCATCGGAGTCCACGAATACAAGATATCTGGGAATTCCTACAAGATAGGACGTACTGACATAAAGGCAGTATATCTGAACAGTTCTCCGTTCAACGTAATAGGAAAGCGCAAGAATTACTATGAAGCGAGCATGGAATCAAATCCAAGGACCATGAAGAAGAAGGCAAAGGTATTTGCGCAGATAATGGAGAGTTTTGAGAATAATTACTCTTTCTTCATAAGCGATAAGAAGGATGGAAAATTCGACGGCATAAATGTGATAAGCAAGAAGAAGCTTAGTAAAATAGAGTCCGAATCTGAGCTAGTCTCGGAGATAGAGTGATGCTCATATCACTAGAAAGAGCAAATTCCCTATGAGCAATGAGATTATAACAGCGGCAAGTATCGAAAGGGACAAAGGCACCGAATTTTGGTATACTGGCAATTTCACGTTGGATCTCTTTAATTGAATTGCGAGTTTCCCAGTGACCAAATTGCCGAATCCGTTATATTTTTTTGACAAAGACGCAAGCATTTTGCTGCTTATGAAGTTTGTGGCAATCATGTCGCCCTCCTCTAGAGAGCTTGCCTTCTTCATTGAAACCATTTTCGAATTTATCTTCCTGCTATACATTATAGTTATTGCTGAAAAAATCCCCATTAGGAGTATTATCACTGCCCCATAGAGGTTCGGGCCGAAGAATTGCACAAGCGAGAAGTACAGCAATAGGTATGCAAGCAGTATGGCGGTGGCCTTTATCAGGTTTTTCCTTGCATTTTCAGGTTTTTTTGATACATCTTTTATTCCTGTGTTCTTCGATATTAGAAGATAATATATAGGGACGCCTATTAGGGTCACTATACCTGTAGCTATGAACACAGATAGTACGAACGGGGAGTTGAAAGGCATGAGGATCTGTGTGCTTTGTAAAATAGGGGTAGGCTGTATCGGCAGGAGCAGCGATATTGTCACCAGTTCAAAGCCATCCCCTGCGCCCACTTGCCCAGTCCTGTAAAAGACATAGAATATGACAGCGACTATTGCGGCAACTACGATGCTGTATATGATTGTTGGTTGAGGATATGCAAGCGTAAGTATCGCTGCGATTACTATTCCTATATATGCAAATGAGTTGGGTATGTTGCGCTTGTTAAAGACGTCGAAATAAGCATATATTATAGATATTAGGATCATTATGGCGATTCGTATTGTATCAAGAAGCATGGAATCAATATACGATTTAGGGCAAAGATTTAAATATCATTATTACACATCATAATCAGTACTTTAGAGTACTGCTTGGTAAACATGCAAAATTCCGTAATTCAGGGGAAGATTTGGAATTACATAAAGCTGAGCATAAGCTATATACTGTATCCTGTGAAGATGTCAAACATCTTTATGGGAGCCGCATAAAACGGTCATTAAAGTTTTTTTTGGTGATTGTGCTATGCAGGCAAAACAATATGTAGAGTATGTAAAAAATTCAGTTTCGGAAGTGTTAGCCAACGACAAAAAGGTGCTCATTCTTACCGAAATCGGATACGATCAGATAGCTACTGCCACTTCGTTCGTTGAATACTTATATGAGAAGTACGGATTTTCTAGAAGCAGCGTATGGTACAATCTAAAGGCACTTAAAGGAACAGGAGTCTTGGACTTTGCCGAGAAAGGAGGCGAGAACAAGCCGCTTAGCCTTACGAAGAATGGAGTTGCTTTGCTTAGAAGCGTACAGATGAGAAGAGTTGCTACAAAAGCTGCAGGATATTATTAGAAGAATTTTGCAATAGACTCAATTGCAAGCAGAAATCTTTTCATTTCAAGGCCTCTACCATATCCGCCTATGCTGTTTTTGCCCACTACCCTATGGCACGGTATTATCACAGGGTACGGATTGCGATTAAGCGCATTGCCTACGGCCCGCGATGCGCTTGGACGATTTATCATCTTCGCAAGTTGGCCGTACGTTACAGTCTCTCCGCAAGGCACCTTATCCAAGTTTATCAGCACTTCCTTTTGGAATGGAGTTAGATTTGAGTGGCCTAAAAGATACGAATACATTTTCCTTTTTAGTCCCATCGAACTCACTATTTTTTAACAAGCACTGTTTGATTGGGAGATGCGTATTTTGGATTTAAATAATTATCCGCAGTATCCTTTCCTGTATTTGCAATGTTGCGCTGCTGATTGTATGAAAAAAGAGAATATTATACTTCTAATAATAATGATAGGCACTTTGATGGCTGCAATAGACAGCAGCGTAGTGCTCCTTGCGCTCCCTACAATAACAAAGAGCCTTGGAGCAACACTTGCAACCTCCATATGGACAATACTTATCTATCTTCTTGTTCTCTCAGTTGTCACCATACAACTAGGCAAGCTCGGAGATATATACGGAAGGGGAAGGATATTCAACTTGGGATTTGCGATATTCACAATAGGATCGTTCCTATGCGGAACATCTGCAAGCATAACCGAACTGGTGCTATTTAGGATAGTGCAGGCACTAGGAGCTGCGATGCTTGGAGCTACAAGCAACGCGATAATAGCAGATACTTTTGATAGGCAAGGGATGGGAAGGGCGTATGGATACACTTCGGTTGGATTTAGCGTCGGAGCAACACTTGGAATAGTTCTTGGAGGATTCATAACAGCACTGATAGGATGGCAGTACATATTCTACATAAACGTGCCTTTTGGAATACTTGCATTCATACTCGGGATTAAGTACATAAAAGATGACAAGGAGGTGAAGGCACACACAGACATAACAGGAATGATACTGCTCGCCCTTGGATTGAGCATGGTAACGTACGGAGGAGTTGATTTTGCGGCCAACGGACTTACGAATCTTAATTTAGGTTTGGTAGGAATTGGGTTAGTCATATGCGGATTGTTCCTGTACAGGGAACTAAATGCAAAGAGCCCGATGATAGATTTCCGCTCACTGAAGAATAGGGTTCTCAAATTGTCAATAGCCGCAGCGTTCTTGCAATCAGTCGGATATATGTCAATAGTCTTCCTGCTCATACTTTACATGCAGGGGATAAAGGGCCTAGACCCGCTAACAGCTTCGCTCCTTCTTGTTCCCGGATATATATTGACAAGCCTAATAAGCCCTAGCGTGGGCAAGTTCGCCGACAAGCACGGATCGAGGCTTCCTGCAACTGCAGGTTTACTGCTCATGTGCGCAGCCGTATTGCTCTACTACACGCTTGATGCCACAAGTTCGAATTACATGATAGTTGCAGGATCCGTAATTGCAGGGATTGGAGCTGCGATGTTTTGGCCTTCTAATAGCAGAGCTGTGATGACGCATGCCGACCCAACTTCCCTTGGGAGCACTTCAGGAGTACTTAGATTCGTATCGAATATAGGGATGGTTGGCAGTTACATATTGATGATAACCGTGGCGTCTGCAAGTGTTTCTAGATCGCAGGCATTTAGCGTATTTTTGGGCACTTCAAACCTCATAGGAGGAGTTTCCCAAGCATTCCTGATAGGAATACATAGCGCCATGCTGCTCTCCTTCTTCGTACTCCTTGTTGCTGCAGTAATGTCTTGGTATAGGGGAAAAGAGGATATGGACAGAAAGGACTTTTGATTATTCCCTCATCATGTTTGCCAATAGGTGTCTAACTCCCCTAACTAGCACAACTGCCTTGCCATCTATGACTATTTTGTTGTCTTGATTTATGACAGTCGTCTCCAGAGTCAAAATATCCTTATCCTTTTCATATTCTACGATTTTTGCAGTCACATTTAGGACATCCCCTATGTATACAGGCCTTCTGAAATGAAGTTCTTGTCCCATGTATATCGTACCTGGAAGTTCTGTACCTATAAGTTTGGATATGTATGATGCAGACAGCATGCCGTGGGCTATTCTGTGCTTGAAAAGAGTAGTGTTAGCAAATGTCTCGCTGAGATGTATCGGGTTTTTGTCACCTGTTGCATGTGCGAACATCTTGATTTTCCTTGGAGTAATGGTTTCGCGCAGCTCGAGCACCTGACCAACAGAGAAGCCGTTTTTGATTATGTCTTCCTTTACTTTCATGTTTTCCGTTAAACCACCATATCTATTTTGTATATGGTAAAACCAGATATTTATTCCTTTATGTAAACGCT
>JAKAON010000059.1 GCA_021812185.1 Microcaldota archaeon
TCCCGCATTGCCGAAGTTATAGTTGAATCCTGTTGGTGCGTATTCTTGCACAGTAGCAAATAGAGGTATCGAGGCGCTTGTGAAATGTTCGCTGAGTTTTATGTATGATTGCACTGGTTTTCCAAGGGGAGTGAATATTATCAGTAGCAGGAGTATTATCGCAAGCACAGCAAGGGTCTGGAGATATTCCATAGTTTCTGTCTTCTTGAAAACCTTATATTTCTCTAGAATCTTTGGAAGGTTGTAGAATACGAATACGAATAGCAGGGAAGCCATTGGGAATGCCACAATCACCGGAATGCCTACAAGCGTAGGTATCCTATCTGCAAGCGCTCCGCCATATGGGGAGTATATTACGTAGAATATTGTTATTATGCCGATTAAAAGCGCATTCATTTTGAGGAAGTCGCGCATGTCCTCTCTCTTGAGCACTTGCAGCACCCCTTGCAAGCCTATGTATATTGTCAAAATTCCCGCAGTTACAGTGTAGTAGTGCGCACCTAGGAAGGTGGATATGAACGCGATAGCCGCCAAGATGGCGTATCTTTTTTGAGTAGGATTCTTTACTGCAAGCATGTATGCAGCCACGAAGAAGAACATTGTGAATATCCCCCAAGGTTCGAGCAGTTGCTCGCCTGCTATGAAAGTTGATACCAGAGTTGGCATCCCGGCAGTAAGCGCCGCTGCCATTAATGCGGGGATTTTTCCGTAATCGTGGAAGATCATCATGAAAACCACGAACACCAGTAGTGCAGCTGCTATAGCTGGGTAATAGCTGCTGGTGTTGCTTAGTGTTGTCGTGTTTAGATATGATGTTGATCCGTTGTCTATGTTGTACCAATAAGCTTCCAGGTATGGCACTATTGGTTCAATCCTGTGAATTGTACCGTTTGCAAGCGTAGGCCATGCTGCGTGGTCGAAGAGTATCTGTTGGCCGAAAGTGAGCACATATTCGGTGCTTATCATGTCGTAATATGGGTCGAATTCGAAGAATTTTGGAGCAGTAGTTATGCTCATCATCCTTGTGGCAAATGTGAGCAGCATCAAGAAAAGCAGTATTGCCCACATCCACGCAGGAGCTTGAGTGCTATCTGGATTTGCATTTTTGTGGTCCGCATGGTGATGGTGCTCCTTTTGTGCCTCTAGGTCTGCAGAGCTTTCGGGGCTTGCATTATTCGCAAGGTCTTGGTTAGATTCGCTGTTGGCATGTGGTTTTTTGCTAAACACGCCTTGCTGTACGCACAATAGTATTCCGATTATCGTTAGGATTATCACATTGGCAGCGTATAGAGACTGTGAATATGAGAATATTGGGCTTATTGGTATTAGATATGCCTCAGCCCACGTGAGCGTAGGAGGGAACATGAGCCCGAAGATGAACCCTATGACAACTATCTCGAACATGTGCAGCGATGTCTTTTTTAGAAGGGCAAGGGACAGGAACGTTCCTGGCAGTATGATTGATATTAGCCCTATTATTACAGGTATCAATAATGACATCGATATCACTTAGTTCCAGCTCGGGATTGTTTGACAGGAAAGAGCCTGACAGCCTTAGGATTGTTAAGCCAGAATATAGATATATTAGGAATAAAAAGGTTTAAAAGTGTGAGTGGAATATTCGGTTATCTTTGGTTGTACTCATATATTTTTACGAGGATAATGGATTATTTAGCTGCATGAGCGATATAATATATTTTGCAGGCGCTGATATGATACGTGTGTTTTGATGAAGTCGAGGGTTGCAATAATAGGGGCGGGGATGTCTGGACTCTTACTTGCAAGGAAGTTGCGCAAGAGCAAGATAGACGTAACAGTATATGATCAAAAGCATAAGCTTGGGCACCCAGTCAGAGCATCTAGCATACTTTCCATAAGTGGATTGTCTGCTTTGGGGATAGACCATACCAAGATACCTGCAAACGAACTGAGGGGGGCGAGGATATACGCAGATGGGAAGATGATGGAGATAAGGTCGAAGAAGGCCATGGCCTACTCTATGGATAGGCATGAACTCAATGAGATGATTAAGGGGGAATGCGTAGATGCAGGAGCCTCGATAGTTACAGGAAAACGAATCGATGCGGATAGACTTGATGAGCTGTCAGGCGACTCCGTAATAGTCGGAGCTGATGGTTTCAACTCTACAGTTGCAAGGAAGTATGGTTTTGGGGCATGCGCACAGCACGTGCTTACGTACAGGGCGGAATATGCAGCTGATTTTGAAGATGGAAAGATAGTAGAGCTGTTCTTTGACAAAGCAGTTGCACCAGGATTCTTTGGATGGATAGCGCCTGAGCCTAAAGGAGTAGTTGAAGTAGGCATAGGGATAGGCCAGGGGCATGGGAATAGCAAGGCAGCCTATGAGAGGTTAGCTAAGATGCAAAGGGTTAGCGAATTTTTGGCAAGCGCAAGGCTAAGGGACCATGGTGCGAGCGTCATACCCATAGGCTTGAGGGAAAAATTTTCCGATAATAAAAAAGAGGTCATCCTCATCGGAGACGCAGCAGGCCAGGTAAAGGCAACTACGGGAGGCGGGATAATATTCGGAGGTAATGGGGCATTGATAGCTGCGGATGCTATAGATAGGCACATCAAATTAGGTGCAAACCTAGAGGAATATGAGAGACTTTGGAGAAACAGGTACTGGATAGATATGAAGATGCATGCTGCAATAAGGAAATTATATTCAGGGCTTGATGCCAGGCACATAGCATCTCTCATGGGGATTATGAAAACTGTTAAAATGGACAAGTTCCTCGGAGAATATGGAGATATGGACAGGCCTTCTTTGATACTTAAAAGGTTTTTCCTGAGAGGATTTGCACGTTGAGCATTGATTTTTGATCATGCACAAACAATTCTGATATCCCGCATATACTTACACTGAGTACTGCGGGAGGTTGATTTCCTCGCTGTTTTGCGAAATATTTGATCCCGGCCTAATCATGCCTCTTAGAATTCTTCTATTCTCCTTCATCCTCCTCTCGAACTCTACGAAACGTATCATGAAATCGTCAGGATCCACTTTCAGCTCATCCTTTGCAAAGAGCCTGATCTCTTGATGCATGTCCTTTATGGCAATGTCATACGTTGATTGCGCTCCTTCGCTTGCAAGCAGAGATTCCAGATGCTTTGCACTTGCATTAGGTACCTTTTTTATCTCGATTTCAAGGCCGACTTGTTGGGCAGTGCTGTCCATGTCTGCGTTTATTGCTGAAAGAATGGACCTTAGATCTCTTTGATTCTCTAGAGAAAATGCGCTTTTGAAGTTTTTCACTTCATAGAAGAGAGTTGCAACAAGCTTGTTTATCTCTGTTGCCATGTATTCCTTATCCGCATCGTCCTTCGCAGTTGCAAGAAGCTTGTTTAGTTCTTCCAAATGAACCTGCTCAGCCCTTGTTTTCTCTATAAATTCGACCTGTGCGCTCTCGTTTATAAGTATTTTACCAGTAGATGCGGTATTAGTGCTTACTTTAAATTGATTTGGATCTGTAGATGGAACATTTGATTTCTTTACAGCTTCAGGATTTTGGGCAAGTGCCATTGTAATCAATACAATATGTTTTTCCAGATATTTAAATCTTGGTATGAATAAGTTGTTTTACTCTTGATGCTTGTCTTCCTTCTTTTCAAGCAGCTTTTTCCCCAGTTCTTCCCTCATTTTTATGTTGTTGGTTATGCTTTCTATGTCCTCTGGCTTAAGGACCTTCTTGAGTATGAATTCTGAATAATCCATAGACACTTGCGAGAGTTGAAGGAGGACAGATTGGAGGTCTGCAGTCTTTATCCTATATTCCCCTTCAGGTTTTAGCAATTCTATTCCGGCAGGCGCGAAATTGAATATCACAGACACCATTGCGGCCAGATCCTTGAACAGGACAGTGACTGTGGAAGTAGTTGAGTATAGGTGTTCTATTTTTATTGGGGCCTCGATGCTGCCAAAACAGTATATTACTCCCACGCTCTTTAGAAGCTTGTCGTTTATGAGCTCGGTTAGCAAAGGCTGGAGCGAGTCCTCCTTTTCGCTTTGCATGTCAAAATACAAGTTAGTGAGCAGCCCTCCAGAGGCTATTGCCTTATGCGTTATCTCTTCCATTTCGGATTTTGACATTTCATTTCACTTTCAATAGTTTAATTGCTTCTTCTAAGCTTAAAATATCTTCCTTTCCGCTCACCAGGTTCTTTACCTTCATGACTTTTTTCTCCCTTTCTAT
>JAKAON010000015.1 GCA_021812185.1 Microcaldota archaeon
GCAACAATATATCTGAAGGGATTGCAGATATTGAATGGTGTTTGATTATGATAAAACAAGATTTGGATAAATTGGAAGACCGTGGAGTGTACGTAATAAGAGAGGCCAAAATGAAGTTCAAAAAAGTGGCAGCGCTATGGAGCATGGGAAAAGATTCTACAGCAATGCTTGGACTTGCAAGAAAAGCCTTCAATGGGAAAGTGCCGTTTCCGGTTATACATATCGACAATGGAATAGATTTTCCAGAAACATACGCATTCAGGGAAGAGCTTACCAGGAAGTGGAAGCTTGACCTTATAGTAGAAAATAGCCAGATAAAACCTGAACTTTCAGGTGCATCATGCTGCGGGGCTAACAAGACAGTTGCACTTAAAAAAGTTATGGCAAAATATGGGTTTGATGCGCTAATAGTATCTATAAGGAGAGACGAGCACGGAATACGCGCAAAGGAGAGATATTTCAGTCCCAGAAGCAAGGAGTTTCAATGGAACTATAAAGATCAGCCTGCAGAGTTATGGAATGACTACACTTCCAAGTTTGATACCAAGGGACATGTAAGGGTTCATCCTCTGCTTGATTTCAACGAGATCGACATATGGAGGTTTGTGAAAAAAGAGAAGATACCCATAAACCCGCTTTATTTCTCTAGGAACGGATATAGATACAGGAGCCTTGGATGTACGCATTGCACAGTGGCCCTGAAATCCGATGCAAAAAATGTTGATGATATAATAAGGGAACTTTCGGGCACTGAAACAGAAGAGAGGAGTGGAAGATCGCAGGATAAAGAAAAAGCGTATGTGATGGAAAAGCTTAGGGCTTTGGGATACATGTGATTGTATGGAGATAAAAAGTATAACTCTCCTGGGAGATAAAGACAACGGGAAATCCACCACCATAGGAAGCTTGATGATGCTCACGAACTCAGTAACCGATGAGAGAGTAGAGGAGGCTAAAAATATAAGCAGGCAGTTAGGTAGAAAATTTGAGCCAGGGTTTATATTAGATAGTTTCTCTGAAGAGCGAGAAGGAGGGCTGACAATAGATATAACAAGAGCGCAGATATTGTACAAGAACCGTGCTTTTGAATTCATAGATGTACCTGGGCACGAGGAATTCATAAAGAATATGATATCCGGAGCATCATACGCAAGTTCGGCACTACTTATAGTATCTGCCAAGCGAGGAGAGGGAGTAAAGGAACAAACCAAGAGGCATGTGTTCATATCGAGGATGCTCGGCATCAAGAATCTTGTAGTTGCAGTAAACAAAATGGACTCTGTAGGATACAGATATGCTGCTTTCAGAGACATAGAAGGCGAACTGCTTGAGTTCTTTGAGAGGATTGGTTTTGATAAGAAACATGTTCATTTTGTACCTATATCAGCATACACTGGAGAGAATTTGATATCGAAATCAAAGAACATGAAATGGTATAGCGGGAAAACAGTTATCGAATTGTTGCAAGGTAGCAATAACGCAAATAGACGTTCGGATAAAAAACTTAGGCTCCTAGTACAGGGAGCAATAAATGATAATGACAAAGAACATGTCATTGGAAAAATACTTTCGGGCAAACTTGGTAGAGGAGATACCATAAAGATATTGCCGTCCGGAAAGGTAGCGCGTGTTAATGGGATTATAGTAAGGGGAAAGAGCCTAAGTAATGCGAAAGCTGGTGACAATGCAATGATTATGCTCGATAAGAATATGGACTCGAAAATTACAGGTTCTGTGATGTGTCATTTAAATGATAGCATTGAGCCAGAAAACACAATATCTGGACTTGTATTTGCAGCTAAACCTATTACAAAAATAGTGAAAATACGGATAAATGGAGCTGAAATAAAATGCAATAAAGTAATGATAGACAGTGCAGTTGAAACATCCACAGGACTTCTTTTTAAGGAGAAGAAACTCAAAGCGCTCAATGCGGCAAATGTAAGAATTGAATTGGATAAAAAAATAGTTGTAGATACATTTGACAACATAAAGGAGATGGGCAGATTTGTGATACAAGATAGTAAGGGATTTGCAGGATTTGGGATAGTTACACGTCTTTAGATATTATATTAGGTTTTGAAGAAGGCGCAAATAAGAACTTAGCATCTTCTTTTCAGTAAATGTTTTTGACACGATCCTGGAAGATGCTATTGATTTTTCCCTTACGCTCTTGTTGTTGAATATCAATTCAATCTGGCGTTTTAAGGTGTTATAATCCGTCGTTGTGAAGGAGCTTATCCTAGGTATGTGAGTTTGGCGTAAATCAGGAGTATATGCATCCTTAGACAGTATAATAGGTAACCCGTGCCCTGCGGCTTCAAGTAAAGTGAGCGTTGACCCCTCCCAGAAAGAAGGCAGGACAAATAAGTTTGATATGTTATATATAGAATTGACCTCACTTACCGGCTTTGGCCCTGTGAAAATTATTCTTTTATCGCCATCGGCAAGTTTCTTGTAAGACGGGGTTGATGGGCCTTCACCTACAAGGAGCAACTTCAAGTGCTGTGAATTTGTCGCCCTGAATGCCTTTATCAAGGTACTTACATTCTTTTGCCTATCGAACATTCTTCCAAGATAGAGCACTACAAAGTCATTTTTGGATATGGCGTATTTCTTTCTTAGAAGATTATCCTGTTTTGGATTCTTCCTTACCCTTATGTCTAGACCGTTTGGGATGTAAGTCACTTTTTTTGTGAACTTGTTTATCGCCTTAAATTGGCTTAGGTTGAGGGCAATATTCATATCAAAGAAATTGAAGAATTTTCTCTTTGCAGTATTTAATGAGAGCGCGTTTATGCCAGTGCCTATGGTCAGAGGTATGCCTTCCTTGGTAAAGTATCCAGAAGTGTTGTCTGTAGACAAACTACCATGATCGATATATATTGATTTGAATTTTATTCCATGGTCCTTGAAATACCTGAGCAGAGCAAAATCCTGTATCGAATTTGAGATTATTATATCTGGTTTCATCCACTTTACCTTCTCTAATATAGATCCTTTGCTCACATTTAATCCGACCATATTCCGTATATAGAGAAAGTAGTAGATAGCACGGACTATGCTTAATTCCGATAGAAAACTGTTTCTTGCGGATGTGTTTATGCTGCCACCACGCTCCAAGATTATTGTGTTTCGTGTAGGGGTTGTGTAGTAAGTTTCATAACCTAGGTAATACGTGTTTACTTTCCCATCCAGCTTCTCGAATAGCAGATTTGCCATTTTTGCCTCGCCACCAAGCTTGTTTAGCCTGGAGCCCATATCCATTATCAGTACATTCATTCAATCTACCAGATGTTTTAAAATAGAATTCTTAGAAAGTTCGTTTTTTATACCGAAATAGTTTATTATTGTTGGAGCTATGTTGAGCACGCTTGCATTCTTCGAGAATTTTCCGACATTCCTTGAATAAAACGCCATTACCCCGTGCCGCATGTGATCTCCACTCTTTGCTGCTTCTGGTTCCATAAATATTGTGTCGTTGGAAAAATTGAATATGTCCACAGTGTAGTTGCTTTTTACTTCGGCTATTATGTCTGCAGGTATGAATTTTTTGGTATTTCCATAATAGTCATTTCCATCTATTAGGTCTTTTATCAAAAGACTTCCGTCTTCGGCTTTGATTTTTGAGAGTTTTTCCATTATTTCCTTCTTTAGCCTAGCTTTCTCCGATGTTTTTACTAATCCATTTCGGAATCTTGAATCATTTATCCAGATAGTCGATACAGGATCATTAGATACTGCAGCAAATACCTTGGTTTTTGTAAGGTCATAGTCAAAAAGATGTATTCTCGTGTATTCACCTGAAGATGCCCCTGATGCCACTTTGCCTATGAGATTAAATACAACGGTTTTTGCCTTGTAAGGAAGTTTGTCGTAGACTTTTCTAAGCCATGTTTTCATCAATTTTTCCCTTAATTGGTATAGAATGGTTGAGTTTGTGGTTTTTTGACTTGACTTGGCGCTTATAGTTGATAATATATTGGGTTTGAGTTTGGCGTAGTTGTTGTGTATAAGCCATGCATTGATAAGGAACTTGCTTTTTATAGGTTGCATTCCGTGATCGGATACGACCATTAGAGCTGAATCTTCTTTATCTGCAAGTTCCATCAATTCGCCAAGAAATGCGGATATCTTTGAGTATATTGGAAGTAGATATTCTTTCCTGTTTTTCTTGTTCATAACAAAATGCTGCAATCTATCTGTCTCTGTAAAACATACAAATACAAAATCGTAATTGGCCTTTGACATTGCCTCTTTGGCTATGCTTATCCTGGTGCTTACGCTTTCTGCAAATATTTTAGATGCTTCAAGCTCGCTCATCTTCCCGGCTTTTATGTCCTTTTCGATATCCGGTTCGCCGTCGAACTTGTACTTTCTCATCAATTTTTCTAGCATAAGTGAGTTGGTCTTTGCTTTGAGAGGGAAACCAGTTATTATATCAATATTTGAATTATCAGGCAATTTTGTATCGGTTGCGGGGGTTATCAACAATGATTTGTATCCTTTTCTTGCCAGAATTTCCCAGAATGGAGGATGTTCCTGTGGATTATAGTATATTATATCAGGAGTATAATCGTCTTTCATTGCGAAAAAATCGGGTACACCATGCTCTGCAGGCGTAAGTCCAGTGTATATTGATGGCCATGCAGGACCAGTCATTGGAGGGAGGGTTGATTCAAGATCGTGGAAATATCCTTTTTTTATCATAGTAGATATTGCGTCCATGCCATTCTCTAGACTGAGTTCCTTTAGTATCCATAATGGAGTGGAATCTATTCCTATTAAGTATAGTTTTTTTACCATTATGGCTGCACCGCATTGAGCACATTAAAGCAGAGTTATATAGTGTAGAAACAGGTTTTTATACTTATGAATTACCTTGGAATCACTTAGTTCCCCAAGCAATTTATTTCTGTGCTGGATGTTGCACGTGTTAGCGTATATATATTTTTCATTAGATAATTTATTGTGGTTTTTTGTTGCAGAAAGTTTTTGATGGGGAAATAGAATATCTGCAAGTGCTAGATGAGAACGGGAAGGTAGATGCAGCACTCTTTCCAAACGATTTAGACGACAACAAAATAATAGAGATGTACAAGTACATGTGCCTTGCACGGGCTTTTGATGCTAAGATGTTGAGTTTGCAAAGACAGGGAAGGGTGATCACATATGCGCCTTTGATAGGTGAGGAGGCAACGCAAATAGGAGCAGCTTTAGCGATGAGAAAGGATGATTATTTAGTACCAAACTTCAGACAGCATGGAGTTTTTATTGCAAGAGGATTCCCTATTGAGAATTTTTTCATAGCAGGAAGAGGTTATGAAGACGGGCTCAAAGCACCCCCTGGAACTAACAGCCTTGCAGTTGCAGTTCCGGTAGGAAGCCAGATGCCCCATTCTGTAGGGCTTGCATATGCCCTTAAATACAAGAAGAAAGATGCAGCAGTTGTTGCGTTTGTAGGGGATGGAGGGACATCAGAAGGGGATTTTTATGAAGCTACCAATTTTTCTGGAGAGTTGAAGGTCCCGCTGGTCATGATAATAGAGAATAACCAATGGGCGATTTCGGTTCCGAGAAGCAAACAATCGATTGCAAAGACGCTGGCCCAAAAAGCATTTGCAGCTGGAATACGAGGGTTGCAAGTGGATGGTAATGATGTTATCGCAGTTTATAAGGCAGTATCTGAAGGCATAAAGAGCCTGGCAACAGACGGGCCTATTTTGATAGAATGCATAACATATAGGATGAGCATACATACGACTGCTGATGACCCGACGAAATATAGGGATCAGAAGGATGTAGATGCATGGAAACCGAAGGACCCAATACTAAGAGTCAAGACGTACCTGAGTGCTAAGGGATTGTGGAACGACGAGCTTGAGAAGCAGATGACAGAGGAACAAGCAAAAAAGATAAACGATAGTGTTGCAGAAGCCGAAGCATTCAAAGGAGATCCGAAGAGCATGTTCGACAATTTATACAGTTTCGTACCTGACATCCTAAAAGATGAAGAGAATGAAGCTGTAGATGCAAACTTTTGGCAATAGATGATTATATGCAGATGAATATGGTTTCGGCATTGAACAACGCTCTCGACTTAGCTATGCAGGAAAATGAAGACGTAGTTTTGCTTGGGGAAGATGTGGGGGAAGATGGCGGAGTATTTAGAGTCACAGATGGGCTCATTAAAAAATATGGAGAGAACAGAGTTATAGATACCCCTCTTGCAGAATCTGGGATAATTGGAACTGCAATAGGAATGGCACTTGGAGGATTGCATCCGGTTCCGGAGATACAGTTTGCCGGTTTTATGTATCTAGGTTACAGTCAATTGATAAATCATGCAGCAAGATATAGAGAGAGGACTAGATCAGGATTGAGCGTACCGATGGTGGTGCGCACTCCGGTAGGAGGAGGCATACGCGCACTCGAACACCATTCTGAAAGCCCCGAAGTTCTTTACTCTTATGGTGGTGGACTTATAGTAGTTGAGCCTTCGAACCCGTATGATGCCAAGGGATTAATGATGAAAGCACTGCATCTGAAAGACCCAGTTATCTTTCTAGAACCTACGAAATTATACAGATTATTCAAGCAAGATGTTCCAGAAGAGTCTTATGAAGTTGATATAGGCAAGGCGAATATTATTAGAGCCGGAGAAGATCTCACCATAATAACATATGGGACGATGGTACCTATAGTAAATGATGTTGTATCTCAAAAACACGTGGATGCTGAGATAATAGACTTGAGGACAATAAATCCGCTTGACGAAAAAACAATACTTGATAGTGTTAAAAAGACTGGAAAGGCAATGATAGTGCACGAAGCTTCATTGAGCTTTGGAGTTGGAGCAGAAATAGCTGCACGCATATCTGAAAAGGCGCTTTACGAACTTGATGCACCCATCATTAGAGTTGCTTCTTTGGATTTGCCTTATCCATTTCCGGCATATGAAAATTATTACATGCCAAATGCGAAGAAGGTTGGAGCAGCCATAGATAGATTATTAACAATGTGAATTTGATGAAGGAACTTAAATTCGTAGATGTTGGGGAGGGAATAATAGAAGGGCATGTGCAAAAATGGCTCGTGCATGATGGAGATGCCGTAAAGGAAGACCAGCCAATACTCCAGATAGAGACAGATAAGGCAGTTGTCAATCTTCCTGCACCAGTTGCAGGGATAGTTAAGATAAACACAAATGAGAATACTGACGTGAAAGTTGGAGATATACTTGCATATATATTGGATGCAGGCGAAGTTGCGACATTTGATAAGAGCAAGATTGCATCAGCATCACCTATTCAAAATCAAGGCAGCACAGCAAATGAAACGCAATTAAATAAACCAGAACAACAGAAAAGTGCCCAAAGTGAAGCTAACCAGCATCACGACATACTTGCTACTCCAGCAGTAAGGAAACTTGCACGTGATTTGAATGTGGATATTGCAGGTATAGTTGGGACTGGACCGAATGGGAGGATACTTGAAAACGACATTAGAAGCAAGACCAAAGCTCAGACGCAGTCTACTTCGCACGTGGAAAAATTCTCTGAATTGCTTGAAGAGAAACATGCACACGAAATAGAGAGGATATCTCTTTCGCAGACAAGGAAGGCTATAGCAAGGAATATGGAAATGGCATGGACCATACCTAGCGCAGTACATATCGAACTTGTGGATGCAACATCGCTGTATAGGATAGTACATAGAGAGAAGGATAAAGTAAAAACAGAACTTGGAATCAAACTCACATTTTATCCTTTCATAATAAAGGCAGTCATAGATGCACTCAAAGAGAACCCGAACTTCAATGCAAGCTACGACCATGAAACAAAGGAGATTTTAGTAAAGAAGTATTACAACATAGGGATTGCTGCAGAAGCAGCAGACGGGCTCAAAGTCATAGTGATAAAGGACGCAGACAAGAAGAGCATAATGGAAATTGCAAGCGAGATTGAAAGGCTTGGAAATAAGATAAAAGACAATACCATAACACTTGATGAAATGCGCGACAGCACGTTTACCATAACAAATGTAGGAAGTCTTGGAGGAGGATTCCTCTCTATTCCAATAATAAATTATCCAGATGTTGCGATACTTGCAGTGCACCTCATACGGGACTGGCCTGTTGTTGAAGGGGATATGATTAAAATTGGGAAAATTCTCCCGATCTCAGTAGTCTTCGACCATAGGGTGGTTGATGGGGCCGATGCAGTGAAGTTCACAAACACTTTCAAGAGATACATAGAGGATACAGATTTCCTCGAGTTAATGTGATCAGATGGTCATGGGAGAGCTGCATTCGCGCGTGGATCTTGCAGTAATCGGAGGTGGAGTTGGAGGGTATGTGGCAGCAATTCGCGCCGCGCAACTCGGTTTAAATGTTGCACTTGTGGAAAAAGATAAGCTTGGAGGCCACTGCCTCAATTATGCATGCATACCATCCAAAACAATGATCCATATATCAAACATACTATATCAGGCCAAGAATTCTGAGAAATTTGGGATAAAAGTTGGGGATATTAGCATAGATCCTAAGAAGATGCTTGATTGGAGGGTCGGAGTTTCTAAAAAGCTAGAAGAAGGAGTAGGATTTTTGTGCAAATCATATAACATAGATGTATTCAAAGGTGCAGCTAATTTCACATCTGCAAACACATTGACACTTACTGACGGCGTCATACTTGAATTTAAGAAAGCAATAATAGCTACGGGATCTGAACCTATTCCTTTGAAGGACTTTGAATTTGGAGGCAATGTAATAGATTACAAAAGTGCGCTCTTAATGGATAGGATACCAAAAACAATTGCGATAATTGGAGCAGGATATGTATCGGTTGAAATAGGCATGATGTTTGCAAAGCTTGGGTCTAAAGTCACTATCATTGCAAGGACCGACGTGCTTTCAAAATTTGATCCCGATGCAGTTAGGATATTGAAAGGCACTATGACAAAGTTAGGGATGGATGTTCTTGCAGGAGTAAGTCCGCAATCACATGATGCGACATCTGTAAAGCTCAGCGATGGAAAAGTAATAGATGCCGAAATAATAATAGTGGCTATAGGCCTGAAGCCCTTCACACAGAATCTTGGATTGGAAAATACCAAGGTAAAATTAGATTCGAAAGGATTCATTGAGGTTGACGAACAGATGAGAACAGGTGACGAGAATATACTTGCAATAGGAGATGTTGTTGGAGAGCCTATGCTTGCTCACAAAGCGATAAGGCAAGGCGGGATTGCAGGAGAGGTCGCAGCTGGCCAAAATTCTGCATTTGAAAATAAGGTAATACCTGCAGTGATATTCACGGATCCTGAGATAGCCATTGCAGGTGACATAGAAGAAAAAGATGGGATAAAAGTGGTAAAATTCCCTCTAACAGCTCTTGGAAGGGCTATAGCTCTGGATGCCAGTGCAGGCTTTGTAAAAATAGCTTACGATCAAAACAACATTATCAAAGGTGTTGAGATAGTGTCACAGGAAGCTAGCTCTATGATAAGCGAAGCGGTCCTTGCCATAGAGATGGGGGCAACTTTGGAGGATATTGCAGATATCATACATCCTCACCCAACATACAGCGAAGCTCTGCAAGAAGCAGCAGAAGCCGGATTAGGAAGGCCTATTCACTTTTTCTATGGGAAGAAAGGCGTATAGTGGTTCGATGGACTACTCCAATGAATTTAGTGAAGGGTTTCAGGAGACTTCGTTGGGGAAGATATATTACAAACACCATAACGGAAATGGGAGGACGCTTGTTTTAATACACGGACTTGGAGGCACTACACGTGCATGGCTTAGGCTAGTAAATTTCTTTCCGGAGGATCTTAACGTCTACATGATAGATTTGCTCGGACATGGGAAATCAGATGCCCCAGACATAGATTATACGCTAGAAAAGCAGGTGCAGATACTCTCAGAGTTCATAACAGGGCAGGATATAAAAAATTGCGTATTGTTTGGACATTCGTATGGAGGATGGACCGCGATTTCATACGTACTTTCTGGAGGGAGGTATGCAGGTCTCGTACTTGAATCGTGTGCAGGCCTAAAGGACTATTTTGATTATTTGAGGAAGAATGACGGGCTTAAAAAAAGAGAAGAAAGGGTGATGAAGACGCTTTCGTACCTCAACACAAATCGAATGTTTGTGTTTAAGAGCATTATGAGCCATGAATTGGATGATAGGGAATTCACGCAGGAGGAAATACGCACCATACCAAAACCTACTTTGATATTATGGGGCAGCAGTGACGATATAATCGAACCTGAATTTGCAAAAATTTTCAATAGATGTATAAAAGGCAGCGAACTTGCAATGGTAGAGGGTGCAGGACATGATGCCCATTACACAAATCCACGTGAAGTAGCAGGTATTGTTCTTGGATTTCTTGGCTATTCGTAATGGATGTCTATTATTTCTCTACCCATATTCCATTCGCTCTTGCTATATTTGCTTTCATATAGGCGTTTTGCGAGTTCTGATTCTTCATTTGTCAGATCCCCAAGTTCAAACTCTAGGTTTAGAGTTTGGGAATATCCGTTAAGCAGAGCTTCTTTGACTTCATTAATGCCATTTCCGGATATGGCTTTCACATTTGTTACCCGTTCAAGTACGGTAGCCACTCCCTTGTCCTTTAGTTTTATTCCAGGAACTTTGAGCGACGATGCAAGAGTCGTAAGATTTACATCTACAAGAACGCATGCATGGAAAAGCAAAGACCCTGACCTCATAGTAGCTGCAGCGCCAAGTATTTTTTTATTCGTAACGGATATGTCATTGAGCTTCCCAGGCTGCGGATTTATGCCTATATTCTTAAATGCCTGCAATGCCCCTTGCATCATTGTTGAATATAATTTGGGTACGTCATTGCCTATTCCGAATTTGTCATTTGTTATGATTGAGAAATTAAGATTGCCCATGTCATGATAAACTGCGCCACCACCAGTAACTCTCTTGACTATGCTTATATTTTTTGAATTTGAGAAATCCTCGTCGACTTCTTGCGCCGCTAGCTGAAAACACCCCAATACTATGGCATTTCTATGTCTATAAAATCTGAATGTATTAGGAGATTTGCCTTTAATCACATTTATGAATATTGCCTCTTCGGTTGCCATGCTTAGCTGGGGATCATCAGGATATTCAAGGTTCAGCATTCTAATTTTCATGGTTTTGCACCCATTATTGCATTGATGAAATCGTCTTTTGTTACGGATGGAGTAAGCACGCCAGTTGTATAAAAACGCCCGATGGCATCTTCGATAGCGTCTTTTTCAAAACGTTTGCCATTGAGATCACGCTCAAGTAAGATTATTTTAGTTTCTGGAATTAGGAAAAAGTCTCCAGTCACCATCATATTTGAGATAATCTTGCCTTCATCTATGTCGAAGTTAATTCTCAGTAAGCCTTTCTCTGCCTTGTAGATGTTTGAGAGGTGCATTGTTATCAATCAGTTGTAAAAAAGTTAATATTTGCATATCTAATCCGATACTTTAACTACAAGTTTCCCGATATTAGATGATTGGAGCCCTGTTTGAGCGTCTGAGTAGTTTATCTCTAGTGTTCCTGAAAATACAGATCCGACTGAACCTAAGTAAGGCTGCCCATTTGAACTGTAACATGTAACAGAGTCGGTGAAGTTCTTATCAGCCTGGACAAGTATTGCATTTGCGGGAGAAGTCATTATCAATGAGGTTGTATTTGCACTGCACCCTACAGAGCTTATTGAAATTGTGTCGAGTGAATTTTGTTGTATATTGAAAGTCAGTGTTCCGTTAGAATATAGCTGGTATTTTAGGCAGTTTAGAGTAGATGAAAATACGCATTCTTGAGACAAAGACGACCCAGGGTTTAAAATGCCTAGATAGTATATCGAGACGAGCACAATCATTATTATCGCAAATGCCCACGAGTAAGTAACTAGATATTCTGTTGCACTTTGAAGTTTAGAAGTTTTGGACATTGAAATTACTTGCTATTCTGTTATACGTGGTTTGAATGATATTAAAATCTTTCCTGAACATCTTCATATTTTAAAATTTTGTTATGCCTATTGCCTGTTTGGGGATTTATGATATTAGATCGGCATATGCGTTAAATCTCAATATATCTCAATGTATCCGTAGATCCTGGCCTGTTTGGAGTTCCAAAGACAACCACGTAATTCTTCATTCCTCTCTTTTTCGCTTCTATATGTATTAATTTGGACATTGAGTCAATGCTTGAGTATTTTTTAATCAGCAGCGATTCAACCCCGTAGTATATTGAAAGCTTTCTAGTTAATTCAATTGTGTGAGCCATTGCAATTATCCGAGATTTAGGCCTTAATATTGATAATCTTCGTGCTGTCGCGCCAGTTTGAGTTGGTGCAAATATGCATTCTACCTTAAAATTGTTTGCCATTTCGACAGCTGCGAAAGATATGCTTTCTCCTCCAGAGCCCAATGCGCTTACAGCATTGCTTCTTGATTGTGCCACGTATGATTCGGCATTCTTTATTGTGTTATAAAGTATTTTAACGGACTCAAGAGGATATTTTCCCATGGCAGTTTCATCGCTAAGCATAAGACAATCAGAACCGCTCACTACAGCACCTGCAATATCATTGACCTCTGCCCGAGTAGGCATATTGTTATTCACCATGCTTGCAAGCATTTGAGTAGCAACGATGACAGGTTTGCATGCATCCCTTGACGCATTTATTATTAGGTGCTGCACGGTAGGTATCTTTTCGATTTCTACATCGAAGGCGAGATCTCCTCTTGCAACCATTATTGCATCTGCGCTTTTTGATATTGATTTTATTTCGGCAACTGCTTCTTTGCGCTCAATTTTTGCTATTATGAATGCTTTTGGAACATGTTCCTTTAGAAGTTCTATGTCTTTAGCTGATCTTACGAATGACATCGCTATGAAATCGAAATTATTTTCTACAGCAAATTGAGCAAGTCTAATGTCTTCTGCAGTAGGTACGTTGGCAGATATCTTTGCATTATGCAGATTTATCCCCTTCCTTGACTGAATGTCTCCGGAATTCATGGCGGTGCATATGAGTTTTTTGCCGATGATTTTAGTTACCTTTAATTTGAGGTACCCGTCACCTAGAGAGATTGTTATTCCCGGTTTTGCGTCCTTATGCAAATTCTCGTAATCTACAGGTATTGATCCGTTGCCCGTGTCTTTTTTATTAGAAAAAACTATGCGGTCCCCTTTTTCTACGTGAATTGGACTTTTTAACTGACTTATTCTTATCTTGGGACCAGGAAGATCTGCGAGCAGGGATATCTCTTTGCCCAGCTTATTTGATATGTCCCTTACGTTCTTTGCGTATTTTAGCCATGATTCTTTGCTGCCATGGGAAAAATTTATCCGGACTATATCAGTATATTTAAGTACCTCGTTCAGAATTTTTTTATCTTCTATGCTAGGGCCGTATGTTATTACTATTTTAGTTTTATTCATGTAACCATGCTTTATGCTGGAATTCAGCAAAAACTAAAATAAAATACTCCGTAAAGACATTTAGAATCTTGTCTTTACGGGATTAGATTTACCATCCTTTACAAACGCATATTCCCCTGTTCCATCTGAATTCCTTTTTATTACGTGGAATCCGTCAGGAAGTTTTATCGGAACTTCGACACCATCAACTAGGCGCTTAATGCGCATATCGCGTTCTACCAGGTTATCATCAGTCAAGGTTCTGTGTGCATCCCCAGTTATGTGCAACTGATGGAGATCCTTGTACACCTGTGCACTGACTGGGTTCTCGTCATTTAATTTCACATGTAGGTTTTTCGATACTTCTTGTTTGTCTGAATGCACATCTAACATCATGGAAACTGCTTGTGCTCCGCTCCCATAACCGATAAATAGGACTCTTGGCAGATGGCCCACATCCTGAGATATTTTATCTATATTGCCAAGTATGCTTGCGAGCCCAGTAAATATGGAGCTCGTATATGAGTTTCCTATTTTTGATGGATTTTCAAAAACTTCAGAGAAGTGCAGTTTTGATGTAAACTGGTTGAACTCTTCGGTTTTTGACAATGCCTTGAGCCATTCCACGTACTTGTTGAGCAATGCATCCTTCTCGAGTTCCTTGACTATATCTTGCTCGGAGAGGGACTGTTCTCCCGATTCGTTTCTCGCTTTTAGGAAATTAGATATGTAATAAGTAAACCCTCCATGCCCCCTCAGCGGATCAGGACCTATCTGTTCCTCTAGCCTTACAAGCTCTTCAGGATTTTGAGTCCTAAGCTTGTGGGCGTATAGGAATTGTGCAAATTTGACGGCCTGCTTTGGAAATGGCACGTGAGTTAGGACTAAATCGTATTCTATGCAAAGCCCAGGATTGTTGTTTACCATGCTTTCTAGAGCTTTTGCAATTACGTACATGTACGTTACTTCGGAGAGTTGACCGTGAACCTCAGGGGTCTCGCTTCCGAACTTAGTGAAATCTGATAGGGATATGTGGTACGAGCCCGAACCTATGCTGCTCACTATCTCTGCAAGTTTAGGATTTTTTGTGATCCAAGACAATGTAGCAGATGCACCTTGGGTTAATTCGGCACCTGGAGCCTTGGAAGAGTCATAAAATGCAGTATCTACAGTAATTACCAGTGCGGATGTATTTTGTGCTTGTAAAATCTTTGATGTCATGTAGTCCCTTGCGCTGTCTAGTGCATTTACTCCTCCAACACATGCATATGTTATAGCTATTATCTGGGCATGTCTTAGTGCATCTACTATAAAACGTATTTTATTTGGACTTTTAGAGGGGTTTTGAGCATCTTCTTGGAGTTTGGATATAGCCATCTGTATTGCTGGTTCTAATTCAGGCCTGCTCCTATCTGCGTTGCTTTCGGTTCCGAAGAATATTTTCTGCATTTTTTCATATTTGAACTTCTCAAACGCAGAATTGTCTTCGAGCAGGTTTTCTGCAAACTTGTATATAACATCTGCTAGCATCGTCACGTTAGACTCTGAGTGACCAGGCATTCTCATTTTGTCTATCATTAATCCTTGCCTTATTTTACCCTCAGGTTGTCCTGATACTACGGCCATCTGGCTTGCATCTATGTGAAATCCAGGAGTTGCAACTACCATCTTGTTTATGCCTATTGCCCAATCCCTGGTATCATTATATTCTTCGTAGAATGTAGAGTCGGTCTGTTCATAGTATTGTCTATCGTGCGTTGACATGTTAATCAAGGAGCTTGTGTGAGCTGATCCTTAATAGACATTTTGGGTTACGTTTGACATTTGACGTTGCATGCATTTTTGCATTATTGATTAGTTTTGATTACTGCGCTCTTTTGCAACTTTGTCGATGACTATCTTCAGCCATGGAGTATATAAGTCGGGATTTGACTTTATATCTGATTGCAGATTTTCTAAAGTGACCCATTTCCAGTCATCTGCCTCTTTTGGATTTGGATTTGGAGCTTTGTCATACATTCCGAAGAAAACATGATCGAACTCATTTTCTTTAAGTCCGTTTCCCACTTCGGCGTGATAAACGAAACTAAACTTCTCCTGAAGATCACAATCGAATCCCATCTCTTCCTTTAGCCTTCTATGCGATGCATCTGCAACGCTTTCGCCAGGATTAGGATGGCTGCAGCAGGTATTCGTCCATTTGGAAGGAGTATGATATTTAGTACTAGCCCTCTTCTGCAACATTGTTTCGCCCTTGGAATTGAAAATGAATATGGATATGGCGCGGTGAAGCTTCCCGCCGTTACTGTGCGCCAATAGCTTATCCTCCACCCCTATCTGATTATCATTCTCGTCCACGAGGATTACCTTTGGGTTTGGTTCGGAGTCCATTTAATCACTATATATTAGGGCGACCAAGTTTATATTATTGTAGTTTTGCCAAATATTCCAAGTTAGGGATATTGCTATTTATTTCATCAGAGTATGGTCTTGCGTTGTATCCGGCCTTCTTGAGATTTTCAGCAAATATTCTGGAATTGCCACCATATGTGTAAATTATCTTGGGGCTACATGCATCTATGTACTCTTTAGCCTGCTTGAAGTCCGCATGATCGCTTAAACCAAACTGCACATCAGTATTGAATCTGACAGTTTGTGCAAAACCAGTAGCTACAGCGGTGAACACCCTCCTTCCATATGTTGAAGATAATTTCATTTTATATTCATCAAATCTGGCGTGCTCACATATGTAAACAAAATTGCTCCTCAGCAGTTCAGTGAGCTGCGCGGATTCTTTCGAATCTGTAACATATTCGAGTTTTACCCCATGATCCTTATGCACTTCGTTGAGTTGCGATATTTTTTCAGTTGTTATTGGTATTATGCCCGATTCGTTTAGTATCTTGATTATTTCCTGCGCCTTGCCCAGGGAGTATGTTTGGAATAAGACTATGCCCCTGTCAAGCTTGTCGTTTGAGTATTTTTGTATAGTATAGGTTACTTCTGATTTTTCGTCGAAAACCACATCGGGATTGGGATATGTGGAATCTATTATGAGGCAATCAGTTTCCTTTAGTTCTATAGGCTCAGCCACATAAGATGGCTGCATTTGATAGTCACCGGAATAAGTTATCGTCCTTCCAAGGGCTTCGTGATCTAGATATAATTGTTTTGAACCCAAGATGTGACCTGCATTGAGCAATTTCATACCAGGGATATTTTCGGTGTAATTTATCATTATGGATTTTCTTGCATTTATCAGGTTTGCAGTTGCAGCGCTTGAAATGAATTTAGATTTTGTATTCACAGAGGAGGTATGGTCTGAATGTGCATGGGATATGAAATTTATGTTTGCCAATTTGTCCTTCCTGTCAAGTGATATCCTATAATCACCACAACATACAGACATCGGATCGCCAGATAGTATATTGCCAGCTTGCTTAATAAATATGTTATGTGTATCCTCAGAAATCCTGTAGCTTTTTCTGGCCTTTCTGGACATTGAAATTTGAAACCCTTATGCCTATTTTCCTTACCTTCTTTCCGGAATTTGAAAAATTCTCGAATAGGTTTATTGCAGTGTCTATTATGATTCGCTTATCATTAGAGTAATGATGTATGCTCTTGCTTTTGAGATGCTCCACAAAATCATAATATCGTATTTTTATTGTAACGGTCTTGAAATAGATGCTCTTTTCCATTATTTCGGTGAACACTTCGTCTGCCATCCCCTTTATCTTGTCTTCGATTAATTGCTTATCTGTAGTGTCTTCATCAAACGTTCTTTCCCTCCCTATTGACCTGACTTCTAGATCTTGTGATATTTCCGAGTCATCTATCCCGTTTGCATTTTTGTATATTTCATAGCCAAGTGACCCAAATGCATTTGAGAGTTTGGATGGATTGGAAGCAGCCACGTCGCCTATCTTATCAAAACCCATTGCCCTTAGGCGCTCTTCTGTTTTCTTTCCAACCCCGTGCAACTTGCCAATAGGCATGTTCTTTAAGAATTCTTTGGCCTCTTCTTGGCGTATAACTTTTACCCCATTTGGTTTTGCTGCTTCGCATGCGGTTTTTGCCATAAGCTTGTTTGAGCTTATACCTATAGAACAAGGCAATCCGAGTTCGCTCTTGATGTTTTCTTTAATTTCATTGGCATATTTTATAGCACCGGAATAGTCTTGCACCTTATCTGAAACATCGATATATATTTCATCAACACTTACTTGTTCAAATTCAGTAGAATACCGTTTGATTAGATCCATGACCTTTTGTGACACATTTTCGTAATATGCGTAGTCTATAGGAAGAAATATGGCATCAGGCTTGAGCTTATATGCCATTGATATCGGCATTGCGCTATGAATGCCGAATTTTCTGGCTTCATAGTTACAAGTACTGACCACGCCCCTGCCTTTGCCCCCTTTCGGGTCAAATCCCACTATGACGGGTTTGCCTTTTATCTCCGGATGCCGCAGTTCCTCGCATGCAGCAAAAAAGTAGTCCATGTCTATTAGGAATATTATTCTCATAGCCGCTACCTTCGGTTTGTTTTGGCCCTTGATTACAATACTTTAGAGCATAGAAAGTATCTGATTCAGGTTCTTCTCGAGATCTTTGATCGTGCCGGTATTGAAGATGTAGCAGTCTGCGGACTTTATGGCTTCAGGGAATCCCCAACTCTTTTCTATTTTCTCTCGGTATCTGAAATCCTTCTGGTTCTTTGGATCTGAAGTCTTCCCTCTTTTTTTCATGCGTTCGAACCTGACTTTGGGAGAGGATACAAGCGCGACTATCAGTATGTTTTTGAAGTGTTTTTTGAATAGGTCTATTTCGTATTTGCTTCTTATCCCGCTTATCGCGACTTTTCCGTGCTTTAATTTCTTTATCCTGTTTACTGTTTCCTTCGCAACAAAATCCTTTCCGTATTTTTTCCTTATGTTTGTGCCGAATTCGCGCACGTTTATGTTTGTTTGCGCTATGCCTTGGTCGTCCATCATGCCTAGCACTATGCTGCTCATTTCGAAGATATTGAATTTCTTCTTTTTTAATAGACTGGCAAACTCGCTCTTTCCGGATCCCGGCAAGCCAGTTATACCTATTATTGTCTTCATTTGATCGCTATCTTATTTTACTGCCTTCCTTTATTTCGGAATCGGTGGTTAGAAGTACCACATTACCTTGGTCGTCCTCTGCTGCAAGCAGCATGCCCTGCGATTCCACTCCAGCTATTTTTCTTGGCTCTAGATTCACTATGCATATTATTCTTTTGTTCTCAAGCCCCCCCATTATATAGTGATCGCGTATCCCCGCAACTATCGTTCTCTCTCCTATTTCTTGGCCTAGATCCACTTTTAATATATACATGGGCTTTGTTGCCGCTTCATGAATCTGAACTTCGATTATTCGCCCTACCCTAATGTCGAGATTCATAAAATCTTCTATAGTTGCCATTAAAACACCCACATTGACATTATTGTTGACCTGGCAATGTTATTAATACTATTTTTCGATATGCAGTTGATTTTTACAATTTCTCTTTATTGCATTTTTGAATCTCCTGCTTTGTTGGTTTGGGAGGTAGAGGATAATGCTGCTACAGAAACATTGCCTATTTTGGCATCGAATTCTGGTTTTGTCATCTTGTTTGTCAATTCTGCTGCCCTATAGCGTCTGTTCTCAAGCAGGAGATCGTATGTTAATCCTGTCTTCAAGTCTATGCATATATGCCTGATTTCGCTTCCGAACAGGTCT
>JAKAON010000060.1 GCA_021812185.1 Microcaldota archaeon
TCTTCCTTGCATATATTTCATCTCCAGGTTTCACTTGCATAGAAGTATCTATCATTGGCATCTTCGGATATATTTCATACCAAGTCCCGTACGATATGATGTTTATTCCTGGAAATTTTTTTACGTAAATCCCTTCCTGCACAAGGTTTTTCTCGTACGCGCCGCCTATGCCTATCCATTGCACTTTATTTGTGAATTCAAATCTTAGCGACTTTTCTGCTTTCCCATAGGGAACGCGTATTATTGAGCTGACACCCGTTATATCTCTATTTAAATATGGCGAGGCCAATACATATCCTCCCCAATTGGATATCCAGCTTACAGGCCTTAACGTATATGTGAGTATGGACGCTACCAAAGCGTATTCTATTGCTACGACTGCAAATAATCTCTTTGCATCGTGCATCAGCCTGTCCAGTTCTCCTTTTTTTGATTCCCTGCTGTCTATCCTTTCCCGTTCTGATGGCATGGATTGCTATTTTTATTGAATGTTTAAAAAGTTGCTCTACAATTATGCGTTCTTCTGCAAGCAGCGGCGCGCATGCATACATCATAGATAAATACTTAACCTTGTGAAAACATTATGAATGGAGAGAAGGGAGTGCGACATACTGATAATAGGGAGCGGAATAGCGGGAATGTCTGCGGCTATACATGCAAGCCATCTGTCTAAGGGAAAGCTTAGGGTATGCCTTGTGTCGAAGCTTCATGCCATGAGGAGCCATTCCGTTTCCGCCGAAGGGGGCATATCAGGGGTTTTGTACGGCTCGGAGAACAACGATTCGCCAGATATGCACGCATATGACACTGTAAAGGGATCGGATTTTCTTGCAGACCAGGATGCAGTGGAGATCCTGGTAAAGAACGCTCCAAAGGAGATAGAGTTTTTCGATCATATAGGCGTTCCGTGGAGCAGGACTGGAAAGGGTTCAATAAGCCAGAGGCCTTTCGGAGGAATGACCATACCCCGCACCGCGTTCGCAGCTGACAAGACAGGCTTCTTCATGATGAGGGCCCTATACGACGAGCTGCTAAGCTACGGCAACGTAGAGATACTCCACGAGCATTATGTCACGTCAATGCTTGTGAAAAGGGGAAAGTTCATCTGCGCATATGCGGTAAACCTTGCTGACAGGTCTGGAAAGGTGCTTTCTGCGAAGTCATGCATAATAGCAACAGGCGGATACGGGAGAATCTTCAATTTCACCACTACCGCACATTCCAGCACAGGAGATGGGGTTGCATTGGCATACAATTCCGGGCTTCCTCTTAAGGACATGGAATTCATACAGTTCCACCCTACTGCCCTGGTCCCTACAGGCGTGCTTATCACAGAAGCGGCTAGGGGGGAAGGCGGGTACCTGCTCAATGCCAAGGGGGAACGGTTCATGGAGAGATATGCGAAGTCGAAGATGGAGCTCGCGCCCAGGGACATAGTCTCGAGATCAATAATAACTGAGATACAGGCTGGAAGGGGAATACTCCACGAGGAATCAGGGCTTAGCCACGTGCTTCTTGACCTTAGGCATCTTGACCCTGAGGTTATAGACGAGAAGCTGCCGATGGTGAAGGAGCTTACAATGAAGAACATAAATGTAGATCCGCACAATGAACCTATACCCGTGCGGCCCGGCGCCCACTACACGATGGGAGGCATACACGTCGACGTGCACGGCAGGGTATTCCTGGATGAAAAGAGGAGCGTGGCAGGGCTATGGTCAGCAGGCGAGAGCGCATGCGTCAGCGTGCACGGCGCGAACAGGCTTGGAAGCAATTCTCTGAGCGAATGCGCGGTATGGGGCAGGATAACCGGGACAGAGGCTGCAAGGCATGCGATGTCGGCAGGCCAGAATTCCGCACTAGATGCAAAGAGCATAGGCGATTTTTACGGGGAAGAGGATGAGAAGATATACGAGCTGCTCAACGGAAGCGGGAGCGTTAATCCGTATAAGCTGAGAGACGAGATGCACGGCATTATGGAGAAGCACATGTATGTCTATAGGAAAGTTGGCGGAATGAAGGAAGCTAAGAAGAGGCTTGCAAAGCTCTATTCAATGTCAAAGAGTATATGCATAGAAGACAAGTCTACCGTATACAATACAAACTTCAGGGATGCGCTCGAGATAAAAAGCCTTATTGCGCTTGCATATGTCGCAACATCGTGTGCGCTGGAGAGGAAGGAGAGCAGGGGCGCGCATGCAGTTGTGGAGCACAGCGAGAGGGATGACAGGAAGTGGCTAAAGCACACTATAGCTGTTAAGAGGGGAGATTCTGTTGGCATGTACTATTCCCAGGTTTCAATAACAAAATGGAAGCCTGAGAAGAGGGTATATTGAGTGGTCCTATGGCAGAGGAATATCTTGACATAAGGGGAAGGAGGAGGAACCTGCTCCGCCTTGCACGCATCAATCTGACGTCATTCCTGCACCTTTTCTTCTACAGGATTGTCATACTTTTCTCGATAATAGCTGCAGCGATAATAATAGCGAGCATGGTCTCAGGAGGGCAATTCCTGGACATACTTGCATATGCATCGATAGCCATAGTGTGGCTGCTCGTTACCCCGCAGCTCTTCGGCACCTTCAAGGTGCTGCCGATAGTGCTGACAAACGGCGAGGCCATGGGAAGGCTCAATAGCTCTTTTCTGAAGTTCAAGGAGAGCGTAATGCCGACAAGCCCCGCATACAAATCTATCCTCGCTGCTTTCCCCTACATGGCAATAATTGTATGGATTGCTTTGCTTGCTCTCTTGCTTGCGATGCTAGCGGTGGCTCTATGACGAACAGGATCTGGGTTTTCATGACATACGGCTCCATAGTCGGAATACCTGCAATGGCTTCTCTGTTCGTGCTTGCCCATTACCTGTTTCCAGGAATTGCATACGTCTTCGAAGCGCTTCTCGCACTTGCACTCATAACCAATTTTATTACTGGAATGAGAGAGATTTACATTGTCAGCAAGCCTATCCCTGACAAGCTTGTCGTTGAGCCGGTTTCCCATGTACCTGCCGAGGCAACACAGCGCGGGCAGGGAAAGGCAGTAAATATTGTCATATCAAGGTTCAACCCTGACAGGGGCATAATAGAGAAAAAAGAGTACAGCGTAGCTGCCGACAAGTATACAAGCGTGCTCTCCGCGCTCATAAAGGTGAAGAACTACCAGGACAACACGCTATCCATAAGGTACAGCTGCGGCATGGGCATCTGCGGCTCATGCGGCATGAACGTGAACGGAAGGCCCTCGCTCGCGTGCGAGACAAATCTTCTGAAGAGCGCAGAGAACGGAAAGGTGGAGGTCTCTCCGATGCTCGCTCACCCTGTGATGAAGGATCTTGTAACCAACTTCGACGACTTCTTCGAAAAGCACAAGGCAGTCTCGCCGCACATATACAAGGAAGATGCAGGAGAGAAGTACGGGCATGGCGGGATAAGCAGGCAGAGCAGGGAAGACCTTGTAAAGTTCCTGCCTTTCTCATACTGCATAATGTGCGGGCTTTGCCTTGACGCATGCCCTGTGGAGAATACGAATCCTAATTTTGCAGGTCCCCAGGCCCTGTCGCAAGTGTACAGGTACGCAGAGGATTCGCGAGACGGGAAAGGCGAGAAGAGAATAGAGATGGTCAACAGCAAGGACGGGATCTGGGGATGCGAATTCGCAGGCGCATGCTCGGAAGTGTGCCCAAAAGGCGTGGATCCAGCATCTGCCATACAGCTGCTTAAGGCAAAGAAGATAGGCCAGATGCTTGATCCCAATTATTGCCAGGGGGAAAAGAGTGGTGCCGATGGAATATAGGATTGAAGAGGATGCCCTGGGGACCGTGAAGGTCCCAAAAAACGCATATTACGGTTCAGAAACAGCGCGCGCCA
Source organism: Microcaldota archaeon (assembly GCA_021812185.1). Classification (GTDB taxonomy): domain Archaea; phylum Micrarchaeota; class Micrarchaeia; order Micrarchaeales; family CABMGC01; genus JAKAON01. The sequence continues at coordinate 3,867 of JAKAON010000060.1, forward strand.
TTGAAAACTTCAGAATATCCGATGTGCGCATGCAAACAGAACTGATAAATTCCTATGCCATACTGAAGAAGGCGGCAGCCCTTGCAAACATGAAGCTTGGAAGGCTTGACAGGAAGATTGGCGAAGCTAT
>JAKAON010000061.1 GCA_021812185.1 Microcaldota archaeon
ATCGTCAACGAACCTTCCATTCACGTTGAAGCAGTCTGATGTTGCAAATACGGCATCTGAAGAGTACTTCACATACACAATGCCGGAAATAACAGTTCCGCAGGCAACAACTGCAACGGCAAACGTGGTAGTGGGACTATACAACGCATCGACGATACTCTCAAACCCAACGTACTGGCTCAACCAGACCAATGGAAACAACAATGATCTGCAATACCAGAGCTCACAGGGATACACGGTAAAGGCCCCTGTAGGATTCAGAACAGAGAGAGGAGGCGAAGTCGCTTCGATATCAACTGGATCGGTAACGTACGACATGGCAAAGGGAGTAGACACGCTGCAGTTCCTCGTAGGACCAAGCGCATCCACTGTATCTACGACAACGACCAAGTATGGTCCATATGGAGTCGGGCAGGCAACCAACATACCAAACGTAACGATAGCGAGCGTCAATGCAACTTGCGCATTCGCAGCAACTTCAACGAGCTGCGCAGTGAGCGGAGTGGCTAACTTGACTGCAACACCTTCAGTGACATCTGCACAGCATGCAGTTGGACTGAACACGGCTACAACGCCTCTTGCAGTTCTTGACAGCCAGGCAAACAACGCATCTACGCTTGTAGTTGTAGGAAGCAGCTATGTGAACACTGTAGCACAACAGATATTTGCACAGAACCCAGGATTTGCGTCCTCATTCGGACCAAGCTCAGTGGTAGTGCAGGCATTTGGGACAAACAGGATACTTGTAGCTGGATACTCTGCAAACCAGACAGTGCAGGCAGGAAACCAGTTCATACAGGACCTCTTGCAGTCTGCAGCGTCAACGCCAGCGTAAAGTCGTCAAATGAAGCCTGAAACGGCTTCGTTTTTTCTTTTTTATTTTTATCTCTTCTCTTTCTTCTTTTTTCTTTAACAAATAGCACTGATATCTATCAACAGATCACCCTTTTCCAAAGGCCAATAATCTGCTTGAAACTCCCGGATAATCTCTCCCTAAATTTTCAAATATATTTATAAATCTTAACTTGCATATCTATTCTGTAATTTGTGGGTTTAATGGGGAATTTGAGGAACTTAATGCTTAGCGCGTCTATCCTGATAATGGTACTGTCGTCAATGGCATACGCAAATCCCACTCGCGCATCGATCTCCTCATTCCTTGTAACTACTTATAATGTTTCGCCTGCTACGATAAATTCGATGTCAATCGTGAACCTAACGCTTGGGAGCTCAAAGTATGCAGCGCTCTACTCGGCAACCTCATTATACCTACTGGTCAACGTGACAAGCAGCCAGTATGCAATAGTAACAAACCAGGCATCTATAGCAGATGCCATACTGAATTATACGATAAACGAGAACTACAACAAGACAAACATGGCAATGATTGTCGCAGACATGCATAACTTTCAGGAGTCATCGAGCCACACCCTTGCGGATTGCTGGCAAGTAACAGGGCTCTCATCCGGGCTTACATGCACAAGCAGCATAACATGCGCGGCATGCAGCTTCGAGCTAACATGCGGAGGATACGTGCCTACGATAGGTTCATTAGTCTCGAACTTCGGCACGCAGGCGGCATTTGGGGCAGTTGCGAGCTTTAGTGCAAATGCCACTATCCTCAACGATTCATATGCGTCCTTCTACTTAGCTGCAAACTCTATCAATTCTACAAATATAGCATCAAGGCTTGCTACAATGAACTTCGCGTACAAGAACGTTTCATTGGCATCTGCAGGCATAAGCGCAGATCCTCTGTTCACTATCTCTCTCTCGCAATCCCAGCTAAACGAGTGCATAGCGACAACAGGATATCCAAACCAGCCATCTTACTGCACTGCGTACGATTACTGCGGGGTGCTATCGTTCAACCAATCTGCGCTTACTGCGGTAGGCGGGCTTTTGAGCGAGGCATCGTCTCTTCCGCTCACATACTCTCAAGTCCTAACACTGGCATATCCTGCAAGCGAAAATGCGCAGATGATAGTAGAACCTGTGATCACAAAAGCGAAGATAGCACAGCTAGACATCATACTAAACACCACGCTAAGGAACTACACTTCGATGGTAAACTCGACAAATACATTGCTAGGGCACTACTACAATCTCTCCCTTGCCGCACAGCTTAGCATAATGAAATCTAACTACGGGAATCTGACATCAAAATACATGAGCGAGAACCTAACGCAGCAGCAGGCAAACTTCGCCATCCAAGTCGAGAAGTTCAATGCGATATACAAGGTCATAAATGCAAGATACGAGAATTTGACAGCGCAATCCACAAACAATACGTTGCTTCTCATAAGCGCACAGCTAAATGCATCCACCAAAGACCCAAAGCTTACTGGCTATGCCATTGAGCAGATGCAGCTAAACAACCAGGTCTCGGGGAGCATAAGCAACTACAACTCCCTAAAGACACAGCTAAATTCCATCAGCAGCTATGCAAGCTCCAATTACAAGGCACAGATATCACCGGCGCCTATAGCGCTTGCAATATACTCTCCATTTGCAAGACTCCTCACATCGGCCCTAAACGCTCCGTATCCTGCAAGCATGCAGTTCGCGCCTACTGCAGGGGCAATCCTTACGATAATAATAGGCATCATAATAATACTCCTTGTGGCCCTATACCACGGCAGATTGCAAAAGAGCAAGAAGATCCTAGAAAACAAGAGGACTGAAAGGAACTGGTCGATAGTGTTCATAATACTTTTCGTCATAGTCCTAATTGCAGCATATGCAACAATGTCATACTTATCGAGCGTGCCTACTACTCTTGCATCATTCCAGTCTGCAGTGCGCGGATCTGGATCTGTTGCGATAGTCTCAAACGGCACAGATGCGCAGCTTGCCCTATGCGCCCAGCAAACAGCGGCCAAACTCACGCAAATGGGCAAGAAGGTGGTGCAATACTCGATATCCTCGGGCATTTGTACAAGCGCTGCTGGATCGGGAACAGCTAATTCGTGCCTGAACTCGCTGGCATCCTCAAATATGCCAACCATAATGCTATCCATTAGCGCAAACAACGAGATAACCATAAATTCATTATACGGTACGATAATGTCTGTGCAGGGCACGAGCAATTTCATGTCACAGTGCTATGCTGCGCAACTAGCGTAAAAAGGTGTAAAATATGGCAAGTGAGAAGTCAAAAGGGAAGAAGGATGATAAGGCAAAGGCCACCAAGGCCCAAAGCGGCATCTCGAAAGTAAAGAATATCATAAGTAATCCAAGACCCATCGCAGCGCCCCTGCTTGCCGTGGTCATAATAGTTGCGCTGTTCTACTACATCTACTCAACGCAGATAACCACTCCCTTCCCTACGTTCCTTGCGAATTTCAAGGCCGCTTCAAGGGTTGCGATAATGGTCAATTACGGCAACGTGTTTTTGAACAGGTCTATCTCTCAAAACGAGTCCCAGGTGACTCCTTGCGCAACTAGCCTTGTGCAAGTCATAACCGGAGCAGGGAGAAGCCCTACGACCATAGACTTCTTTGATGTAAATAGCACAACATGCAGCTACCTAACTGGTTTTGGCACATCGAGCTCGCAAATATCCATCACGTCCGCAAGCTCATGCCTATCCATAGCAAAATCGGAGCCTGGCATATTCCTAAACTACAGCGCTGCAAATAGCACGTACACTACGCCATACCATCTATACGTGAGCGGGAATGAAAACTACATGGCAAAGTGCGGAATAGCTGTAGATATGGCAAGCTAAGCGTTCCATCTTTCAAATGGCATAAAATAATTCTAACATTTGGCCATCTCATCCCCAAATGCTATTTCGAATTCAAGATCTGCACATCAAGGTGCAGAGTATCCGCCTGCCCAAGAACCAGTATATACCACATTAGCTGCAGCTCCGTTGTTGTTATTTCCAGAGTAATCATTCGCATTCCCGTTAAGCGGCCACCACCCGACCAAATTCTGCGTATTTTGCGGAGCACCTCCGATTCCTTCGTAGTAG
>JAKAON010000062.1 GCA_021812185.1 Microcaldota archaeon
TATGCCTTTTGTTATGAATATTATTTGCGAAGGTGAATATTTGGGAGAGTGATGCAATGTAAATGTCAGCACCCTATTTAGATATTGAGTAATTAAGTATATTAATTTATAATTAGATAGCTCATTTCTACTATTTATTTTCTAGCATACATTAGACCCAATAATAGACTTCCATCCTTTGTTGGATGAGTTAATGCAGGTGTGTAACTTACTTTAAATCCTGCTTTTTTGAGTCTTTCTGCAAGATTTGCATAACCGAAATGATATTCAAGAACAATTGCATCGAATCTGTTAAGTGTATCATTATCGGAATTTAATAATATTTCATATTCATGCCCTTCACAATCAATTTTGAGAATAGCATTTCGTAGATTATGACTTTCCACTATGTCTTTTAATGTAGTTATTTTTATCTCTTTTCCAACCTTTGACGCTTTTAGATTACTTCCACCAGAGTATTTTTTGTTTGCATCCAGTTTAATTCTTTTGGTACTAGAACCCACACCCTGATTAAAAATCTTGATCTTAGTTCCAAATCTCGCGCTATTTTGTTTTGCTTTTTTAAATGCATACGGGTATGGCTCATATGAATACACTTTCTTTGCGCCTTGAGTAGCAAAGTAGATGGATGAATCACCAATATTTGCCCCTATATCAACAATCACTCGATCTTTTACTTTAAGCCAACTATATTCTTTTCTCATATTGTCCATTGCAAATTTGTATGCAGTTGTTCCAATTTTTAATCGACCACCTTCAGAAATCCGACCCCACAATTTCATGTAGTCGTTTTGTGTCTTTAGAATTGCATGTTTGCCATCAAATTCCACAGTTACTTGTTTTATAAAACCCTGCCTAAAAAGAATTATATCTATCCAGTTCTTGAAACATTTTTTTATAGTATGTATTTGATCGTACTTAATTTTCATCAGATAAAATGGAAGTAAAAATCTGTTTTCAAACGTAATGTTATCTGTATATATCTTCATGTGTTATTACCTTTGGTTTTTAAGGAATTGGCCAAAATTCTCAAAATTCTGTTTATTGCACTTTAAACTTAACTACGATTTCAATTTTTCGCTCCTTTAACTTACGCAATACATGTTATTCATCGTTTTTTGCTCCAATGAGCTATTGTTTTCTTCAGGCCCTCTTCAAGGGAGTGCTTTGGTTTCCAATTTATCAATTTTGCAGCCTTCCTGTTATCTCCGATGAGTATCTTTGCGTCAAGCGGCCTCCTTTGAGTCGCGTTCCACTTTATCTTTCCCTTGAAATTTGTCAGTTTTGCGATGATCTGCGCAGTCTGTTTTGTCGTGTATCCTTTTCCTGACGCAAGTTGTATCGTTTGTCCAATCGCATTCTTGTTCCCCAGCGCCTTTATGTATCCATCCACATGGTCATCCACATATATCCAGTCCCGAACCGCACTTGGATCACCCAATGTGACCTCTTTGCCGCCCAGCATCTGGTTTATTGTCCTTTCTATGAAGAAGTGGTTGTTGTCCGACCTTCCGTACGTGTTAAATGGCCTAATTATAGTGGATGGAAAGTTGTATGCCTCATGCATGTAGTTTAGGTAGTAATCCGCTGCGACCTTGGAGACTGCATACGGGCTGTTTGGATGAAGGATCGAATCTTCGGTGAGCTTTTCCTTATCGCTCTTTAGCGTCATCCCGTACTCCTCGCTCGTTCCCGACATTATGAACTGCTTGAAATTTTGCACTTCCCTATGGCATGCCTCGGCAAGATTGATGGTGCCGAGGTAATTTGTCTCATTTACTTCCATATAGTTGTCGTATGAGAATGCCACCGGACTTATTGCGGCAGTGTGGATCACGTAGTTTGGCTGCAGTTTCCTTATTATCTTCTTGACAGTGACAAAATCTGTGAGGGTTGCATAATGTTTCTTTATCCCTGACTCATCCATCTTGTATCTTCCAGTTACGTATCTTTCGAGCGTGTGGATTTCATACTTTTTTTCTTCGGTTAGCTTCTTTACTAGTTCCTTGCCTATGAATCCGGTTGCACCAGTGACTAGTACTTTATCCATGAAAATCACGTTCTATATATACTCAATACGTTTTTATACCTTTTATCGTTTGGGTGGCTCCGTGACATACGTCAATTCTTCTATTCTGTCATTGCACAAAAGAATTCTCAATTCTAGAGGTATCTTCTTATATCATCTTTTGTCAAGCCTGCTTGTTTCAATATAGCATTTAGAGTCCCTTGATCTAAATTGCCTCAGTGCATCGGGATAACTGTAGAGTGTTCAAAATTGGTTACAAAGATGTGGCTCCCTTTTTGCCTTACGGATTGAAAATTGTAATACTTGACTAGAACTTGGAGCAGTTTGTAAGGTTTTACCACCAACCTTGACATAACTATCACTATGCTCTTGCTAATACGGTTTTGGTTTCCGTTATTTTGTTTGATTTTAATGCAAGCAGTCCTTCTACGGCAACTTCTACTGCTTCCTTCAGATTCTTTCTCAAAGAAGGCATTGTTTTAGCCCTTGTGACTACGTGCAATGAAGGTATCTCCACAACATACCATCCTTCACTTCTAAAAATACGCATATCGTTCATGATATCACTTCAATACTGTTTGAATATATAGATATAAATTTGCATATGTGAAAATAGCTTTGCACTTTTTAGGATTTTGCACGTTTATTGCGGTCACGTATCTAAAGTGTGTGGACTTCGTACTTAATTTTCATCATATAGCTTCTTTACTAGTTCCTTGCCTATGAATCTAAGTTGCACCTGTGACTAGTACTTTATCCATGAAAATCACGTTCTATATATACTCAATACGTTTTTATACCTTTTATCGTTTGGTACAAAGCGCATCTCCTTTATGCGTTTGTGCGTTTGACAAATGAAGGCAGCGCGAATGGGCTTAGTTCACAAAATCGAATTTCACTTCTCCGTGTCTCTTAGGAGGTACTTCATCATTTCAATTATGTCTTTTCCGGTCAGGCCTTTATTTGTGTCAATTATGTGCACTTTCTGATTTGGCCAGCTTATTTCCTCATCTGGAGGGCACTTTGAGACGCGCGACGCAAATGCGGCATCGCAAGTTAGGAATTCATGGTCCCTTGTGGCATTGCGCTCAAGTATCCTCCCATGGAGCTTATCTAATTGGAGGATTGTTTGGAATACGTGCAGATTTGCGCCGTGGCTTGATGCCATCTGCTCTATGAAGCTGCGCCACTTCGGGTCCCTTGATTCTTCTATATGGGGAGCGTCGAGGATGACTGAGACCCCATATTCGAGATTTGCGCTTGCAAGCGCATACATGACTTCGTATGACTGGCGCCGCACATTCTTTGCGTAGTATTCGCTTGACCTAAACGTCCTGGCGTCCATCTCCCTGGGCCTAAGAGCATCGTTAATCACGTCCTTGTCTATGTGCGTTGCGCACACTATGGTGCTTAGGACTTTTGATAGGACGCTCTTTCCGGTTCCGGGGGCCCCTGTCACCATTATCAGCCCTGGAGGAGATAGTATCAGAGGCGGCGAGGCCGTGTTGACCTGGTTAACTTGCATTTTACCATTAATTACCTATGTTTTTAGGCATTTATAAACACTGTTCCAAATCTGTCTATGAAACCTAAAGGCCTTTGAGCACCGTATTGGCATGGATTTCAAAAACGATTGCCCTTTTTGGAGTAGAACATTTTTACTGCCGTGGAGTTAACAAAAAAGATTTCTATGAATTCTCCAAAAAGTTAGAAGGCTATTTGGATAGATTAATGCGAAGGTTCAGCAGCTGAACGAGGTTTTTGCACCATATAGGTATAATAGCGTTCAAAAGGATAATTAGGATGCGGACCATTCCGATATTTTGGCCGATTTTGGTGAATGATCATGAACGGAGAGATAATCTACCTTTTCATATACAGCACAGGGACCAAGTTCACCGACGAGCAGCTAAAGGGCCTGCTCAAGAATCCAGAGAACT
>JAKAON010000063.1 GCA_021812185.1 Microcaldota archaeon
GCGATTTTTTCTTTGTTCATCGTGTCTGGCACATTAGCATACGCGCAGCTTGGCGAACAGGCAGGCCAGCCGTTTTTCAACATAAGCGTGGGAAGCAGCAGCACGTTCAACTACTCAATACTCAATTCTGGATCTGCGCCGATAGGCTATAGCGTCGTACTTCCTACGCTCAACACAATACCCAACAATGCAACGCCAACAGTCGCGGTAACCCCTATGAATGGCACGCTTGCGCCGGATTCTCAGCAGGTTATAAGCATAAGAGCGAGCATTCCTTCTAGCGACAAGCCATATCTTAAATGGCAGGGCGTCCTGTCGATAGTAGAAACAGCCCCTGTAGCCAATGTTACTGGCGGTGCCGGAGCGATAATAAGAGAAGGAGTCGCAAAGATAGTAACCATAGAGTCAGCCCCGCCTAAGGGCGTGCCTTTGATCTATTATGTCATAGTTGTATTTGCCATAGTAATAGTTGCGGTTGCCGCAACATACGCAATGATCGCAAGGAAGAAGTCGCGCATGGCTGCAAAGAAGAGAGCCAATGCTGCCAAGATCAAGGCTAAACTGAAGAAGCGTGCACCTGCACGCACAAGAAAGGCAGTTAGAAAGAAGCCTGCAAAGGGTACAAAGACCCGCCGCAACAAGAAAAGCACGAAGAAAAGGACGACTTCTGCATCGCGCAAGAGGGCGAGGCGCTGAAAGCGCGCCGCCATGAGATGCTTCTTGCAAAAGCGAAAAGGTTAAAATGATTTACAGCCAAGTATGGAAGGGCAATATCCCCCTGATTGATATGCAGGCGGGAATATGGCCAAAAAAGAACTAGCTTGGAATGAAATAACGTCGCCGACCGGCGATGGCAGCCTCTTTGCATTGAAAGGAAAGAAATATCGCATAATAGAGACGCTGAAGGAAGATCCTAGCTACGGTGAATGCAAGCAGCTGTGCAGAGTGTCTGAGCTTAATTTGGATAAGAAGGACAAATTTGCAGTCATTGTCTCTTTCATCAGAATTGAGAAGGGCTCATTCACCCCTAAACGCGCAATACTGTCTGAGCCAGTGCATGACATAGGATCTGCAATGGACATGTTCGAAAGCACGCGGTGCTGAACGCATGCACGTCCAGTGCGGAGAACACATAGACAATGAATAGAACGATGCTATCTGCATTCTGCGGCAATGTATCTGTATTGCAGAATCTGCTAGCCTAATACATCCTATGCGCTAGTATTATATCGCCGTCCCTTACGCGCGCATCTGAAACATAAAAGCAAAGGTTGGACAAAGAGTAATCAGTGGACATATTGAATGGGTATTCCCGCGATTTGCTGCCGTGATTTTGCTTTTTCCAAGCGGTAACTTTCGCTAATACGCTACCGTCAGGATAATCCTCAAGCGCACGCTTGATCGCCTTTGCTTTTGATTCTGCTGTGCCTATATCAATCCCGTTTATAAAAAAGGCAACTGGCTTGTGTTCGCCATTACCCCTATAATAAAAGTTAGTCGTGATGCAGAGCGCAGCTTCATTGCTCGTCTGGCTTTTTATTGCCTTTATAGATGTTATGCGTATGCAGTATTGGCCCATGCTTTCATAGCTCGCGGCACGTTCAAAGAAGCCGTCAGGCTCAATGCTCTGCTTGGAAGATGTCCGCAACCAGTATTCTACTTCAGATAAACGATAGTTTGAATCATTCCTTAGCATATGGGTCGCATTATGGCCTGAGCTCTGCAGCTTGGCGTCAACAGTAATAGGCGGCCTTGCCTCAGGGAAAAAGTCATCAAGTCCCTTCTGCCTGCTTGTTGTTGTCATTTACATAATATTTGGATTATCAGATATTAATATATTATGGTCCGCATGCCTTTCAGGCAAACTCTTCATTTGCTTGGTATAAATATTTTATCTTACATCATTTGTCTCCAGCTGCCCCGTAGCTCATTTTCATATCTATTACAGTATTGGAATCTCCAAAAAGGAAATGCGCATCCACGAATTTGCCGTTCATAACATGTGGCAGCCAGTATTTGTCGTCATCCCACATCATATCCAAAGGTATGGAGCTTATTTCGAACCATTCTGGCTTCATCTCTTCGCTTTCTGATATTTCCCCACTCCATTCGTCTGCTATGTATACATGGACCCTCTGGTTGAATTCGCTTTTAGGATTGCTCCCGCCGAAATAGAAGCAAAGGGTGGCTGCCTTGTAATAACTTTTTGGCCTTGCTCCGACTTCCTCTATCGATTCCCTTATCATTGCATCGTCTACTGTTTCGCCTTGCTTGAGCTTGCCTCCGACGCCGTTTAGCTTGCCCTGCCCGAAGCCGCGCTTCTTCATTGCCAGCAGCACTTTCGAAGTCTTTTTATCTACGAAATAGCAAAGGGTTACATCCCTAAGAGAATCGGAATATTTATCAATGTAGTCGCTTATTTTGTCTTCATCCATAATATTGCACCCATATGACAATCATATAGAACTTTTACATTTATTATTTATTTGTTGCCGCTTGAAGGGATTTTGCAGCATAATACCCTCGGACTATAGTAGAGGCGACTTTGCTTGCGCCTTCCTCTACACTCGATATGTTGCTTATCACATTGAAATCGCTGCGCATGTATCTTTTCAGCAGTTCTATCTGCTTCGAATCGTCAATAGATATCATCTTTTTGTGTATTGTGTCCTTGCCATCTGCCCGGTTACGGAACCTTTCCTTAAGCGTTTCTGCACCTGCAGTCAGGTATATGAACATGTCAGGCTTCATTAGCTCTGCCCATGCTTTTATGGCGCCGTACAACAAGCCAGACGGCTCGTAGTTGCCCTCTTTTCCGGAAATGCTTTTCACTGCATCTAATGCGAACGAGAATGCATATGGGGACCTTTGAAGCAGCATCACGTCATATTTTTTATTGTTCTTCCATGCACTCTCTTCCAGTGCAGCGTAGCTTATCGCATGGCGAACCGATGAATGCACAAGGGTTTTGTAAGAGTCTATCTCTACGTCTGCGAACTTATTAAGGAGCCTTGAGAAAAAGCCGTTTTCAAGAACGTGCGCCTTTGCATCAAATGCTTTTATGCCATAGGTATCGGATAGCTTTATTTCTACGGCTTTTGATATTGTAGTCTTTCCGGCGCATGGCTTGCCATCTATTATAACTGTGAATGCCATAAATGCAGTTTTCATATAAGATATTTATCACTTGCCATACGAAATGTTCTGGCGTCCCAAAAATAAATCCCAGGTTACCTTGGGGCAAATTTATGGATTAGCCTTTTCGCAGAATGCGCTGTCGAAAGCTTTATTCGGAGAAAACGTCAGCTTCCTTGATAACCAGCCGAAAGCAGTTCTTTAAGCGTGTCAATTATATAGTTTGCATTCCTTATTATGTCGCTCTCAGATATTATGCCTACAATCCCTTCAGACCTGTCGATAACACATAGCTTCTTGACCTTTTTCCTTACCATCAACGCGGCAGCCTCCTCAAGTGTTGCATCCTCACTGATTTTCACAAGCGGAAAACTCATTATGTCCTTTGCAGCCACATCTGCGTTGCGTCTCTTTTTTGCAAGCATTCTCCTGATTATGTCGCGCTCTGTTATTATACCGGCAGGCTTCTTTCCGGCATTCAGTATTACTACCGATCCTATGCGGTGCCTCTTCATCTTCTCAGCAATCACATATGCGCTGTCGCTCTCGCGTCCTGTTACAACTGGC